>DASSBJ010000134.1:0-8956 GCA_035698885.1 Solirubrobacterales bacterium
CGGTCGCGATCTGGGTTGGTCAGTTGGAAGGAATCAGGCCGGGTAGCCCGCCGTCGCACATCAAAGCGCTGTTGGACCCGGCCGAAGGTGACCCCCATGTCGACGCTGAGACGTTGACCATCGCCGAGGGCTTCCTAGAGCTAAACGAGAAGCGCGAGGAAGCCGACTACGACCACGACGCGGTCTTCACGCGCCCGGAGACCCTCGACTACATCGCCCTTGCAAGCGCTGTAGTCGAGACCGTGGAGCGGACACAGACCGACGCGGCGAAACGTTTCTTCGGTTTGGTCGCGATGCAGGCCAAGGTGCAGAAGCGTTAAACGGACGCTCCGGCGGATCGGCAATCGTCCCTTTCGTGCGGTCCGCCGCTGTCGGTCGTAACTTTGGGGCATGTCCGAAATCGCAAGCTGGCCCCGCGTGGTCGCTATTGTTGATATGGACGCCTTCTACGCCTCGGTCGAGCTGCGGCGGCGGCCGGAGTTGAAGGGGAAGCCGGTCGTGGTCTGTGGGTCGGGGCCGCGGGCGGTCGTCACGACGGCGAGCTATGAGGCGCGGAGGCTGGCGGGGATCCATTCGGCGATGCCGGCGGCGGTGGCGCGGCGGCGGCTGCCGGACGCGGTCTACCTGAAGCCGGACTTCGCCGCCTACCGGGAGGCCTCGGGGCGGGTGATGGACATCCTGCGGGCCAATGCGGAGACCGTCGAGGTGGTCGGGCTCGACGAGGCCTACCTCGACCTCAGCGGGCTGTTCGCGCCGAAGGCGACGATGCGGCGGATCGCGACCGAGATCCGCGAGGACACCGGCCTCACCTGCTCGGTCGGGATCTCGGAGAACCGCCTGCTGGCGAAGATCGTCAGCGAGCTGGGCAAGCCCGCCGGCCTCGTCGTGCTCTCCCGCGCCCAGGCGCTGGAGCGCTTTGCCGCCTCTCCCCCGGGCCTCGTCCCCGGCATCGGCCCGAAGACGGTCGAGAAGCTTGAGCGGATGGGCATCCGCAGCCTGGCCGACCTGCGAGCCCACGATCCGGCCGCCCTGGAGCGGGCTTTCGGGCCGCGCATGGGCCGCTGGCTGCCCGCCCGCGCGCGGTTCGAGGACGAGACCCCGATCGAGCCGGTCCGCGAGACCAAGTCGCAGTCCGCCGAGACCACCTTCGACGTCGACGTCGCCGACCAGGCGGAGATGGCGCGCCAAGTCGCCTCGCTCGCCAAGGAGCTCTGTCGCCGTCTGCGCTCGCGCGACCTCGCGGGGCGGACGATCGGGATCAAGGTGCGGCTCGACGACTGGACCAACGTGACCAGGGCGCACACCCTGGACGAGCCGACCGCCGACCCCGACGTCGTCACCCCGGTGGCGCTGGAGCTGTTGCGCGCCTACGCGCCGCCGCGACCGGTGCGGCTGCTCGGGGTGCGCGTCGCCGGGTTCGGCCGCGAGGAGCGCCCCGAGCCCGCCGCCCCGCCCGGCCAGCTCGAGCTCGGCTTCGCCGAGCCCTCAGCGGCTTGAACCCCCGCGGGGCTATGCGAAGATGAAGCCGTGAACGAGGATCGACTCACTGGACTGGATGCGTCCTTCCTCCATCTGGAGCGGGCCGGCGCCCACATGCACGTCGCCTCGACGATCCTCTTCGAGGGCGCGGCGCCCACTCACGAGCAGTTCCGCGACCACATCGAATCGCGCCTGCACCTCGTCCCCCGCTTCCGCCAGAAGCTGCGCTCCATCCCCTTCCACCAGGGCCGGCCGGTCTGGGTCGACGACCCGTTCCTCAACCTCGACTACCACGTGCGCCGCACGGCGCTGCCGGCGCCCGGCTCGGAGGAGCAGCTGCGCAACCTCGCCGCGCGGATCTTCTCCCAGCAGCTCGACCGCACCAAGCCGCTCTGGGAGCTGTGGCTGGTCGAGGGGGTCGAAGACGACCGCTTCGCGGTGATCGGCAAGAGCCACCACGCCCTGGTCGACGGGATCTCCGGGGTGGACATAACCACCGTGCTCTTCGACCTCGAGGAGTCGCCGAGCGAGCCGCCGGTGCGGCCCCCCAAGTGGGCGCCGCGGCCGGAGCCGACCGACCTCGAGCTGCTCGCCGACGCGCTGCGCGAGCGCGCCACCAGCCCGCGCGAGATCGTCCGTGGCATGCGCGCCGCGGTGCGCGGGCCGCGCCAGGCGCTGCGCGGCCTCGTCGACGCCGGCAAGTTCCTCGAGGGCGCCGCGGCGGCGCCGAGCACGCCGTTCAACGTCGAGATCGGCCCGCACCGCCGGATCGCCTTCGTACGTTGCGACCTCGCCGACTTCAAGCGGGTCAAGAACGCCCACGGCGGCACGGTCAACGACGTCGTCCTCTCGGTCGTCGCCGGCGCGCTCGGCAACTACCTGCGCGCCCGCGGGCACGACACCGATGAGCTGAAGATGCGGGCGATGGTGCCGGTCAGCGTGCGGGCCGACGAAGAGCGCGGCGCGCTCGGCAACCGGATCTCGGCGATGATGGCGCCGCTGCCGGTCTTCGCGCAGGACCCGGTCGAGCGGCTGCGCCTCGTCAGCGAGACGATGGGCGACCTGAAGGGCTCCGGCCAGGCGGTCGGCGCCGAGCTGCTGACCAGGCTGACCGACTTCGCGCCGACGACGATCGCCTCGCAGGCCGCCCGCCTGCAGCCCGCGCAGCGCTTCTTCAACCTCGTCGTCACCAACGTCCCCGGGCCGCAGTTCCCGCTCTACCTGCTGGGCCGCCGGATGACCTCGATCTTCCCGCTCGTTCCGCTGGCGCGCCGCCAGGCGCTCTGCGTCGGGATCATGTCCTACGACGGCAAGATCGACTTCGGCCTGGTCGGCGACTACGACGCGATGGCCGACCTCGACAGCTTCGCCCTCGACCTCGAAGGGGCGATCGCCGAAGCGGTCGCCGCGGCGCCGCCGGCCGCGGACGACGGGGGTCAGCGCAGCGTGCGGGCGCGCACGCGGAACGGCGCCGTGTCGGTCAGGTAGTTCCAGTCGAGCCGCCGGGCGCTGAAGCCCTCGGCCCTGCTGTCGGCGTTGATCGCGACCGCGGTGATTCGCTGGAAGCGCCCCGGGCGCCCGAGCCGCACCGCCAGCGGCCCGCCGAGCGGCCGGTAGCGCAGCCGCGAGACCACCCTGCCGTGGCGCTCGCTGCCGATCCGCCCGACCAGCGCCAGGCCGGCGGCGACCCCGGGCGGAGCCTCGGCTCGGACGACGACTGCGCGGCCGCCGCCCGCGCTGACCCGCAGCAGCTGGAAGGTCGCGTGGTTGAGCGAGCGCCGCAGCGGCTTGCCGTCGGCGGGCAGCCCGCCGTCACGCGGAACGTCGGGATAGCGGCCGCCCTCGCGGAAGCGGCCGTCGCCGCGCCACTCGGCGACGTCGCGGGCGAAGCGGGCGAAGTCGCGGCTGAAATCCGAGCCGCCGGCGGCTCGGATCGCCGAGTCGTAGCTGCCGACCGAGAAGCCGCCGGGACGCGTGTGCAGGGCGCGCGACCAGGCGTCGCGCAGGATCCCGGCCCCGTAGCGCCGAACCAGCCATTCGTTCCAGACCGTGGCGCCGTACTCGCGGATCGAGTTGGCGGTCAGCGGCGTCCTGTAGAGACGGACCCAGCGACGCACGTAGCGCAGGTAGTCGTTGACGCCGTCGTACACCTGGTCCTCCATCCAGACCGCGGTCGACTCGGCCATCCACGCGTCCTGGTAGGCGTCGTAGTTCATCTGCAGGATGTGGCAGTACTCGTGCGCGAAGGTGACCTCCAGGTCGGCGAGCTGCCTGGTCCCCGGGTACTGGAAGGGGTCGTAGTCGTTGTCGAGCACGAGGTAGCCGTGCATGCGGCGCGGCAGGCGGTGCCCGCGCGGCACCTGGCCGCGGTCGGGCGCCGCGTAGCCGAACAGCAGGCGGCCGAGCTCCTCGAGGTAGATGTCGGTCTTGCCCTGTCGCCCGCCGCGCCGCCCGTCCGAGCGCGGCTCGCGCCAGCCCAGCCTGCCGTTCTCGACCGCATGCACGCGGGCGCCGACCCCGAGCACCCGCTCGACGTAGTCGGGCACGCCGTCGCCGTCGCGACGGCCGTTCTCGTCGACGAGGCTCGGCGCGTCGATGCCCTCGGCGACCCAGTGCACGCAGAAGCGCCCCGCGCAGGCCGGCGAGCGCGGCGCTTCCGGCACCGAGTAGGAGTGGCGCGCCGGGTCTGGGTGATCGGTCGGTCGCGCGCGTGGCTGGCGGAAGGTCCACCGGTCGCCCGCCTGGGCCACGGCCGGCAGCGCCACGAGGACCCCCATGCAGGCGAGCAGGACGCCGATCGGTCGCATTCTTGCCCGCATCGGAGTCAATGTAGCGGCCGTCGAGGCGCGTCTCGAGGTGTGGCGGCGATACTTCACGCGTGAACCTGCGGAGCGCCCCTTGCGCATAGCCCTCGCCCAGATCGACCCGACGGTCGGCGACCTCGACGGCAACACGGCCAAGGTCGCCGAGTGGATCGGGCGCGCCGCCGAGGCCGGCGCCGAGCTGGCGATCTTCCCCGAGCTCTGCGTTCCCGGCTACCCGGCCGAGGACCTCTACCTGAAGCGGCACTTCGTCGCCGCCAACCGGACCGCGATCGAGGGCCTGGCGAGCGGCGTCGGCGCGATGACCGTGCTTGTCGGATTCGCCGAGCCGGCGGCCGGCGGCGGCGACCACCGGCATGCCCACAACTCGCTCGCGGTGTTGCGGGACGGCGAGGTGCAGCAGGTCTACCGCAAGAACCGCCTGCCCAACTACGCGGTCTTCGACGAGCAGCGCTACTTCATCCCCGGCGCGGCGCCGGCGACGATCGAGGTCGCCGGTGTGGGAGTCGGGCTGACGGTCTGCGAGGACCTCTGGGACGCGGGGCCGCCGGCCTCGAGCGAGGCCGCCGCCGGAGCGCAGCTGATCGCCAACCCGTCGGGCTCGCCGTATCACCGCGGCAAGGGCCGCGAGCGCGAGGCGATGTTCGCCCGGCGGGCGCGCGAGTACGGCACCCACCTGGCCTTCTGCAACCTGGTCGGTGGCCAGGACGAACTGGTCTTCGACGGCCAGAGCTTCGTCGTCGACCCGAGCGGCGCCGTGGTCGCCCGCGCCGCGCAGTTCGAGGAGGAGCTGCTGCTCTGCGAGGTTCCCGGCAGCGGGCAAGCACGGCTCGCCGAGCCGCTGCCCGACCTGGCCGAGGTCTACGCCGCGCTGACGCTCGGCCTCGGCGACTACGTGCGCAAGAACGGCTTCGCCCACGTCGGCCTCGCGCTCTCGGGGGGCATCGACTCCGCCCTGGTCGCGCTGCTCGCCGCCGACGCGGTCGGCGCCGAGAACGTCAGCTGTGTCGTCATGCCCTCCCCCCACTCCAGCCCCGAGACCCAGGGCGACGCCAGGGCCATCGCCGCGAATCTCGGCGCCGAGACGATCGAGATCTCGATCGAGGCCGCGATGAGGGCCTACGAGGAGTCGCTGGCCGGCCCGTTCGGCGCGGCCGTCGACGCCGCCGGCGGCGCGGAGGAGCCGCTGCCGCGCGACCCGACCCGGGCCTCGGAGCCCGACCTCGCCGCCGAGAACATCCAGGCGCGGATCCGCGGCAACATGATGATGGCGCTCTCCAACAAGCACGGCTGGCTGGTGCTGACCACCGGCAACAAGAGCGAGATGTCGGTCGGCTACGCGACGTTGTACGGCGACATGGCCGGCGGCTTCGCCGCGATCAAGGACGTGCCGAAGACCCTCGTCTACGAGCTGGTGCGCTACCGCAACGAGCGCGAGGGGCAGGAGCTGGTGCCTGCCTCGGTGATCGAGCGGGCGCCCTCGGCTGAGCTGCGGCCCGACCAGCTCGACAGCGACAGCCTGCCGCCCTACGATCTGCTCGACCGCGTTCTCGAGGCCTACGTCGAGCGCGACGAGGGGCGCGAGGAGATGGTCGCCGCCGGGATGCCCGGCGACGTCGTCGACGAGGTCGTGCGCATGGTCGACCGCTCCGAGTACAAGCGCCGTCAGGCCGCGCCGGGCATCCGCATCACCCCGCGGGCCTTCGGCCGCGACCGGCGGTTGCCGATCACTAACCGTTTCGGGGAATAGGCCTGACGGCGATGGTCATCTGCGCGAGCGCACAGAGCCTCCCGTCGGCGTCTAGGACTTCGGCGTCCCAGACCCAGGTGGTGCGGCCGCGGTGACGGGCCCGCGCCTTGACTTCGGCGTGGCCGGAGGTGACCGGGCGCATGAAGCTGACCGAGATCGCCTGGCCCATCGCCGCCATCCCGTCGCCGTACACGGCCAGCGCCGTCGCCCGCGAGCAGACGCTCTCGACCAGGCTCGAGATCACGCCGCCGTGCATCAGGCCGAACGGTTGGCGCAGGTCGTCGCGGATCGGCACCCGGGCGCGGGCGCCGTCGGGGTCGTCGCTGAGCCACTCGGTGCCGATCAGGCCGTCGAAGTGCGACTCGGGGCCGCGTGGTTCGTCCGCCATCGGCGCGCACCCTACAGCCCGCACATCTCGGCTTAATGCCGGTCGCATAGTCTTCGCCCGGGTATGGGACTGAGCGACGACCAGAGAGCGCTGCTGCGCCTGCTCGCGCAGCGCGAGCAGGGCTACGAGGACATCGCGGCGCTGAAGGGCAAGAGCGTCGAGGAGGTGCGCGAGGAAGTGCGTACGGCACTCGCCGCGCTGGACGCGCCGCCGCCCGAGCCGACGCCGCCTCCGCCTCCCACCCCCGAGCCGACCCCGGAGGCCGCGTCGATCGCCGAGGCGCCCTCAGCCCCGGCTCCAGCGACGGAGCCGGGGAAGAGCGCAAAGCCGGCGTCAGGCCGCCCCTCGGTCGAGCGCCGCCACCTCGTCGCGGTCGCCGGCGGCGGGCTGGCGATCGTCGCGATCGTGCTCGGCGCCGTCGCGCTGCTCGGCGGCACCTCCGGCTCGGGGTCGAGCGGCTCGGCCACCGCGCCCGCCGCCGAACTCGCCGCGAGCGAAGAAGGCAACGTGACCCAGGCCGTGCTCGAGCCGGCCGACGGAGGCGAAGCGAGCGGACGGGCGATCTTCGGTCGCGTCGGCAAGGAAGAAATCGTCCTCCAGGTGACCGCGGAGGGCCTCGAACCGACCGCCAAAGGCCAGTCGTACACGATCTGGCTGTACCGGACGCCGAAGCTCTCGCTGCGGGTCGGCAGCGTCCCGGTGGGCGAAGACGGCAAGCTCGGCGCCCGGTTCGCGATCCCGGCCGAACTCCTCGCCTATGTCGCCGGCGGCGCCTTCGACCAGGTCTACGTCTCGCGCACCTCGAACGCCGCCTACCGGCGCGAGGTGGCCAAGGCAAAGAGGGAAAAGGGCCTGCCGCGCTACACCGGCGAAACGGTGCTCACGGGCAAGATCACCGGGCCTGTGGCGGAACAGAGTCCATCCCGGTAGGACCTCCACTTAACGCGACCGGTAGGAGCTTGCCGGGATTCATGATCCCGCAGGGGTCCAGCTCTTCCTTGATGGAGCTGAGGAGCTGGAGACCGGTGCTGCCCACCTCAGCTTGCATGTACGGCGCGTGGTCGCGGCCGACGGCGTGGTGGTGGGTGATCGTCGCGCCGGCCGAGACGATCGCCTCCGAGGCCGCACGCTTGACGCGCTGCCACTGCTCGAGTTCGGCGCCGCGGCGGGCGCGGGAGATGAAGGTGAAGTAGAGCGACGCCCCGTCGGCGTAGGCGTGCGAGAGGTGGCAGAAGGCGAGGCCCGGGGTTCCCTGCGCGTCGAGCGAGTCGCGGATCGCGGCGCCGACCGCGGCGTGCAGCTCGTGCAGGCGCGACCAGGTGTGCGAGGTCTCCAGCGTCTCGACCATCGCCCCCATTCCGATCAGCGTGTCGCGCAGGTACGGGCCCTGGAAGCGCCCGTGCTCCCAGGAGCGGCCCGCCGCCTGGCCGAGGTAGGCGGCGCCGCCGCGGCGCAGGGCGCGCACGCTGAGCGCCCGCCGCCGCGCGAGCGACTCCTCGTCGCCCTCGACCCCGACGACGATCAGGCAGCCGCCGCGCCTGCCGCGCAGGCCGAGGTAGCCGTCGAAGGCCCGGCCGGCGAGCCCGCGCGGGCCCGACAGCAGCAGCGAGACCTCGGTCTCCTCGGCGTCGGAGACGCGGATCGTGTCGGGCAGCCCCGGCCCCTGGGCGAGGGCGCGGACGATCTCCGTGCCCGCCTCGAAGTCCTCGGCGATCCAGGCCTCGTAGCGGCGCCGCGCCGGCTCGGGGCGGACCCGCACGGTGACATCCGGAATCACCCCGAACGTCCCCTCGGAGCCGATGACGAGCTCGCGCAGCGCCGGCCCGGCGGCGCTGTGCGGCGTCTCCAGCGTCCGCAGCTCGCCCGCCGGCGCGATCAGCCGCAGCGAGCTGACCAGCGAGTCGAAGCGGCCGTAGCCGCTCGACGCCTGGCCGGCGGAGCGGGTCGCCGCGAAGCCGCCGATCGTCGCGTACTCGAAGGACTGCGGGAAGTGGCCGAGGGTGAGGCCGCGCCGCGCCAGCGTCGCCTCGGCCTCGGGGCCGCCCAGGCCGGCGCCGAGCCGGGCGGTCAGCGAGCGGGCGTCGACCTCGACCTCGCGCAGCGCCGCCAGGTCGAGGCTGACCAGCCGCTCGTACCTGCCGCGCAGCGGCTCGACCCCGCCGACCACGCTGGTGCCGCCGCCGTAGGGGACGATCGCCACGCCCGCCGCCGCGCAGGCGTCGACCGCGCGCCGCACCGCCGCCGCGTCCTGCGGCACGAGGACCGCGTCGGGAGCCTCCGCGAGGGCGCCGAGCCGCAGCCGCGCGAGATCGACGTAGCCGCTCCCGGTCGCGTGCCGCAGCCGGTCCTCGCTCGCGACATAGACGTTCTCCGCTCCGACCGCAGCCACCACCGACTCCGGGATCGCGTTGACCTCGGGCAGCTCGAAGGAGTCGAGCTCGCGGGCCAGCGGCCAGGGCTCGAGCTCGCCGATCCGCTCGCGCAGGACCCCCTGGGCGGCGTCGTCGAGCGCCGGCA
>DASSBJ010000135.1:0-8393 GCA_035698885.1 Solirubrobacterales bacterium
AGCAGTCGACCGTGGCGATCGTCGCCCACCACCCCCAGGCCGTCTACTTCGGCATGAAGTCCGGCTTCATCCCCGAGGACAAGTCCCCCGACGAGCTGATCGCCGGCACCGAGCGCGGCGGCGAGCTGCCGGTGGCCTGAGGCCATCCCGGCAGGGGTTCCACTTAACTTTTTCGGTGTTTCGGGGTAGGGCTATCGCCCGCTGCGCTCGACGAAAAAGTACAAGACGTTCCACCCCTACCGGGATGGCCTCTAAGCTGTGAGAGCTTCTTTGGGGAGTGGTGTAATCGGCAACACTCGGCACTTTGGATGCCGCATTCCCGGTTCAAGTCCGGGCTCCCCAGTTCGTCCGACGGACGACCTAGAGTCGTTTTCATGGAGATGGGTGGAGTTCGGCTGGACCCGGAGGTGAGCGCCGGCTTGGCGCGCAGCTGGAAGGGCTTGATGGCGGTCGGGGTCGCGGCGATCCTGGTCGGTTGCGTGGCGATCGTCGTGCCCGCCGTGGCCTCGGTCGGGACGGCGATCTTCATCGGCTGGATCCTGGTGATCGTCGGCGCCTTCCTGGTCGCCGGGGCATTTGCGGCGCACACGGTCGGATCGGTGATCTGGCGCCTTCTCTGGGCCTTCCTCACGGTGATCGTCGGCCTCTGGCTGATCGTCGAACCGCACAACGGCACGCTCACCCTGACCCTCGTCCTCGGCATCTACTTCCTGCTCATGGGCATCACGCGTGTCGCCGTCGCCTTCGGCGCCCGGGGCCGGCAGGGCGCGGGCCTCGTCGGCCTCAGCGGCGTCGCCGGCCTGCTGATCGGCATCCTCGTCCTGGCCAAGTTCCCCAGCAGCGCGGACTGGGCGATCGGCCTCCTGGTAGGCATAGACCTGATCTTCGCCGGCTGGACCATTACCTCCATAGCTCTGGTAGGCAAAGACCTCGCGAGAGAAAGCTAAAGCGCCGGGCGAACTCGCCGGCCGACTGCCCCAGGTGGCCGTGTCCCGTCGAATCCGCACCCCGCGACAGGACCCGCCCGCCGACACCCCGATCTGACGGATCTGCCGCATAGCAATACGATTCGCCGGTGAGTTCGCCTCTGGTCCTTGTCATGGCGGCCGGCGAGGGCACGCGCATGCGCTCCTCGCTGCCGAAGATGCTCCATCCCGTCTGCGGGCGGCCGCTGGTCGCCTGGCCGATCCTCGCCGCGCGCGAGGCCGGGGCGGGGCGCGTCGCGGCGATCGTCTCGCCGGGGCGCGACATCTCCGCCGGCTTCCCGGGCGAGGTCGAGACGGTCGTCCAGCCGGAGGCCGACGGCACCGGCGGTGCGGTGCGCGCGGCACTGCCGCTGATCGAGGCGGCGGAGACCGTGCTCGTGCTCTCCGGCGACCACCCGCTGATCTCGGCCGAGGTCGTCTCCGGCTTCCTCGCCGCCCACGCCTCCTCCGGCGCGGCGGCGACGATGATGACGATCGAGCTCGATGACCCGGGCAGCTACGGGCGCGTGGTGCGCGACGTCGACGGCGGCGTCGCCCGCGTCGTCGAGGCGAAAGCCGGCGGCGACGCGAGCCCCGAGGAGCTGGCGATCCGCGAGATCAACGCCGGCACCTACGCCTTCGAGGCCACGCCGCTGGCGACCGCGCTGCGCGGCCTCTCCAACGACAACGCCCAGGGCGAGTACTACCTGACCGACGTCTTCGCCGCCCTGCGTGAGGCCGGCCACTCCGTCGCCGGCCACCTCGCCGACGACTTCGCGGTGACGATGGGGGTCAACAACCGCGCCGAGCTGGCCGCGGTCGAGGCCGAGGCCCGCCGGCGCATCCTCGAGCGTCACATGCTCGCGGGCGTCACCGTGGTCGACCCCGCCAGCACCTGGGTCGACGCCGGCGTCGAGATCGCCGCCGACGCCCGGATCGAGCCCGGCAGCAGCCTGCGCGGCGCCACCGCGGTCGGCGCCGGCTCGGTGGTCGGCCCGCTGAGCACCCTGATCGACAGCCGGCTCGGCGCCGAGGTCCACGTCCCGCACTCCTACCTGGTCGAGTGCGCGGTCGAGGACGGCTGCAACGTCGGCCCCTTCGCCTACCTGCGCCCCGGCGCCCAGCTCGAGTCCGGCGCCAAGGCGGGCGCCTTCGTCGAGGTTAAGAACTCGCGGATCGGCGCCGGTTCCAAGGTGCCGCACCTGTCCTACGTCGGCGACGCCGAGATCGGCGCCGGCAGCAATCTCGGCGCCGGCACGATCACCGCCAACTACGACGGTTTCCGCAAGCACCGCACGAGGATCGGCTCCGGGGTGCGGATCGGCGTTGACACGATGCTCGTCGCCCCGGTAGAAGTCGGCGACGCCGCCTACACTGGCGCCGGAGCGGTGATCAAGGAGGACGTCCCGGACGGGGCGCTTGCGGTGAGCGAGAACGACCAGAGGAACATCGAGGGCTACGCGGAGCGCAAGGCCGCGCAGTCGCACGAGGAGGATTCGTGAGCACGATCGAGCAGCGCCCAGAGCCGGCCACCGCGCCCCCGACGGCGATCCCGCACGACTACTCGAAGCGGATGATGGTCTTCGGCGGCCGCACCTCGGGCGAGCTGGCCGCGAAGGTCGCCGGCAAGCTCGGGCTCGACCTCGGCCAGGTCACGCTGAAGACCTTCGCCAACGGCGAGGTCTACTGCCGCTACGAGGAGTCGATCCGCGGCGCCGACGTCTTCATCGTGCAGTCGACCTGCGCCAACGAGCAGACCGAGATGACGCCGAACGACGCCCTGGTCGAGCTGCTGACGATGATCGACGCGGCGCAGGGCGCCTCGGCCCACCGGATCATCGCCGTGCTGCCCTGGTACGGCTACGCCCGCCAGGACAAGAAGTCCTCGCCGCGCGAGCCGATCTCGGCGCGGATCATGGCCAAGTGCCTGGAGGGCGTCGGCGTCGACCGCGTCCTCACGATGGACCTGCACGCGGGCCAGGTGCAGGGCTTCTTCCACGTCCCGGTCGACCACATGACGGCGATGCCGATGCTGACCCAGTGGTTCGCCGACCAGGAACTGGACGAGGAGCTGGTGATCGTCTCGCCCGACGCCGGCCGGGTGAAGACGGCGCGCAACTTCGCCCGCCGCATCGGCACCCACTGGGCGGTGATGGAGAAGGAGCGACCGGCCCAGCAGGTTGCCGAGATCGGCTACGTGGTGGGCGAAGTGAAGGGCAAGACAGCGGTCCTCGTCGACGACATGATCGACACCGCGGGGACGCTCTGCGCCGCCGCGCAGACGGTGCTCGACGAGGGCGCCGCGCGGGTGATCGCCTGCGCCACCCACGGGGTCTTCTCCGGCCCGGCCTACGAACGGCTCGCCGACTCGGCGATCGAGCGGATCGTCGTCACCGACACGATCCCGCTGCGGCCGGGCGCCCCCGACAACATCACCGTGCTCTCCACCGCCGGCACCTTCGCCGACTCGATTCGCCGCATCTTCACCGACGACTCCGTCTCCGAGATCTTCGCGGGAGAGAATCAACTCTTTTGAGCGGGCGGCTGCGACGAGCCATGGCGCCTGGGCGGCCATGACCGGCGCGCTGACGCCCCTCCCCGACGCCCCGCGTAGCGCTGCTACGCGGGGGTCGTCTCGTGACGACATCGCTTGGTCCTGACCACCCAGCCATCCATGTCTCACCTTGCCGACCGCTCTGGATTGCTCAAGATTGGGCACAAGGGGGCCGACTTGATTCATCCCGGCAACACCCTGGAGAGTTTTGAGAAAGCGGTGGAGGTGGGGGTGGACATCATCGAGTTCGATGTTCTGCGGCTTCGCGAGCCCGATTCCCCTCTCGTCGTCGCCCACGACTGGCATGACGCCGCCAGCCGGGACCCTTTGACCCTCGCCGAATGCCTCGATGCGTTTACCCGCCCGCCCTTGAACGAGGTCGAGGTCGACCTCGACATCAAACTGCCCGGCAGGGAGGAGGAGCTGGTCGCCGCGCTGCGCGAGCGCGAGCTGGTCGAGCGGGCGATGGTCTCGACGATGGAGCTGGCGAGCCTGGCGCGGATCCGCGAGCTGGAGCCACACCTGCGGCGCGGCTGGACCTATCCCAAAGTGACGAAGGACTGGACCTCGAAGCGCTGGGCGAAGGCGCCGATGCTGGCGGCGCTCGTCTGGATGCGCGAACGCCTGCCCGGCCTCGCCGCCCGCGAGCTGCCGAAGCTCGGCGTCAGCGCGCTCTGGGTCTACCACCCACTGGTCAGTCGCCGCCTCGCCCGGATCGCCGATCTCGCCGGCGTCGAGCTGATCGCCTGGACGGTGGACGACCCCGCCCGCATGCGCAAGCTGGCCGCCGCCGGCGTCCACGGCATCTGCACCAACGACCCCCGCCTGTTCGGCCGGCTCTAGGCCGCGCGGCGCTCAGTCGGGCTGAGGCAAACCGGGCCCGGTGCGCGCCCAATCCACCTGGCCGACGCCCTCGACCTTCGAGCGCCCCTCGACGTCGTCCCACTCGTGCAGCATGCGCTTCAGCCGCGCGACCGCCTCCGGCGGGTGGGCGGCGACGCTCGCGGCGAGGTCCAGGGCCGCCTCCTCGGTCGTCGCGGTCGGGGCGACGCGGTTGACCAGGCCGAGCCGCAGCGCCTCGTCGATGCCGACCGTGCGCGAGCTGAAGAGCAGGTACTTCGCCGTGGCTAGGCCGCAGAGGGTGACGAGGCGCGCCGGACCGACCGGGACGCCCAGAGCGGCGCCGGGGAAGCGCAGGCGCAGGTTGGCGCCGCCGACCCGCAGGTCGCAGGCGACGGCGATCTCGGCGCCGCCGCCGACCACGTCCCCGTGGCAGACCGCGACGGTCGGCTTGGGGAAGGCGACGATCGCGTCGTAGAGGTCGGCGAAGAGCTGCATGCGCCGCACCTTGCCCCGCTCGTCGAGCTTCTCCTTCACGTCGGCGCCGGCCGAGAGGCCCATCTGGTCGGAGGAGCTGAGGACGAGCACGCGGACCGCCTCGTCCTCGCGCGCCGCCGCCAGGTGCGCGAGCAGCTCCTCCAGCATCGCCGTGTCGATCGCGTTGCGCGCCTCGGGCCGCTCCAGCCGCAGCAGCGCGACGCCCGCCTCGTCGACCTCGTAGCTGGTGCGCTCGCCGGCGCTCTCAGAGCTCATCGCCGGCGGAGGCTATTCGCTCGACCAGGCGCTCGGCCTCGTCGGCCGCGCGGCCGATCAGCGCCTGCACCTCCTCGCGCGGCTCGCGGAAGCGGCCGAGCACGTAGGCGGCGACGATCTCCGGGTCGGTCGAGTCGGGCCTGCCCACCCCCGCCCGCACGCGCCAGAACTCGCGGCTGCCCAGCCCCCGCTCGAGGCTCTTCAGCCCGTTGTGGCCGGCGAGCCCGCCGCCGAGCCGGCTCTGCACCTCGCCGAACGGCAGGTCGATCTCGTCATGCAGGACGACCACCCGGTCGAGCGGCGCCTTGAGCGAGCCGCGCGCCGGCCCGGCGCTCTCGCCGGAGGCGTTCATGTAGGTCTGCGGCAGCAGGATCGCCACCCGCGGCCCGCCGACCCCGGCACGGCCTTCGGCGAGCAGCCCGCCGAACTTCCGCTTCGCCCGCGGCAGCTCCCAGCGGCGCGAGAGCTCCGCCCCCACCTCGAAGCCGATGTTGTGGCGGCTGCCGGCGTGCTCCCTGCCGGGATTGCCGAGGCCGACGATGAGGATCAGGGCTACTCCCCGCCGGAGTCGCCCGAGTCGCCGCCCTCGCCCTCGTCGCCCTCCTCGGCGGCCGGGGCCTCGCCCTCCTCGCCGACCAGCTCGGCCTCCTCCTCGAGCTCCGGCTCGGGCTCCTCCTCGACGCGCGGCGGCGAGAGGGTGGCGATCGTGATCTCCTCGAGCTCCTCGGCGACGAACTTGACGCCCGCGGGGGCGTCGATGCTGGCAAGCGTGACGGTGTCGTTGATCTGCATCTCCGAGACGTCGGCGACGAGTCGCTCGGGAATCTCGGTCGGCAGCGCTTCAACGGTGATCTCGCGGGTGACGTGCTCGAGCACGCCGCCCTCTTTGACGCCGGGCGCCGCCTCGGCGCCCTCGAGCTCGATCGAGACCTCGGCGTGGATCTCCTCGTCGAGCTTCACCTCCTGCAGGTCGATGTGCTGGAGCACGTCCTTGACCGGGTGGTGCTGGGATTCCTTGAGCACGACCGGGACTGCTTTCGAGCCCTCGACCTCGAGGTCGAAGAGCGCGTGGCCGGCGCCGAGCACCGTGCGCACGTCGCGCTCCACCGCCTGGAAGTGGCGCGCGTCCTCGCCGCCGGCGTAGACGACGCCGGGGACGAGTTTCTCGCCGCGCAGGCGGCGGGCGCTGCGCGAGCCGAAATCGGTGCGCGGGGCGGCCTTGAGCTTTTCGCGACTGCGAGCCATCGGACGGGAGAGGATAGAGAAAACCGGTACAACCCTCTCTATGGCCGACGAATCGAAGATCCCCAAGGGCCGCATGCGCCGCTCGGCCAAGCTGGGCTCGATCGTCGGTCTGCAGGGCGCCCGCTACGCGGGGACCAAGGCGACCAACGTCGGCCGCTCCGAGGAGGCGGGCAAGGAGCGGCTCGAGCAACGCCACCTGGAGACGGCGATGAAGATGGTCGGCGCGCTCGGCCAGATGAAGGGCGCGGCGATGAAGCTCGGGCAGTTCGCCTCCTTCATCGACACCGAGTTCCTGCCGCCGGAGTACGCCGAGATCTACCAGGAGCAGCTGGCCAAGCTGCGCACCTCGGCGCCGCCGATGCCCTGGGAGAAGGTCGAGAAGGTGCTCGACGAGGAGTGGGACGGCGAGCCGGTCTCCGAGCTGTTCGCCGAGTTCGAGCAGGAGGCGTTCGCCGCCGCCTCGATCGGCCAGGTGCACCGCGCCGAGCTGCTCGACGGGCGCCGGGTCGCGGTCAAGATCCAGTACCCGGGGATCGCCGAGGCGCTCGACGCCGACCTGCGCAACGCCGGCACGATCGTGCGCCTCGCCCGCGCGCTCGCCCCGGGACTCGACGCGAAGGCGATCGCGCACGAGATCCGCGAGCGGGTGATGGAGGAGCTCGACTACGAGTACGAGGCGCAGAACCAGCGCTCCTTCGCCCGCGCCTACCGCGACCACCCGTTCATCTACGTGCCGGAAGTCGTCACTCGACTCTCGCGGCGGCGGGTGCTGGTGACCGAGCTGGTCGAGGGGCTCGACTTCGAGGCGATCAAGCAGCTGCCGCACGAGCAGCGCAGCCGCTTCGGCGAGATCGTCTTCCGCGGCAGCTTCGGCTCGATCTACCACCTGCAGCACTTCAACGCCGATCCCCACCCCGGCAACTACCTGCTGATGGAGGACGGGCGCGTCGCCTTCCTCGACTTCGGCATGACCAAGAAGCTCGACCGCGAGCAGATCCTGCTCGAGCAGCGCGCCTTCGACGCCGCCTCGCGCGACGATCCCGAAGCCTTCCGCGAGGCCCTGCACGACCTCGGCTTCGTCAAGAACCCGTCGAAGCTCGACGCCGAGCGGCTGCTCGAGCACATGCGCGCCGTCGGCGGCTGGTTCGTGATGGAGGACCGCGAGCTGGAGATCACGCCGAAGCGGGTGATGAAGATCATCGAGTCGACCAACGACCCGCGCTCGGAGTACTTCGACCTGATGCGCCGCGAGTCGATCCCGGCCGACGAGCTGATGGGGCGGCGGATGGAAATCGGCGTCGTCGCCGTGCTCGGCCAGCTGCGGGCGAAGCGCAACTGGCACCGGATCGCCCGCGAGTGGATCTACGCCGATCCGCCGGCGACCGAGCTCGGCGAGCAGGAGTGGGAGTACTTCGAAGGAAGAGGCGTCCCGCGGATACCGATAACCGAGCGATCGCTGGAAGGGGAAGCGGGATGAAGAGGATCAAACGCGGCTGGGCGCTGAGCAAGGGCCTTCGTCTTCCTCGGGCCAGGCCTCTACTTCCTCGATAGGAACGTGCTCGGCGGGGCGATCTCGCTGCTCGTCAGCAAGGCCCTGAGCGGCATCTTCGGCGTCGCCCTCTACCGCTACGCGCTCGACGGCGAGGCCGTCGGCGGCTTCACCCCCGAGGAGCTCGAGTCCGCGGTCAAGCCCAAGCGCGACCGCAACGCCCCCGGCACCGCCACGCCGGGCACGGTCTGAGCGCCGCGGCCGAAGCGCCAAACGCCGCAAACTCCGACCAAAACCCCGCCGCAGGGGGGGCGAACTTCGTTCCGGTGCGACTTTCGTACGCGTGAAGTACGAAACTCGCACCGGAAGACCTGATGAGATGATTGCGGGGCTGGCCGAGCGGCAACACGGAGTCGTTGCACGGAATCAGCTGGTCGCGCTCGGACTGAGTGAACGCGAAATCACCGCACGAACGGCAGCTGGCAACCTGCACCCGCTCTTTCGTGGAACGTTCGCAGTCGGGCATCGCATCGTCGGTCGAACCGGG
>DASSBJ010000136.1:0-23440 GCA_035698885.1 Solirubrobacterales bacterium
GGATGGAACGTCGCCATCCCCCAGTGGAAGCCGCGACCCGGCGCCTCCTTGGCGCGGGCCAGGGGCGAGCCGACCATCACCGAGTCGGCGCCGACCGCGATCGCCTTCGAGACGTCGCCGCCGGTGCGCATGCCGCCGTCGGCGATCACGTTGACGTACTCGCCGGTCTCCAGCATGTGCTGCGAGCGGGCCGCCGCGACGTCGGCGATCGCCGTCGCCTGCGGCACGCCGATCCCGAGCACGCCGCGCGTCGTGCAGGCGGCGCCGGGGCCGACGCCGACCAGCACGCCGACCGCGCCGGTCCGCATCAGGTGCAGGCCGGTGGAGTATGAGGCGCAGCCGCCGACCACCGTCGGCACCGGCACCTCGGCGATGAACTCCTTCAGGTTGAGCGGCTCGACGGTGGTCGAGACGTGTTCGGCGGAGATCACGGTTCCCTGGATGACGAGGATGTCGATCCCGGCCTCGACCGCGATCTCGTAGTGCTCGCGCACCTTCTGCGGCGTCAGCGAGCCGCAGGCCACCGCGCCGCGCTGCTTGATCTCGGCGATCCGCCGGCCGATCAGCTCCGGCTTGACCGGCTGGGTGTAGATCTCCTGCATGATCCGCGTCGCCTCGTGCGTCGGCGCGGCGGCGATCTTCTCCAGCTGCTCCTCGGCGTTCTCGAAGCGGGTCCAGATCCCCTCCAGGTTGAGCACCCCGAGGCCGCCGAGCTCGTTGACCAGCACCGCCGTGTCGGGACTGACCACGCCGTCCATCGCCGAGGCGACGAGCGGCAGCTCGAAGCGATAGGGGCCGAGGGTCCAGCTGATGTCTATGTCGTCGGGATCGCGGGTGCGGCGCGACGGAACGATCGCGATGTCATCGAATCCGTAGGCGCGCCGTCCCTTCTTGCCACGACCGATATCGATCTCCAAATCAGTCCTCCAGGCGGGATGGCGTTGAAACAGTGAGCCTACACTTCCGCGTGGACCTCTAGGTCGCGCAGCTCGACCTCGTCGAGCAGCCGCTCGACTCGGCGGCGGTCGACCGTGCCGGCCCCGAAGTGCTGGGTCGACTCCGCTCCGCAGGCGACGCCGTAGGCGAGGCAGTCGGCCGGCTCGCGGCCGTCGTAGAGCCCGGCGACGTAGCCGGCGAGGAAGGCGTCGCCCGAGCCGACGGTCGAGACCGGCTCCAGCGGCCGCGTGCGCACTTCGACGACGCGCCGCTCGGCTCCCGCGCCGATCACGCCGATGCAGCCGTCCGGGCGCGTGATCGCGGCTTCGCCGGCCCCCAGCCGGACGAGCTCGGAGAGCCCGTGGACGAAGTCCTCGCGGTCGCCGAACTCCTGCCCGACCAGCTCCTCGGCCTCGCGCTCGTTCGGCGTGACCACGGAGGCGCCGGCGCGGATCCCGGCCAGCATCGGCTCGCCCTCGGAGTCGAGGATCGTCTTCACTCCCGCCTCGCGCAGGTCCTCGATCAGGCGCGCGTAGAGCTCGGGCCCCGCGCCGGGCGGCAGCGTGCCGGCGAGCACGCAGAGCTTTGCCCCGTCGGCGAGGTAGCGCAGCCGTTCGACGAAGCGCTCGACCTCCTCCGGGCTGACCGCGGGCCCGCGCTCGTTGATCTCGGTCTGCTCGCCCGAGGTCGGGTCGATCACCGCCATGTTGATCCGCGTCTCGCCGGCGATCCAGGTGAAGTCGGTGAGGATCGCCTCGCCGCGCAGCTGCTCGAGCACCCGATTGCCGGTCGGACCGCCGGCGAAGCCCGCGGCGATCACCGGGCGTCCCAGCAGCCGCAGGGCGCGGGCGACGTTGATCCCCTTGCCGCCGGCCACGGTGCGGCTCTCGACCGCCCGGTGGCGGTGGGCGAGGCGGAAGTTGGGCACGGCGACCGTGCGGTCGATCGCTGCGTTGAGGGTCACGGTCAGGATCATCGGCTGGTTCTCCGGCGGCGCCTCGTGAACAGTGCCGCGATCAGTATCGCCGACAGGGCGATGACGATCCAGAGGGCATTGTCTTCGACCCGGCTGCGCAGCCGCTCCAGGGAGCTCGCCCTGGGCACGGCGCGGCCCGCGCGCAGCGGCACCGTCGCGGCGCGCCGCCCGTCGACGCGGACGATCGCCCGCCCCAGCCGGGCGCCGCGGCGGATCGGCCCCTCGACCTCGCGCGGCGCCCGCACGAGCAGGCTGAGGCGCTGACCGCGGCGCACGCCGACGGCGACCGAGCGCGCGGCGCGCAACGGCAGCTCGCCGCCGCTGTAGCGGATCGCCGGCGCGGCGAGCGACTGACCGGCGTGGACCGGCAGGCGGCGGCGGTAGCGGGAGAAGCCGTATTCGAGCAACCGCCGGGTCTCTTCGTCGCGTTCGCTCTCGGTCCAGGTCCCGAGCACGGCCGAGATCAGCTCGACCCCCTTGCGACGGCCGGCGCCGACGAGGCAGTACTCGGCGCCGAAGGTGTGCCCGGTCTTGACCCCGGTCGCCCACGGGACCTCGAGCAGGAAGTCGTTGATCGTCTCGATCCGCCGCGGCGGGCGCAGGCTGCGCAGCCTGGCGCTGCGCGAGGCGGCGATCTTGGCGAAGGCGGGTTCGGCCAGCAGGCGCCGGGCAAGGGCCACGAGGTCGCCCGAGCTCGAGTAGTTGCCCACCTCGTCGAGCCCGATCGGGTTGGCGTAGTGGGTGTCGGCGAGCCCGAGTGCCGCCGCGTAGCGGTTCATCTGGGCGACGAAGCGGCGCTCGGAGCCCGCCGCGGCAAGCGCCAGGTCATAGGCGGCGTCGTTGCCGCTGCGCAGGATCAGGCCGTAGAGCAGGTCGCGCACGCTGACCCGCTGCCCCGGCCGCAGCTCGAGCAGCGACTCGCCGTAGATCGGCGCATAGGGAGCTGCCCGCACGACCCTGTTCGGCGAGAGCTCGTGCAACGCGACCCAGGCCGTCATCAGCTTGGTGGTGCTGGCGATCGGCAGATGCCGGTCGGGCGCGTGGGACGCCAACACCTCGCCATCACGAGCGTCGATCAACGCCCAGGCGCGGGCTTGCAGCCGGGGTGGGGCCGCCTCTGCCGCGGGTCCTGTCGCTGCAGGGGACCCACCGCCCCCTGCGGTAGCTAAAGCTTCCTCGGGGGCGGTCCCCCCTACAGCGCCACCCACGGCAGAGGCGGCCAGAAGCGCGACGAAGAGACGCCGCAGGTTCAACGGAGGCGGAGCTTTTCGCCCGAGATGAGGATCTGCGGATCGATGCCCGGGTTGAGCTTCAAGATGGTCGCCACGGGGACGCCCGTCTTGTGGGCGATCGAGGTCAGGGTGTCGCCGTTCTCGATCACGTAGGCCTTGGGCGTGTGGGCCTTCGGGTGACCCGAGCGCGAGTCGCCCGTTCGGTGCGAACTGGAAGTCGAGCTCCCGCCTCCCCCGCCACCGCCGAGCGTCGCCGCGACCAGGACGATCACGACGACGAAGCCGCAGACGACAGCGGCGGCGGCGAGGGCTCTGGCGGATGCTCTGGAGCTCAGCCCTTGACCTTGGTCTTGAGCGCCGAGCCGGCGGAGAAGCGGGGGACCTTGCCGCCCGGGATGGTGATCCGCTCGCCGGTGCGCGGGTTGACGCCCTGGCGCGGCCCACGCTCGGCGACGTGGAACTTGCCGAAGCCGGTGAAGCTGACCTCACCCCCGCCGCTCAGCGTGTCGGTGATCGCGTCGAGCACGGCGTCGACCGCGTCGCCCGCGGCTTTCTTGCTGCCCACTCGGTCGTCAGCTGCCAGTTGATCCAGAAACTCAGCCTTGGTCACGTCGTAGCTCCTCCATCTGTCGTTGAGGTCGGCGGCAATCTAACAGCGCTTTCGGCGTCATTGCGCGCCTGAGCGCCAATTCCTCCCTAGGAGCCGCTGACCGTCATCTCGCCGATCAGCAGCGGCGGCGTGCTGACCGAGCCGCCGAAGGGCACCCAGCGCGGCTCCGAGCCGGCGCTGCGCACGGCCCGCAGCATCGACACGAGGTCGCTGGCGATCGTGAACTCGCGCAGCGGGCGCCCCAGCTCGCCGCCCTCGATCGCCCGTCCCGAGGCGCCGACCGAGAAGACGCCGGTCACCGGGTTGACGCCGGAGTGCAGGCCGGCGACGTCGCTGACGTAGACGCCGTCGGCGGCCTCGCGCAGCAGCTCGGCGAGGCTTGCCGGGCCCGGGGCGACGACCAGGTTGGAGGCCGCGACGCTCGGCGGCGAGCGGTATCCCGAGCGGCCGGCGTTGCCGGTCGAGGCGGCGTCGCCGCGGCGCGCCGTATAGCTGTCGTAGAGGAACGTCCGCAGGCGGCCGCTCTCGACCAGCGCGGTACGGCGTCGCGGCGCGCCCTCGGCGTCGACCGGCGCCGTCGCGAAGCCGCGCGGGTCGAGCCCGTCGTCGTGCAGGACGAAGGCCTCGGAGGCGACCCGCTCGCCGAGCATCGCGGCCAGCGGCGAGCGGCCGCGCTGCACGGCGTTCGCCCCGACGGCGGCGCCGAGCAGGCCGACGAAGCTCGCCGCGACCGTCGGGTCGAGGACGACCGGGCAGCGGCGCGAGGGCGGCTTCGCGGCGCCGATCATTTCCGTCGCCCGCTCGGCCCCCTCGCGGCCGATCGCCTCCGCGTCGAGCCCCGCGGGGCCGCGGGCGAGGCCGAAGCCGAGCCCGGTCTCGCGCCCGTCCTCGCCCTCGGCCAGCGCCTGCAGGTAGGCGTAGCAGCTGCTCGTCTCGTACTCGGCCCGGATGCCCGCCGAGGCCGCGAGCGCCGTTCGCTCGCCGCTGTCGAAGTAGACGGCCTGCTCGACCCCGGCGACCCGCCCGTCCGCCGCCAGCGCGCTGCGCTCGACCGCCAGCGCCAGCTCGGCGACCCGGTCGGTCGACCACTCGGCGAGCGAGGGGTCGCTCAACCCATCCAGCGCCGGCGGCTCGCCGGCGGCCGCGGGCGGGGCGGCGAACTCGTCCTCGTCGGCGGCGCGCGCCGCCTCGACCGCCCGCGCGGCGATCGCGGTCAGGCCGCCGGCCGAGAGGTCGGTGCCGAAGCCGTAGCCGACCCGCCGGCCGATCCAGACGCGCAGCCCGAGCCCGCGCTGGGTCGCCGCGGTGAGGCTCTCGACCTCGCCGCCGTGAACCCGCACCTCGCGGTTCTCCGCTTCGCTCGCGTAGGCCTCGGCGTCCCCGGCGCCGGCGGCGATCGCCCGCTCGACCGCGCCGCCGGCCTGCGCCGCGAGCTCGCTCAAGCCTCCGTCCCCCCCACCGTCATCGCGGCGATCCGCACGTGGCCCTGGCCGGTGCCGACCGGGACTTTCTGGCCGCCCTTGCCGCATATCCCCGTCTTCATCCAGAAGTCGTTGCCGACCGCGTCGATCGCCGCCAGCGCCTGCAGGCAGTTGCCGACCAGGGTCGCGCCGCGGCAGGGCCGGGTCACCTTCCCGTCCTCGATCAGGTAGCCCTCGTTGACGCCGAAGACGAAGTCGCCGGTCGCCGGGTCGACCTGGCCGCCGCCGAAGGAGACCGCGTAGAAGCCCTTCGCGACCTCGCCGACGATCGCCTCCGGCTCGGCCTCGCCGGGGGCGATGTAGGTGTTGGTCATGCGCGGGATCGGCAGGTGGCGGAAGCTCTCGCGGCGGCCGTTGCCGGTCTGGGCGACCCCTTCGCGGCCGGCGCTGCGGCGATCGTGCAGGAAGCCGATCAGCCGGCCGTCCTCGATCAGCCGCGTCTTCTGCGTCGGCGCGCCCTCGTCGTCGATCGCGTCGCTGCCCCATTCGCCCGGCATGCGGCCGTCGTCGTAGGCGGTGAGCAGCGGCTGCGCGACCGCCTCGCCGAGCTTGCCCGCGTAGACGCTGGCGCCCTTCTGCACATGGTCGGCCTCGAGCCCGTGGCCGGTCATCTCGTGAAAGAGGACGCCGCCGAAGCCGCCGCCGACGACCACCGGCATCGTGCCGGTCGGCGCCGGGACCGCGTCGAGCAGGGTCAGCGCCTTGCGCGCGGCCGTCTCGGCGATCGCCGCCGGGTCGTCCTCGAAGAGCTCGAAGCCGCGTGCCGCGCCGAGCGTCTCGGCGCCGGTCTCGACCCGGTCGTCGCGGCGGGCGACCGCCTGGGCGCCGATCCGCACGCGGGTGCGGTCGTCGCCGCTGAACAGGCCGTCGGAGTTGGCGACGGCGACCTCGCGGCGAGCCTCGCCGTAGGAGGCGCTCGCCTGGGCGATCTCGCCGCCGGCGGCGCGGGCGCGCTGGTCGAGCTCGCGCAGCAGCTCGGCCTTGCGCGCGGCCGGGACGTCGCCGGGCGGCTGTTCGACCGGCTGCGGGCTGGGCGCCCCGGACCGCAGCGGCCGCGGCTCGGCGCGCTCGGCGCGCAGCGCCGCCGCCGCCTCGCCGGCGGCCCGCTCGAGCTCCGCGGGCTCGAGCCCGTCGACGTGGGCGAAGTAGGTCGTGGCGCCGCTCAGCACCCGCACGCCGGCGCCCTCTTCGGCGCCCGACTGGACCGACTCGATCCGCGACTCGTCGATCGCCAGGGTCAGCCCGGCCCGCCGTTCGGCGAAGACCTCGGCGAACTCGCCGCCGTGGGCGAGCGCCCGGGCGAGCACGCGCTCGGCGACCGCCGGGTCGAGCAGCTCCTCGGGGCGGGTCACGACTTCGGTTGCTTCCCCGCGACCTCGATCAGCCTGCCCGCGGCGACGAACAGCTCGCCGCCGGCCGAGGAGTCCATGGCGTGGTCCTCGGCCCGCCCGCCCGCGTAGTAGAGGCGGGCGAAGGGCTTGCGCGCGGCGCGGCGGCGGCGCATGTAGGCAGCGGCCTCGTCGGCGTAGCCGGAGACCCGGTCGAGCAGCACCCTGTGCGGCTTAGGCGGCATCGGCGCCCCCCTCCCCCGCCCGCCCGTCGCCGCCGGCCGCGAGGTCGCGCAGGACCGAGCGCAGGTCGAAGAAGGTGAGCGAGGAGAGCGCGAAGCGCTCGGTCACCGCGACCGCGGCGAGGCCGGCGTGGCGCAGGGCGAAGACCTCGCCCTGCTCGGTGCCGACGTGGACCTGCTCGACCGGCTCGCCGCCGGCCCGGTCGGCGATCTCGAACAGCGCCGCCGCGTCGTCGCGCCAGCGGCGCGGGTCGCCGCTGCCCGCCAGCACGTCCCCGTCGCGGCCGAGGATCGCCGCCCCGCGCAGGTCGGGCGACATCTCGGTCAGGTAGGCGAGCGCGCCCTCCGCCGCCGCCGAAACCGCCTCGCTCGCCTGCTCGTCTGCCATCTGGGTGAAAATACCGACCGTGCCCCTCGCCCGAGCGTCATGGATCACCGTAGTCGTCGTCTGCGCGATCGCCGCGGTCCTCTTCGCGATCAGCGGCTACACCGGCTACACGATCACCCTGATCGCCGTCGGGCTGGCGGCCGCCGTGAACCTGCTCCCAAGTCCCTAGCCGGCCCTGAAAGGGCCGTCTTCCTCCTCCTTGACCGAGGTTTCCGGCTCTACGTGGATCAGGATCTCGGCGCGGGGGATGTCGGCCTCGATCTCGGCGCGCATCTGGTGGGCGAGCTCGTGGGCGCGCTCGAGGCTGGTGCCGGAGCGGTACTGGACGTGCAGATCGATGTAGCGGCGGCTGCCGGCGCGGCGGGCGCGCAGCTTGTGGTA
Source organism: Solirubrobacterales bacterium (assembly GCA_035698885.1). Lineage (GTDB taxonomy): Bacteria > Actinomycetota > Thermoleophilia > Solirubrobacterales > 70-9 > VRUE01. The sequence continues at coordinate 7,575 of DASSBJ010000136.1, forward strand.
GCCGGCGACCTCGGCGGTGCGCGCGGCGGCGATCGCGGCCTCGATCCGGTCCATCTCGTCGTCCGGCAGCACTTCGTCGACGAGCACGCCGGAGGAGCGCCGGATGATCCGCAGCCCGGCGGTGACGATCGCCGCGGCGACGATCAGCGCCGTGATCGAGTCGAAGGCGACGACGCCGGTCAGTTCCACCAGCGCCAGACCCACGAGAACCCCGAGCGAGGTGAGCGCGTCGGTGCGCAGGTGGGCGGCGTCGCCCTCCAGGGCGGGCGAGTCGTGCGCGCTCGCCTGCCTTGCGAGCACGGTGGAGACGGCGAGGTTGGCGAGCACCGAGAAGCCCATCACCGCGATCCCGACGCCCAGCCGCTCGACCTCGGCGCCGACGACCAGCCGGTGGGTCGCCTCGTAGACGATGATCCCGGCGCCGACCAGAATGAGCATCCCCTCGATCGTCGCCGCCAGGCTCTCGACCTTCTCGTGCCCGTACGGGTGCTCGGCGTCGGCCGGCTCATCCGCCTTGCGCACCGAGGCGAAGGCGACGACCGAGGCGACCAGGTCGATCAGCGAGTGAACCGCCTCGGTGACGATCGCGATCGAGCCGGTGACGGCGCCGGCGGCGAGCTTGAGCGCTATCAGCAGCGAGTTGGAGGCGATCGAGAGCCCCGCCGCGCCGCTCTTGGTGCGGATCATCGCTCCGCCGACGCCGCTCCGCTGGCGCTCAGGTGGCGAGCCAGCTTGCGCGCCGCGAGCGCCCGGTGGCTGATCTCGTTCTTCTCCTCCTGGCTGATCTCGGAGTAAGTGCGGGTGTCGTCGGGGCCGGTCGCGTCGGGGACGAAGGCGGGGTCGTAGCCGAAGCCGCCCTCGCCGCGCGGGCGTTCGATCAGGTGCCCGTCGCTGCGCGCCTCGAATACGTGCTCGCTCCCGTCGGCCTCGATCAGCGCCAGGGCGCAGACGTAATAGGCGCCGCGCTCCCCGCCGGCCTCGGCCACCTCGCGCAGCAGCTTCTCCAGGTTCTCCTCGTCGCTCGCGCCCTCGCCGCCATAGCGCGCCGAGTAGATGCCCGGCCGGCCGCCGAGCGCGACCGCGCCGATGCCCGAATCGTCGGCGATCGTCGGCTCCCCCGTCGCCTCGAAGGCGGCGCGGGCCTTCTCGAGCGCGATCTCGGCGAATCCCTCTCCCTCCTCCGGCGGCAGCTCGACCCCGTCGGGCAGCCCGTCCAGGTCGATGCCCGGGAGCAGTTCGCGCATCTCGCGCAGCTTGTGCTTATTGCCCGTGGCGAAGATCAATCGGCTCTGCGGTCCCGGTTACCCGCTCCTGCACCCCGCGCAGCCTCGAGATGCCCATCTCCGCCAGGCCCAGCAGCTCGTCGAGCGAGGCGCGGGAGAGCGGCGTGCGCTCGGCCGTCGCCTGCACCTCGACCAGGCCGCCGTCGCCGGTCATCACCACGTTGGCATCGACCTCGGCGTTGGAGTCCTCGCCGTAGTCGAGGTCGCAGAGGGCGCGCCCGTTGACCATGCCGACGCTGACCGCCGCGACCGACCCGGTCAGCGGCATCGTCTCGATCTTCTTCGCGTCGAGCAGCTTCTGCAGCGCGAGGCGCAAGGCGACGTAGCCGCCGGTGATCGCCGCGCAGCGCGTGCCGCCGTCGGCCTGCAGCACGTCGCAGTCGACGTAGACGCTGCGTTCGCCGAGCGCCCGGAAGTCGACGACGACCCGCAGCGAGCGCCCGATCAGCCGCTGGATCTCGACCCCGCGCCCGTCCTGCTTGCCGCGCGAGACGTCGCGCGCCTTGCGGTCGCCGGTCGAGGCGGGCAGCATCGAGTACTCGGCGGTGACCCAGCCCTTGCCGCGCCCGTTCATCCATTTCGGCACCTGCTCGTTGACCGATGCGGTGCAGATCACCCGCGTCCTGCCGATCGAGATCAGCGCCGACCCGTCCGCGGTCTCGACGAACCCGGGATCGATCGAGACCGGCCGGATGTCGGCCGGCGCCCTGTCGTAGCTGCGCGAAGCTGGCATTGAGCGAGTCTTTCACGACTCCACGGGCGAAGCGGGGCGGCCCGCGTCGCGAGCCGCCCCTCCCCCCGACCTCATTTGAACGCCACCTTGTCGACCGCCTGCTTGATCTTGTCGACGATCACACCCGCCAAGGCGGTGCCCTGCTTGCCGTTGAATCCCTTCATCGCGGCGACCATTCCCACCATCAGCAGCGAGACGAGCAGGATCAGGCCGACGTACTCGACCGTGCCCTGCCCGCGCTCGCCGGCGAGCAGCGAGCGGATCGCCCGCAGCCGCCACTCGACCGTCGCCTGCGCGTAGCCCATCAGCGCGTAGAACATTCGGAGCCTCCTTCGGATCGGATTTGAACCGAGCCTGCAGAGCGCCGGCACACGGATCCAGACCTGAGTGGGCCAATTCGGCGGCGGCAATGTCAAATTTGTGTGACGGGCGAGCTGTCGAGCCCGCTGGGGATACCCTCAGCGGCCGATGCGGGTGCTCGTCGTCACCAACTTCACCCCGGACGCCGCGGCGCCGCAGCGCGGGCGCTGGGTGCTGGACCAGGTCGAGGAGACGCGGCGGCTGGGGGTCGAGGTCGAGGTCTTCGGCTTCCCCCGCGGATCGCGCCACTACCTGCCGGCTGCGGCACGGCTGCGGCGGCTGCTGCGGCGCAGGCCGTTCGACGTCGTGCATGTCCACTACGGCCTCACGGCCTGGTCGGCGCTGCTCGCCGGCGCCCGACCGCTGCTCGTCACCTTTCACGGCACCGACGTCCGCCACCCGCTCGTCGGGCCGCTCTCGCGCCGGCTCGCCTGGCGGGCCGACCTCGTCGCCGCGGTCTCGCGGGCGCTGTTCTCCGCCGAGGACGGTCGCCCGGGACTGCCCGCGGTTCCGGGCTCGGCCGTCCTCCCCTGCGGCCCCGACCTGAGGCGCTTCCGGCCGATCCCGCGAGCCGACGCGCGCCGCGAGCTCGGCCTCGACTCCGACGGCCGCTACCTGTTCTTCCCCGCCAACCCCGAGCGGCCGGAGAAGCGCGTCGACCGGGCGCGCGAGCTGGCGGACGCCTGCGCGGCCGAGCTGCTCACCGGGGGCGCGATCGAGCCCGAGCGGATGCCGCTCTGGGTCAACGCCGCGAACGCCGTGCTGCTGACTTCGGACTACGAGGGATTCGGCATGGTCTGCGTCGAGGCGCTGGCTTGCGACGTGCCGGTCCTCTCGACCCCGGTGGGAATCGCGCCGTTCGCGCTCGCCGGGATCGGCGGCGCCCTCTGCGCGCCGTTCGAGCGGACCCGCTGGAGCGAAGCGGTGCGACCGCATCTGGACGCCGCCGAGCCGCGAATCGAGGGGGCCGGCCGAGCGGCGTCGCTCTCGGCGGAGCGGATGGCCGAGCGGGTGGTCGTCGCCTACCGCGAGCTGCTCGGCCGTGACCCGGCGTCCAAGTAATAGATTGAGCCGCGATGAGTGAGGAGAAGCGCGACTCTCCGGGCGATGGCCTGAACGCCGAGGTCGAGGCGGCCGAACGGCGGCTGCGCGAGGCGAGCGCGGCCGCGGCGGCGGCGGAAGAGCGGGCCGCGGCCGAGATCCAGGCGCTGGAAGCCGACCTCGAGCGCGAGCGGCGCGAGAAGCAGGCGGCGATCGCCGCGGCGGAGAGCCGCCTGGCGGAGATCGAGAAGCAGGCCGAAGCGGCGGAGAAGCGGGTCGAGGAGGCGCAGCGCAAGGCGAGCGAAGCCGAGGGCGCGGGCGGCGACGCCGAGACGCGCGCCCGCGAAGCGGCCGCCGGCTGGCTGCGCGTACAGATCGAGGCGCTGAGGCGAGAGGCGGCGGGGCGATAACCCAAGCGGGCGAGTGCGACGTCGCCGTCGTCGGCGGCGGAGCAGCCGGGCTGTGGACGGCGCTGCGGGCGGCCGAGCAGGGCGCCGCCGTCTGCGTGGTCTCGCGCACGCCGCTCTCCCAGAGCGCCAGCTTCTGGGCCCAGGGGGGGCTGGCGGCGGCGCTCGAGCCGGGCGACTCGCCGGCCCACCACGCCGCCGACACGATCGCCGCCGGGCGCGGCCTCTGCCGTCCCTCGGCCGTGCAGGTCCTGGTCGAGGAGGCGCCCCGGGCGGTGCGCGAGCTGCGCGAGCGCGGCGTCGCCTTCGACCTCGACCCGAGCGGCGAGCTCTCGCTCGGCCTCGAGGGCGGGCACACGCGGCGCCGCATCGTCCATGCCCACGGCAGCCAGACCGGGCAGGAGATAACGGCGAAGCTGGCGGCGATGGTCGCCGCCGAGCCGCGCATCGCCGTGCGCGAGCGGACCTCGGCGGTGGCGCTGTGGAGCGACGGCGAGCGCTGCCACGGCCTGCTCGCCGACGGCGAGCCGATCGCCGCCACGGCGACGGCGATCGCGACCGGCGGCGCCGCGGCGCTGTGGCGGCGGACCAGCAACCCGCGCGGGGCGATCGGCGCCGGCGCCGTGTTGGCGTCCGCCGCGGGCGCGGACCTCGCCGACCTCGAGTTCTGCCAGTTCCACCCCACGGCGCTGGAGCTGCCGGGCAGCCGCTTCGACGGCATGCTGATCACCGAGGCGACGCGGGGCGAGGGCGCCACGCTGCTCGACGCCTCCGGCCGCCGCTTCACCGACGAGCTGGCGCCGCGCGACGCGGTGACCGCGGCGATCCTCGACCGCATCCGCGCCGACGAGGGCGCCGCGGTCCGCCTCGACCTGCGCGAGGTCGACCCGCAGCGCTTCCCGAGCGTCTTCGCCTCGCTGCGCGAGGCGGGGCTCGACCCCGACGCCGAGCCGGTCCCCGTGGCCCCGGCGGCCCACTACACGATGGGCGGGATCGCGGTCGACCTCGACGGGCGCTCCTCGCTTCCCGGTCTGTTCGCCGTCGGCGAGTGCTCCTGCACCGGCCTGCACGGCGCCAACCGCCTCGCCTCGAACTCGCTCAGCGAGTGCTTCGTCTTCGGCGCACGGGCCGCCCGCGCGGCGCTGGCGGAAGAGCCGGCAGGCGCACGGCCGGCGCCGGGCCGCTGGCGCTTCGAGCCGCCGAGCGAAGCGACGCGCGACGCCGTCTGGCGTCTCGCCGGTCCGCTGCGCCGGCCCGAGCAGCTGCGCGAGCTGCGCGCCGATCCCTATCCGCTGGCCGCGGCGATCGGCGCCTGCGCGCTGCAGCGGGCGGAGTCGCGCGGCGGCCACCTGCGCGCCGACTTTCCGGCGCTGGACCCGGAGCTCGACGGCATCCACATCGTCCGCGGGCCGGACGGCGGGACCCGTCGCGAGACCTGGCGCTGAGCTAGCGTCGGCTGGCGATGCTGCTTGGCGTAGACGTAGGCGGGACCTTCACCGACGCCGTCCTCTTCGACGGCGAGACGGTCCACACCGCGAAGCTGCCGACCACGCCCACCGACCAGTCGCTCGCCGTGATCGCCGCGGTCGAGGAGGTGCTGCGGCGCGCCGGCGCCACGGCCGAGGCGGTCGAGTCCTTCGCCCACGGGATGACCGTCGGCACCAACGCGCTGCTCGAGGAACGCGGAGCCCGCACGGCGCTGATCGCGACTCGGGGCTTCGCCGACCTGCTGGAGATCGGCCGCCAGGACCGGCCCGAGCTCTACCGGCTGTGCACGCCGAAGCCGGCGCCCCTCGTGGCGCCGGGGCTGCGCTTCGAGGCGGCCGAGCGTGTCGGGCCGCAGGGCGCGCTCGAACCGCTGCTCGAGGGAGAGGCCGAGCGCCTGACCGACCTGGTGCGCGAGAGCGGCGCCGAATCGGTCGCCGTCTGCCTGCTCTTCTCCTACCTCGACCCGGCGCACGAGCGGGCGATCGCCGCCCACCTGCGGCGCGAGCTTCCCGGCGTCCACGTCTCCGCCTCGCACGAGGTGCTGCCGCGCCTGCGCGAGTACGAGCGCTGCTCGACGACGACGATCGACGCCTACCTCTCCCCCCTGCTCGGTCGCTACCTCGGCCGGCTCGGCGCGGCGGCGAGGCGGGCCGGCCTGCCGCAGCCCGTCGTGATGCGCTCCTCGGGCGGCGTCGCTGCCGCCGAGGAGGCGGCGCGGGCGGGCGCCTGGAGCGTCCTCTCCGGCCCGGCGGGCGGCGCGGTCGGCGCCGGCCTGCTGGCGCGTGCGGCCGGCGACGGCAACGCGCTCGGGCTCGACATGGGCGGCACCTCCTGCGACGTCTGCGTGGTCGAGGACGGCGAGGTGCGGCGCACCGACTCGCGCGAGATCGGCGGCCGCACGATCCAGCTGCCGATGGTCGACGTGCACACGGTCGGCGCCGGCGGCGGCTCGATCGGCTGGCGCGACGCCGGCGGCGCGCTGCGGGTCGGGCCGCGCTCGGCCGGCGCCGACCCCGGCCCCGCCTGCTACGGCCGCGGCGGCGAGGAGCCGACCGTCACCGACGCCAATTTGCTGCTCGGCAACCTGGCGGCCGACTCGACCCTGGCCGGCGACGTCGTCCTCGACCTCGACGCCGCGCGGTCCGCCGTCGCCCGCCTAGCCGGCTCGCTGGGCCTCGACGAGCTCGCGACCGCCGAGGGGATCGTCCGCGTCGCCAACCAGGAGATGGTGCGGGCGCTGCGCGTGGTCACGGTCGAGCGCGGCGTCGACCCGCGCCGCTTCGCCCTGCTGCCCTTCGGCGGCGCCGGGCCGATGCACGCCGCGGCGATCGCCGCCGAGCTCGACATCGGACGGATCCTCTGCCCGCGTGCCGGCGGCGTGCTCTCGGCGCTCGGGCTCTGCGCCTCCGATCGCCGCCGCGACACCACGCGCACGGTGATGCTCGGCGGCGCCGACTTCACGACCGAGCGGGTCGCCGCCGAGGTCGACGAGCTGATCGCGCTGCTCAGCGGCGGGCGCGACGCCGGCGAGCCGGAGCTGGTCTACGAGCTGCGCTACGCCGGCCAGGCCTTCGAGCTGCCGGTGCCGGGGTCGGCGCGCCCCGACCCGGCCGACCTCGCGGCCCGCTTCGAGGACGAGCACGAGCGCCGCTACGGCCACCGCGACCCCGAGGGCGAGGTCGTCCTCGTCCACATCCGCCTCGCCCTGGTCGAGCCGGGACCGCGACCGGAACCGGCGGCGGCGCCGCAGGGCGAGCTGGAGCGACTCGACCGCCCGGTCCGCTTCGGCGGCCGGTGGATGCAGACGCCGATCCTGCGCGGCGAGCCGGCCGCCGGCTTCGCGGCCGCCGGTCCCGCCGTCTTCGAGCTCCCGGAGGCGACCTTCGTCGTCCCGCCCGGCTGGCGGGCGGAGGTCGACGCCAGCGGCACGATTCGAGCGGACGGGCCATGAGCCTCGATCCCGTCAGCCTGCAGGTGATGATCGGCGGGCTGCGCGCCGCCTGCGAGGAGATGGGGGCGACGCTGATCCGCTCCGCCTACTCGGCCAACATCAAGGAGCGCCACGACTGCTCGACCGCGCTCTTCGACGCCCGCGGCGAGCTGGTGATGCAGGCCGAGCACATCCCCGTCCACCTCGGCTCGATGCCCGACGCGGTCGCCGCGGTGCTCGGCGAGGAGCAGCGGCCCGGCGAGGCCTGGATCCTCAACGACCCCTACCGCGGCGGCACCCACCTGCCCGACGTGACCCTGATCCTGCCCGTCTTCGTCGCCGGCGAGCCGCTCGGCTTCGCCGCCTGCCGCGCCCACCACGCCGACATCGGCGGGCCCAGCCCGGCGGGGATGCCGGCCCGCTCGCGCACGCTGGCCGAAGAGGGCGTGGTCATCCCGCCGACGCGCGCCTCCGGCGAGCAGCTGGAGCGCCTCGCGGCGCAGATGCGCTCGCCGCGGCAGCGGCTCGCCGACCTGCGCGCCCAGGCGGCGGCGAACCGGGTCGGCGAGCTGCGGCTGGCCGAGCTGGCCGAGCGCCACGGCACGGCGGAGCTGCGCGCCGGCATGGAGGAGATCCTCGCTTACGCCGAGCGCCGCACCCGGGCGGCGCTGAGCGCGCTGCCCGACGGCGTCTACACGGCCGAGGATGTGCTGGAAGACGACGCGAACGGCAGGTCGCGCGACGTCGCGCTGCGGCTCGAGGCGCGGGTCGCGGGCGACAGCCTGACGCTCGACTTCAGCGCCAGCGACGCCCAGATCGACGGCAACCTCAACTGCCCGCTGTCGGTGACCAGGTCGGCGGCCTTCTTCGCCGTCCGCGTGCTGACCGACCCCGACGCGCCGCCCTGCGCCGGCGCGTACCGGCCGATCGAGGTGGTCGCGCCGCTGGGCTGCCTGCTCAACGCCGAGTTCCCGGCCGCGGTCGCCGCCGGAAACGTCGAGACCTCGAGCCGCGTGGCCGACCTGACGATCGCCGCGCTCGGCGGCGCCAGGCCGGTGCCCGCGCAGGGTCAGGGCACGATGAACAACCTGACCCTTGCCGGCGAGGGCTTCACCTACTACGAGACGCTCGGCGGCGGCCAGGGCGGCTGCCCGGAGGCGCCGGGGCCGCACGCGATCCACGTCGCGATGTCGAACACGCTCAACACGCCCGTGGAGGCGCTGGAGAGCGAGTTCCCGCTGCGGGTGCGCGAGCTGGCGCTGCGCCGCGGCAGCGGCGGGGGCGGCGCCCAGCCGGGCGGCGACGGGATCGTGCGCGAGCTGGAAGCGCTCGCGCCGATGCGCTACACGCTGATCGGCGAGCGCCGCCGTCACCCGCCGCGCGGCCGCGCCGGGGGCGCCGACGGCGCCAGGGGCGGCGATTTCCTCAACGGCGAGCGGCTGCCGGGCAAGGCCGAGGGCGACCTCCAGCCCGGCGACAGGCTGCGGACCGAGACGCCGGGAGGCGGCGGGGTCGGCGAAGAAAGCCGCAATTTGGACGAATGAGCCGCTAAATCCGCCGTTAATTTGGCGATTCGGGCCAGCTCGTCTAGAATGCCCGATCTCGGGCGGGGCTTCCGCTTGGACCGAGGTCCGAGGCGCCTCCGACCAGTCAAAGAACCACCGGCCTTCGCAGGACGACTTCAATATGCCGATCGCGCTAAAGGAATGGGCTGTAACCGTGCGCGCCCTCGCTGAGGGCGAGCAGCTGCTGACCCTGCGCAAGGGCGGCATCCGCGAGGACAACAAGCACTTCGAGCTCGAGCACGAGCGCTTCTTCCTCTACCCGACCTTCGACCACCAGCGGAACAACCTGGTCCGCGAGTCGCACCACCCGGAGCTGCGGCGGGCGCTCGAGGAGGGCGTCTGGCCCGACGAGGAGCCGCCGCCCGGCGCGCTGATCCAGGATGGCGGCATCGCGCAGCCCGACCGCGTGCGGCTGCGCTGCTGGGCCGAGGTGACCGACCACCTGACGGTCACCAACCCGCGTATCGTCGACGAGCTCTCGCCCTACTACGTCTGGACCCCCGACTACGCGGAGAAGCGGCTCAACTGGAAGCGCCGCCACCCGCTGCACATCCTGCTGCTGCGGGTCCACCGCATTCCGCGGCCGGTCACCGTGCGGGTCCGCGAGGAGTACCACGGCTGCCGCTCCTGGGTCGAGATCGACCGCGAACTGCCCTTCGAGGGCACCCCGGTGATGGCCGACGAGGAGTTCGACCGCGCAAGGTCGGAGATCCACTCGGTCTGCACCGCCTCCGAGCCGGTACTTGTCTGACGGCTCGGTTGTAGGCTCGACCCATTCCCTGGGTTGAGACTCACTCCCTGAGCTTCACCGCGCGGCACGACAGCGGCGACGCCGCGTTTGCCGAGCGCACGCTCGACCGGATGGAGGAACTGCGGCTGCGGCTCGAGGACCGCTTCGAGACCGTCCCCGGCGAGGTCACCGTCGTCGTTCACACCAACCCGGCGCTGCTCGCACTCGCGCACCCGTTTCTGCCCGCGGCTCGCTGGTCGGCGGCGCCGGCCGGAAGGCGCTACCTCGCCGGCTGGGCGATGGCGACCGAGCTGCACGTGCTCAACGACCCGCACATGGAAAAGCGCGCCGCCGGCGAGGACTCGCGCGAAGCGCTGCGCGGCACCGCCGAGCGCCTCTACGCACAGCTTGTGATCGCCGCCAACAACCCCGCCCTTCCGCCCTCCTGGACGCCGCGGCGCTTCGTCCGCTACCTCGGCTGGGCCTGGCTGGTCGAAGGCGCCGCCCAGTACTTCGCCCGTCAGGTCGGCCTCTACCGGGCGGCGGTGCTCCGCCGCCTGCGCGAGAGCGGACGCCCCTCCTTCCCCCCCTCGCGGCGCGACGCCGTGATCCTCGGCGGCACGATCTTCGACCTGCTGGAGACCGAGCGCGGCCGCGAGGCCTGCGAGCGCCTCGTCCAGCAGCTCCACCCGGGTGGCCCCACGCCCACCCTCGAAGCCGCCTTCGACGCCCGCATGAACGAAATCGAGTCCGCGTGGCGCGACTACCTGCGCGCGATCGCCCGCCCGGGCGCGATCTAGCTCGCGCCGGGAGTCCCCTCGAGCACCTCGCGCGCCTGCGCGGCGACCTCCTCGGCGACGAGGATCTGGCGCGGCCCCGCGGCCAAGAAGTCCGGCACGTCGAAGCCGGCGGCGCGCTTCAGCATGCTCGGGATGCCGTGCTCGGAGAGCAGGCCCTGGATCATCTCCGCCTCCGCCTGGTTCTGGGCGTAGGCGACCTTGACCAGCTTGCCCTTACCCGACGGCAAGCTCGGCCTCGGCGATCTGCCCGTCCTCGATCCAGAACCCCTTCAGGTCGGGCGCGTCGGGATCGGCCAGCGAGACGATCAGGTAGACCGCTTCCGGCCAGCCGGCGAGGTTGACGTCGGTCTGCGACGGATAGGCGGCGCTCTTGGTGTGCGAGTGGTATATCGCCACCAGCTCCTCCCCCGCCCCTTCGATCGCCCGCATCAGCCGGAACTGCTCCTTGGCGTCGATCGAGTAGCGCAGCGGGCTTGCCTCGGCGTTCTCCGCCCGGTAGACGGTCCGCGCCTCGCCGTCGCCCCCACCGACCATCCCGCAGCACTCGTTCGGCAGGTCCTCCCGCGCGTGGGCGACGATCTCGTCGACGAGGCTTTGGGAGATCCGCATCGGCGCGGCGCGATCCGGCCCTACCACCAAACGGTGGAATCCAGATTCTCGATCTCGTCGATCGGTTTGGTGTAGACGCCGGAGGAGAGGTACTTCCAGCCGTCGTCGGGGATCAGGAAGACGACGTTGCCGCCGTCGAGCTGCTCGCCGATGCGCACGGCGATGCGGGCGATCGCGCCGGAGGAGACGCCGGCGAAGACGCCCTCCTCGTCGAGCAGCTTGCGCGTCCAGACGATCGCGTCGCGGTTGGAGACCATGATCTTGCGGTCGAGCAGGTCGATGTCGATGATCGGCGGGATGAAGCCGTCGTCGAGCGAGCGCAGGCCGTGGACCTCCTCGCCCTGCATCGGCTCGGCGGCGACGATCAGCGTCCCGGGGTCGTGCTCCTTCAGCCGCCGCCCGTTGCCCATCAGCGTGCCCCCGGTGCCGAGCCCGCCGACGAAGGCGGTCACCTCGTCGAGCTCCTCGAGGATCTCGACCGCGGTGCCCTCGTAGTGGGCTTTCGGGTTTGCCTCGTTGCCGTACTGGTAGGGCATGTAGTAGCGCGAGTCCTTGGCCATCTCCAGCGCCACCTCGACCGCGCCGTTCGATCCCTTGGCGCCCTCGGAGTAGACGATCTCCGCCCCGTACATCTCGAGCAGCTGGGTGCGCTCTTTGGTCACGTTGTCGGGCATCACGACCTTCAGCGAGTAGCCCTTGCGGCGGCAGATCATCGCCAGCGAGATCCCGGTGTTGCCGGAGGTCGGCTCGAGGATCGTCTGGCCGGGCTCGATCGCGCCCTCGGCCTCGGCCGTCTCGATCATCGACTTGGCGACGCGGTCCTTGACCGAGCCGGTCGGGTTGCGGCCCTCGAGCTTGGCGAAGATGCGGACGCCGGGCTTCGGCGAGAGCTTCGGCAGCTCGACCAGCGGCGTATTGCCGATCGACTCGACGATGTCTCGATAGCGCCCCCCGCAGGGTCGATTTAGTAGCTGGTCGCCGGCCATTCGATCTCCCGTTACTTCAGAAAGTATAGCTAGGGACCGCTACCCCGGCGGGCGAGATTCGAACCGCGCTCAGCCGCCCGCCATCGCCGGCATGATGATGACGGTATCCGTGTCCTTCACGGCGGTCTGGAGGCCATCCAGAACGCGCACGTCCTCGTCGTTGAGGTAGACGTTGACGTAGCGGTTGAGGTCGCCGTCGGGGCCGAAGAGCTGCTCCTCGGTCGCCGGGTGCTCGGCGGTCAGCCCGCGCAGCACCTCGCCGACGTCGCCGCCGCTCGCCTCGACCTCGGTCCGACCGCCGGTCTGCGGGCGGAGCACAGGGGGAATTCTCACCGTGGCCATCGAGGCGATCCTATTGGAGTTGGTCGGTGCGGCGGATCAGCCGGCGCAAAAGGCGTCGTAGTCGGGAAATTTCCCCAGATCCTCGTCGGCGATCTCCGCCGCGTCCTCGCCGCAGATCGGGCAGTTGGGGTCGCGCCGCACCTTCAGCTCCGTGAACCTGGTGCTCAGCGCCTCGAAGAGCAGCAGGCGGCCGATCAGCGGCTCGCCGATTCCCAGCACCAGCTTCAGCACCTCGTTGGCCTGCAGCAGGCCCATCGTCCCCGCCATCACGCCGAGCACGCCGTTGGCCGAGCAGCTCGGCGCCAGCTCGGCCGGCGGCGGCGTCGGGTAGAGGCAGCGGTAGCAGGGCCCCTCGAAGGGGACGAAGGTCGAGATCTGGCCGTCGAAGCTGAGGATCGAGGCCGAGACGACCGGCTTGCGCAGCCGCACCGAGGCGTCGTTGAGCAGGTAGCGGGTGGGGAAGTTGTCGGCCCCGTCGACGATCACGTCGTAGTCGGAGAGCAGCTCGACGATGTTGTCGGAGCTCATCCGCAGGTTGTGCTCGACCACGTTCACGTCGGGGTTGAGCGCCTCGATCGTCTTGCGCGCCGACTCGGTCTTCGGCCTGCCGATCCGCTCGGTGTTGTGGATCACCTGGCGTTGCAGGTTGGAGGCGTCGACGACGTCGTCGTCGACCAGGCCGAGCGTGCCGATCCCGGCGGCCGCGAGGTAGAGCGCGGTCGGCGCGCCGAGCCCGCCGGCGCCGATCAGCAGCACCTTCGCGTTCAGCATCTTCAGCTGGCCGTCGACCCCGACCTCGGGCAGCAGCGTGTGGCGCGAGTAGCGGTCGCGCTGCTCGGCGGTCATCCCGCTGGCGGCGACGACCGGCAGCCCCTGCTCCTGCCAGGCGAGGATGCCGCCTGCCAGCGAGGCGACGTCGGTGTAGCCGAGCGCCTGCAGCTGTTCGGCGGCGAGGAAGGAGCGGTTGCCGCTGCGGCAGTAGAGGATCGTGCGCGCCGACCTGTCGGGCGCGGCCTCGGCGATCTCGTCGCCGAGCAGCCCGGGCGGCACCAGCTTGCCGTTCTCCAGGTGGGCCTCCTGGTACTCGTGCGGCTCGCGCGTGTCGACCAGGACGACCTCGCCGCCCTCGATCTCCTGCGCGGCCTCGAACGGCTCGATCTCCTCGACTCGCTGCTTCATCTGCGTCGGCGCCATGCTCCTCCTCGGGCCTCGTGAGGGAAATACCCTAATTCCGATCCGGCTTTACTTCAAAAAGTATAGCGGGCCGGAGGGGTAGGAAGTGTTGAAAGGAGACGGCGTGCGCAAGGTTGTCCACCTTGCGAGAGAAGCCCATCCGGCGTGAATCAATGACATAAAGCCATGGATCATTGCCGGATCCAGCTTCTCTTGGCTCTAGGTCTGGGATCTCGCAGTTGGCAGGACTCCCGATGAGCCATTGGTATATATCTATGTGTCATGAGCGTCTACCAAACCCCAGAACTCAGTACCGATGAGCGCGGCGTCCTCGAGCTGATCGATAAGCAACGCGACGAGCTGCGAGATCGCGTCGCTGAGCCACGCCGCTGGAACGGCAGCCTGCGCCGTATGAGCTTCGCGAAGGCCGTCCAGGGATCGAACAGCATCGAGGGTTACGACGCCTCTCTGGACGATGTTGTTGCAGCGGTCGATGGCGAGCCCACGGTGGGGGCCGATGCAGAGACCGAGAAGGCCCTAGTTGGCTACAGGGACGCGATGACCTACGTCCTTCAGATCGCCGGCGACGAGACGATGAGCATTGACGAGGGTCTGCTGAAGGGCTTGCAGTTCATGATGCTCAAGCACGACTTGAACAAAAATCCAGGCCGTTGGCGCCCTGGGGCCATCCACGTCCGGCGCGAATCGACTGGGGACATCGTCTACGAGGGACCAGATGCCGAGCAGGTGCCGAGCCTCATCCAGGAGATGCTTGTCCAACTACGCGAGGACGACTGCCACGTCATCGTCAAGGCCGCGATGGCGCACCTGAACTTGGTCATGATCCACCCCTTCAGCGATGGAAACGGACGGATGGCCCGGTGCCTGCAAACCATTGTTCTGGCCCGCGACAAGATCGTCGTTCCTGTCTTTTCCAGCATTGAGGAGTTCCTGGGCCGCAATACCCAGACCTACTACGAGGTGCTGGGGGACGTAGGGCAGGGCTCTTGGAATCCAGAGAACGATGCACGCCCTTGGGTTCGCTTCTGCCTGCGTGCACACTTCCTACAGGCCCGAACGCTTCTTCAGCGTCGGGAAGAGATTGAGGCGGTGTGGCGCGCCTGCTTCGATCTGATCGAGAAGCATGGACTGGCAGAGCGCTGCACGGCTGCTCTTATGGACGCGGCCTACGGCTTCCGAGTAAGACGAAGCAGCTACCAGCGCGCGGCCAACCTCTCGTGGGGCGAAGAGGTGCCGGACGTGACCGCATCTCGGGACCTCAAAGCGATGGTCCAGAAGGGTTTGCTGCTGCCGGTCGGAGAGAGGCGCAGCCGCCACTACCTGGCGAGTGACGAACTCAAAGCTATCCGCGAAGAGATCCGGGGCCGAAGGGCTCCGCGCGAGGAACGCGACCCGTTCAAGATCGTGCGCAACGAGGAGCAGCTGGCCCTTCCCACTGGGAGTTAACCGTGGCCTCATCCCCACCGGCCTTTCACTGCTCGCCGAGCTGCCGGAGACGAAGCTAGCGCGACTATTGCCAGCTCGCACGACTAAGCGCCCGGACGGGGGCCGATCCCATCCGGGCGCTTCGCGGCTCGGCACGGGCGCGCGAGCGGCGCCAGCCGGGGCCTACCCCGCCGCGCTCGCCCGCGCCACCCGCGCCCGCTTGGCCGCGCGGTGGTGGCGCTGGTGCTTACGCACCTTCGCGCAACGCGTCTGCATCAGCGGCTTGGCGGCGAACTGCTTGCCGTTCTGGCCAATGCCCCTGACGTTGGCATGGTTGCGTCGGGGCTTGAAACAGAGGTTGCGGCTGTTGACGATCAGGCCCTTCTTTCCGCCCTGCATGCGCAAGATCACGCGGGAGATCGGCGCGTCGGGGGCGTCTTCGACCCTCGCCCTGATCCCGCCATGGACCGAGTCGATCCTGGTCGCCACCTCGACGTTCACGAGCCCCCTCAGGTCGAAGACCATGTCGGGCAGCTTGTGGTTGGAGGAGCGCAGCCAGACCGGGCCCTGGAGCGGTTCGTCCAGCAGAGGCGTCCAGGCCTTGATGTAGCCGTAGCGGGCTGCGGCGGGGCAGTTCTGCGCCGCGTACTGCACGCGGGTGCAGATCGTGCGGATGTGGCCCTGTTCCAGGAACGCCGAGCGCGGCAGGCGGACGACCAGTCCTTTGATGTTGGCATCGCCCTTCTTGGGGGCGTAGACGGCCTTAAGGCCAGGGTAGCTGCCCCTCCTCGTGCCGCCCTTGAGGTGCAGGCCGAGGTGGGGATGGAAGCCGAGGTTCAGGCAGTTGGCCGCCTGGTAGCGGGCGCTCAGGTCGACCGGAACGTCGTCGGCGGGGTCGAAGACGTTCAGGTAGCTGCCGAACAGTGTCGCTTTGGCGGTCGTAGGGTCGCATGAAGTCGGGTTGATGATGAAG
>DASSBJ010000137.1:0-14278 GCA_035698885.1 Solirubrobacterales bacterium
GCCGTCGAAGCTGACCGATTCGGCGGAGGAGCTGTCGCCGCCACCGCAGCCGGACACCAGCAGGGCGGCGAGCAGGGCGGCGATCGCCGTGCCGGCGATCGCCGCCGCGTACGCACCCGTGCCCGCCGTTCGCCCGTCTCCCATTGCGCCGACCCTATGAGATAGACAAAAACTTGTCAAGTGATCGCGGAAGCCTGAATGAAGCGCTCGGTCGGGCCGCGTTCCGTCAGCAGCGGCTCCAGCACCCTGTTCGCGAGCAGCCCGAGCGCCCCGAGGTTGGCGAAGCCCGGGCCCTGACCGAGCCCGGCGAGGCCGGGGATGTGCAGGCGCGGCGACATCCCGCGCAGCTCCAGGTTGCGGCCGATCGGCACCTCGCTCCCCGCCGGAGCGTCCCAGAGCGGTCCGACCCGCCCCTCGATCTCCGCCCGCGTCCGCTCCGGGAAGAGCCCGCGAAGCTGCGCCAGCAGGTCGAAGCCGGTGCAGTTGACGACGAAGTCGTGCTCGGGATGCGCCTCGCCGTGCGGCGAGTGGTGGCGCAGCCGCACGCCGCCGCCGCCGGGCGCCGCGAAAACCTCGCTGACCCGGCCGATCGCGAAGCGGCAGCGGTCGTCGTAGGCGATCGCCGCGAGGCTCGGCGGGTCGAAGACCCCGCGGTCGGAGTGCTTGACGAAGTCGCGTCGCGTCGCCGGGTCGAGCGCCTCCCACTCGATCTCGTCGGGGTTGGAGAAGACGCGGTTCTCGAGGAAGCTCTCGCCGCGGCTCATCGGCACCATCGGCGTGTAGACGGTGAAGCGCGAGCGGGGGCGGAAGCCGCGCAGGAACATCATGCAGCTCAGGGCGCTCTCGCCGCCGCCGACGATCGCCACCTCGCAGGCGCTCTCCTCGGGCAGCCCGGCGAACTCCTCGCGCCTGCTGTCGCAGTGGAAGACGCGGTCGGCGACCGCCGGCTCGTGCGGGAGCTCGCGGTGCACGCCCGGCCCCGTGAGCACCAGCGCCGCGGCCGTGTGCGTCGAGACTCCCTCCGCCTCCTCGACCTCGACCGCCCAGCGCTCGCCGTCCTCCAGCGTCACCCGCGTGACCCGCCCGTCGACGTGGCCGACCCCCTCGCGGGCCCGCCCCAGCACCCAGGCCAGGTACTCG
The DNA here is from genome assembly GCA_035698885.1 of Solirubrobacterales bacterium. Classification (GTDB taxonomy): domain Bacteria; phylum Actinomycetota; class Thermoleophilia; order Solirubrobacterales; family 70-9; genus VRUE01. Next base: position 1,141 of record DASSBJ010000137.1, read on the forward strand.
CCGTAGTCGCGGTGGCGCACCGAGGGCGAGCCGGCGTCGATCCAGCGCGCGTAGCGGCGCCGCGCGACCATGTAGCGCTGCCAGGTGAACTGCATCGTCGCGTCGTCGATCGCCTCGCCCGCCTCGCCGAACTCGCGCCAGCTCTGGTAGGGGAAGCCGATGTCCTTGATCGGCGTCACCGCCAGCGGCTCCTCGCCCGAGGTCATCCCGTTGCGCCCCTTCCAGGAGGCCGCGACCTCGGTCGCCTCGACCGTCTTCAGCGTCACCGGTCCCAGCCCGAGCGTGTTGAAGGCGTGCACCTTGGCCGCCAGCCCCGCGGCCTTGGCGCCCGCCCCGACTACGAGCAGATCGGCTTCGGCTGCCACGGCTCGCTGGGCTCGGGGACGGCGGCGGGGAAGGGGGTGCGCGGCTCGGCGATCACGCGGGCGCGCCGGTCGGGGCTGAAGGAGATCGCGCTGCGGCGCGCCCGCTCGGAGTCCTCGTCGGCGGGTCGCAGCTCGACCTCGCTGAGCACGGTGCGCAGCACCCGCTTCATCTCCAGCTCTGCGTAGCTGGCGGCGAGGCAGCGCCGCGTGCCGCCGCCGAAGGGGATCCAGGTGTAGGTGCCGGGCGGCCCTTCGAGGAAGCGCTCGGGCAGGAAGCGGCGCGGGCTCGGGTAGATCTCCTCGTTGCGGTGGATCAGATAGACGCAGGGCGCGACCACGGTCCCGGCCGGCAGCAGGTGGCCTCCGAGCTCCAGCGGCTCCAGCAGCCTGCGCACGACCACCGGCACCGGCGGGCAGAGCCGCAGCGTCTCCTTGACCACGGCGTCCATGTAGGCGTCGTCCTCGCCCGCCCAGACCTCCTCCTGCAGGCGGCGCAGCTTTCGCGGGTGGCGCAGCAGCCGCTCGAACACCCAGGCCAGCGAGGACGAGGTCGGTCCGTCGGTCAGCAGCGTCATCAGTTCGTCGCGCAGCTCGCGCTCGCCAAGCGGCGAGCCGTCCTCGTGCCGCGCCTCGATCAGAATCGAGACGATGTCCCGGCGGCCCTCCTCGCCGGCGCGCCGGCGCCGCTCGACCTCCTCCAGCAGCGCCGCTTCGAGCGGCGCCATCGCCGCGCGGAACCCCTTGTCGCGGGCGAGCCGGTGCGGCCCCAGCGCCGCCGCCATGCGCAGCCGCCCGGGATCGTTGAGCACCGCGGTCAGGCGGTGCAGCAGCGTCCGCAGCTCGCCGAGGCGCTGCGCCTCGTCGGCGCCGAAGACCGAGCGCAAGATCACCTCCTGGGTGATCGCCTGCATCTGCGGCCACAGCTCGAACGGCTCGCCCGCCGGCCAGGCGCGCACGACCTCGCGCGTCGCCACCGCCATCATCGCCGCGTCGGCCTCCATCCGCTGCCCGTGGAAAGGCGGCAGCATCAGCCGCCGCCGCTGCATGTGCGCCGGCTCCTCCAGCAGCATCACCGAGCGCGGCCCCAGCACCGGCAGCAGCAGCGGGTTGGCGAGCGCGACGCCGAGGCCGCCCGCGGGCGCGGTGAGGACGCGTTTCACGTCGCCGGGATCGCAGAGGAAGACCCACGTGCCGCTGTGCAGGATGCGCAGCGTGAAGACGTCGCCGTAGCGCTCCTGGCAGCGCTTCATGAACGGGTAGGGCCGCGTCGCCCAGCCGAGCGCCTGCAGCGCCCGCGGCATCCGCGGCCCGGGCGGCAGCGTCATCGCTCCTCGCCCTCCAGCGCCGCCATCAGCTCATCCTCCTCCTTGCAGGTGGCGGCGATCAGCAGCTCGAACAGCCCGCCGGTGAACTCGGCCGGCAGCTTCGCCTCCTCGCCGCGGGCCAGGTAGCGCTCGCGCACCGCGTCGACCCGGTGCGGCTGCATCATCGGGATCTCGTGGGCGAGCTTGTAGCGGGCGATCTCGCGGCAGACCTCGAAGCGCTCGCCGAGCAGGCGGGCGATCTCGTCGTCGAGGCCGTCGAGGCGACGGCGGTAGGGCTCCAGGCCGTTCACGACGCCCTCCGTGTCGCCTTTTCCGCGCATATGACCGAAAAGGCGACACAGCCGCTCATACGGGCACCACCGCCTCGTCGAGCAGGCCGGCGGCGAAGGCGTAGCTGCACGCGGCCAGCGCCTCGAGCGCGTAGCCGCCCTCCTGGACGACGCAGATCGGGCGGCCGCCGGCCGCCAGCAGGCGGGCGATCTGGGCGAAGATCGCCGGCGAAAAGCCCCAGCTGCCGTGCGGGTCGCCGGCGATCGTGTCGTAGCCGAGCGAGACGACGAGCGCCTCGCAGTCCGTCGCCAGTGTCCCGACCGCGTGCTCGACCGCGTCGAGGTAGGTGCCGGCGCGCGGGCTGCCGCTGAACTCGACCGCCCGCTCGCGCTGGTTGCTCGGCGTGACCGTGCGGGCGGCGACGTTGGTCACCGGCCAGGCGTGCAGCGACTGCAGGCGGACGTCGCTCATCCGCGCGACGATCGCCGCGGTGCCGTTCGGGTAGTGCAGGTCGAGGTCGAGGATGCCGACCGGCCCGAGGCCGCCGTCGCGCAGGGTCAGCGCCGCCGCCGCGGCCGAGTTGAGGTAGCAGTAGCCGGCAAACCAGTCGGGCCCGGCGTGGTGGCCCGGCGGACGGCAGAGCGCGTAGGAGAAGCGGGCGCCCTCGAGCAGGCGCGTCGCCGCGGCGATCGCCGTGCGCACGCCCTCGACGGCCGCGGCCACGAGCGCGGCGCTGACCGGCACGTCGGGCGGCAGCCCGGGGGGCGAGAGATCTGGCATCGTCACCGGCTGCCCGGAGCGCAGGCCCCGCAGCGCTTCCAGATACTCCGGCTCGTGCAGCTCGGCGAGCGCCCGCTCGACCTCCTCCGTCGCCGCGTCGGCGACCGCCGCGCGCACGCCGCCGTGGCAGACGAGGCCGTTGCGCAGCTCGGCGATCCGCCGCCGGTCGTCCATCCCGCGCAGCCGCCGCCCGCCTTCGAGGATCCAGGTCGGCCCCGCGTGCTGCGCGCCCCGCTGCTCGACCATCAGCAGCTCGCCCCGGCTCATCGCGCGGTTCCTCGGCGACGCATTTCGTGTCTTTGGAACCCGGCGGTCAAGTGAGCAGCCTCCGCATCCGCGGGCCCAGCGGCTGGAAGTCGTTTTCGCGGTAGAAGCGCTCGGTCGCGTCGAGCCTGGCGAAGCTCTCCTGCGGCAGGCCGACCTCGAGCCGCGGCACGCCGGCCTCGCTCGCCTCGCGCACCAGCGCGCGAATCAGCTCGCGCCCGAGCGAGCGGCCGCGCCACTCCGGGTGGACCCAGAGGTCCTGGATCGTCCCGTAGCGCCCCGGCACGTGGATCGCGTGCTGCCAGCTCGCCGCCAGCACACCCACCACCAGGCCGTCCTCCTCGGCGACCAGCAGCGCGCCCGCTTCGGGGTCGACGGCCAGCCTGCGCACCGCCTCTTCCAGCGCCGCCGCCGAGGGGCGCTCGCCGCCGAGCTCGATCAGCAGCTCTTCGACCGCCTTCGCCACGGCCGGCGCGTCGTCGGCCGTCCCCGCACGCACCTTCACGCGGCCGCTGCCTCCCTCTTTCGCTGCGGCTCCAGCTCGATCGACCAGGCCTCCGGCGCCCGCGAGCCGGTCACCGCCTCGGCGATCGCCGCCATCGGCGCCCGCGCCTTGAGCAGGATCTCGTCGAACTCGTCCTCGGGGTCGGACTGCATGACGATCGCCCCGCCGGCGCCGATCGTCGTCCGCCCGGGCCGCATCACGATCGTGCGGATGACGATGCTCAGGTCCATCGCCCCGTCGATCCCGAGCCAGCCGATCGCCCCGGAGTAGACGCCGCGCGCCTCGTCCTCGAGCTCGTCGATGATCTCCATCGTGCGCTCCTTCGGCGCGCCGGTCATCGAGCCGCCCGGGAAGCAGGCGCGGGCGCATTCGGCGGCAGAGCGGCCGGCGGCGAGCGTGCCGCTGACGGTCGAGATCAGCTGGTGCACGGTCGCGTAGTCCTCGACGACCATCAGCTCCGGAACGCCGACGCTGCCGACCTCGCAGACGCGGCCGAGGTCGTTGCGCAGCAGGTCGACGATCATCAGGTGCTCGGCGTAGGTCTTCTCGTCTTCGGTCAGCTCGCTGCGCAGCGCCTCGTCCTCGGCGAGGTCCTCGGAGCGCGGGGTCGTCCCCTTGATCGGCCGCGCCTCGACCCGCCGCTCGCGGTCGACCGAGAGGAAGCGCTCCGGCGAGGAGCTGACCACGGCCATCTCGCCGAGCTTCAGGTAGGCGGCAAAGGGGGCCGGGTTGCGCCGGCGCAGCAGCCGGTAGAGGTCGAAGGGGTCCGGCTCGGCGTCGGTGGAGATCTGATCGGTCAGGCAGACCTCATACGACTCGCCGGCCGCCAGCTCGGCCTGGCTGCGTTCGATGTCGGCCAGGTACCGCTCGCGCCCGCGCCCGCAGTCGAAGCCGACGTGCGTCGCGTCCGGGCCGGCGGCGAGCGCCCGCGGCACGGCCGGCTCGGGCGGCGCGGCGACGATCTCCCGCACCGCCGCCTCGGCTTCGTCGAGCCAGCTCTCGGCTTCCGCCTCGTCGCCGTGGCAGAGCGCAACCAGGTGCGTCCTTCTACGCACGTGATCGACGGCGACGAGGCGGTTGGCGAGCATCATCACGGCATCGGGCATGTCCGACCGATGCGCGTTGGGCGAGCCGCAGTCCGCCTTCAGCTCGTAGCCGAGATAGCCGACGAAGCCGCCCATCGGTCCGGGCGGCAGGTCGGCCGGTGGTGGCTCGATCGCATGCCCCGCAAGCTCGCGATCGAGCAGGTCGAAGATCGAGCCGCGCAGCGTCCTCGCCGGGCCGGCGCCGTGGCGGACCGCCGTCCCGGACTCGACGTCGTACTCGAGCACGCAGCGCGTCGCGCCGGCGCTGGCGCCGAGGAAGGAGCGCTGCGCGAGCCGCGTCGGCGCGTCCGCGCTGTCGAGCCAGAAGGCGTGCTCGGCGGCGCCGAAGAGCCGTTCGAACAGCGGCTCGGTGTCGGGCTCCAGCGGCAGCGTGCGCAGTCGCAGCTCGCTCCCGCCGCCGCGTTCCCCGCGAGCGCGGTCGAGGCTCGAGCCGCCATCCGGAGCAAAGCTCGACTGCGCCCGATTCTCGTCGGCGGCGGGCGGCCGCTTGGCGCCGCGCCAGCGCGGCGAGCGCTGGCGGCGGGCGAGCTCGTAGAAGTTCCCGACCAGGCGGGCGCCGTGCTCGGTCGCCACCGACTCGGGGTGGAACTGGACGCCCCACAGCGGCCGCCGCCGGTGCTCGATCCCCATCACCACCCCGTCGTCGGCGCGGGCGGTGACCTGGCCGTCCGGCCCCAGGTCGCTGATCGCCAGCGAGTGGTAGCGGACCACCGGGAAGTCCTGCGGGATGCCGGCGAACAGGCCGCTGCCGGAGTGGTGGATGCGGCTGAGCCGCCCGTGCATCGGCTCCGGCGCGCTCGCCACCCTGCCGGCGAGCAGACGGCCGAGCCCCTGGTGGCCGAGGCAGATGCCGAGCACCGGGATCTCGCTGTAGCGGAGGATGTCGTTGCAGACGCAGAAGTCGTGCCAGCGGCCCGGGCTGCCGGGGCCGGGGGAGAGGACGATCGCGTCGAAGTCCCAGCGCGAGAGCGCCCGCCAGGAGACGGCGTCGTTGTCGACCACGATCGGCTCCTCGCCGGAGACGCCGGCCAGCAGGTGGAAGACGTTGTAGGTGTAGGAGTCGTGGTTGTCGACCAGCAGGGTCCTCATGCCGCCGCCTCCTCCAGGCCGAGGCCCCGGGCCGCCCGGTCGAGGGTCGAGCCGACGACGCGGCGGACGTGCGGCGCCCGCTCGGCCTCCAGCTGCCAGCGCGCCAGATGCGAGGCCCAGCGGGCGAGCGGCGAGACGTCGAGGCTCTCGGCGACGCGGCCCAGCAGCCGCCCGTAGTTCTCCGCCTGGACGACGGCGAAGCGGTACTCGGGGTCGAGCTGGGGCTCGGCGGCCCGCTCCCCGCCGCCCGCCCGCGCCCGCGCCCGGGCCCGTGCGAGATCCCAGCCGAGCGCCGCATCGTGCTCGAGAAGACGCTCGGGCGAGAAGTCGACCCGCTTGGTCGCCCCGTGCAGGAGGAAGAACCCGAGCGCGACCTGCGAGGCGACGCGGTCGGGCTGCGGATGGGCGCGGCGCATCGCCTCGCGCGCCGCGTCGGCCTCGAGCTGCCCGTCGACCCACTCGACCAGGTGGTCGATCAGCAGCGCCTCCCGCTTGCTCGAGGAGACCTTCTGCCGTTCGCGGGCGACCATGCCGTGGAAGACGTCGTGGTAGGGGTGGAAGCCGTTGCCGCTGTCGGTGTGGACGAGCTCGGCCATCAGCTGGCGGCGGCAGGCCACGTGGGCGAACCACTCCTGACCGCAGACCTGGATCGAGGTGGTGCCGTCGAGCCCCGTGTCGGCCAGCCAGTAGGCGAGCGCCCGCATGTGCTGGGTCGGCACGCCGTCGGAGCGAACCAGCGGCATTTCCTCCAGCTCCTCGCGCCCGGTCATGTAGATGACCGTTCCGTCGACCCGCCTCTCCAGCGTCCCCTCCCGCAGGCCGAGCTCGGCCAGCTCGGCGACCTCGGGCAGGAAGTCGGACTCGAAGAAGACGCGGTCGAAGTGGATCCCGAGCCGGGCCAGCGTCCTGCGCTGCCCCGAGATCACCCAGGCGCGCGTCTGCGACCACAGCTCGAGCGCCGCCTGGTCGCCGTTGAGGACCCGCTGCAGCAGCTGGTCGGCGCTGTCGTCCCGCACGTCGACCTCCCGCGTCAGCGAGTCGGCGGGGTGGTCCTGGGCGAGCCCGAGCGCGCCGCCGCCGCTCTTTACATAGTCGGCGTAGCAGTGGCCGACGAAGTGGTCGCTCTTCACCCCGTTGCCGTTCTCCGCCCCCTGCGGGTACCTGCCGCTGCGCACGACCCCGGCCATCGCCTCGCCCATGCTGCGGCCGATGTCGCAGATGATGCTGCGCCGCTCCACCTCGCCGCCCGCCTCGGCGAGCGCGTTGCCGAGCGCGTTGCCGAGCGCCAGGTTGCGCAGGTGGCCGATGTGCAGCGCCTTGGTCGAGTTGGCGTCCCAGAAGTTGAGCGCGAAGCTGCGCCCGGCGGCGCGGTCGCCGCAGCCGCGGACGGCGCCGTCGCCGTCCTCCAGCGCGGCTCCGCGCCGCGCGACCCACTCGTCGTCGAGCCGCAGCCAGACCTGCCTGTCGCCGCGCTCGACCGCCGCGACCCAGGGGTAGGACTCGATCTCCTCCAGCGCCGCGAGCGCGGCGCGGTCCTCGCGCCAGCCCTTCGCCCGCGGCACCAGCATCAGGTCGAAGCGCTCGTGCGGCCGGTAGGGGGCGCGCAGCGCCCAATGCGAGTGGGCGCCGTCCCCGCCTCCCGTCTGCTCGAAGCTGTCGAAGAGATCGATGTCCATAACCCCGACGCGACCCGGCGCCGATGCACCAGCCGGGGCTCGAACCCGGATCCTCGGCTTACAAACCCGATCCTCTAACCGATTGAGGTACTGGTGCGTATCTATTATTGAATAGCCAGGTAACTATTCAATATTTCTGGAGTGTAACAACGGAACGCGCATCCTGTCCACCTGGCGGGTGGACGGGCTGCGCGAACCGGGCGAGCGCCCCGGGCCGGAGGGCCTAGGGCGCTTCGTAGGTGGGGTCGTCGGCGTCGTCGCCGGGCGAGTCGACCGGCTTGATGCAGCCGGAGCGCTGGAGGGCCCGACAGTGGTAGGCGACCTCCGCAAAGGGGGCGCCGGCTTCGACCATCAGCCGCGACCGCGTGGTCGGCCCCGGGTCAGACTTGATTATCTCGAGGATTCGCGCTCTGATCGGATGCCAGAGCGCTCTCATTTCGTCCATCGGCACGTGTCCGCCTCCTGACTTTGGTTCAGTTGAACCGAGTAGTTGATTCGGACATGTTTGCTTAATCGTGCAGACTTTGTGTGACAAAGCGGTGCTTTGACGCGACCTGTCGCCAAAATCGCCGCAATTTCGGGAAAATCGATGCAATGTTGACTGTTGCAGTCACCGGCCCGACCGGCGAGATCGGCAAGGCGTTCATCGGCGCGCTCGAGCGCGCGCCGGAGGTCGAGCGGGTGATCGGCATGGCGCGGCGGCCGTTCGACCTCGGCGCGCAGGGCTGGCGGAAGACCGAATACCGGCGCGGCGACATCCTCGATCGCGACTCGGTCGAGGGGCTGGTCGCCGACGCCGACGTCGTCGTCCACCTCGCCTTCGTGATCGTCGCCGGAAAGGGGGAGAGCCGCGAGATCAACCTGACCGGCTCGCGCAACGTCTTCGAGGCCGCCGCGGCGGCGGGCGCCAGGCGGCTCGTCTACACCTCCTCGGTCGCCGCCTACGGCTTTCACCGCAGCCTGCCCTCGCTGCTCACCGAGGACGAGCCGGTGCGCGGCACCGCCCGCCACCCCTACTCCGCCGACAAGGCCGAGGTCGAGGCCGAGCTGCAGGCGGCGCTGCAGGGCTCGACCACCGACGCCTTCGTCTTCCGCCCCTGCATCGTCGCCGGGCCGAAGGCGCCGCTGCTGCTCGAGCTGGTGCCGCTGCTCGCGCTCGGGCAGAAGCTGCCCGGCCCGGTGCGCTGGGCGCTCGGCAAGGCGCCCTCGCTGCGCCCCGTCCTGCCCGACCCCGGGGTGCCCTTCCAGCTCGTCCACCACGACGACGTCGCCGCGGCGCTGACGGCCGCGGTGATCGGCCACGGCGAGCCCGGCGTCTACAACCTCGCCGGCCCGGGGGAGCTGACCGTCTCCGACCTCGCCGCGGAGCTCGGCTGGCACTCGGTGCCGGCGCCGCAGCTCGCGGTCGGCGTCGCCGCCGAGGCGGTCGCGCCGTTCCTGCCCTTCCTGCCGGCCGAGGCCGCCTGGATCGAGACCGTCCGCCGGCCGGTGCTGATGGACACCTCGCGCGCCCGCCGCAAGCTGCACTGGATGCCGCACCACGACGCGCGCGAGACGCTGCGCGAAACGGTCGCCGCGGTGCGGGCGGCCTGATACTGCGCTAACGGTGACGGATCCAATCGACACCGGGGTGGAGCTGGAACGGCGTGCCGGCGCCGCCTACATGGCCGGTCGCGAAGGCGAGTACCTGGAGCTGCTCGGCCGCGCCTACCGGGCCCATCTCGACGACGGCGAGCCGATCGCCGCGCTGCGCTGCGCCTTCTGGGTGGGGATCAACCTGGCGCGCCGCGGCAAGACCGGCCCGGCGAGCGGCTGGCTCGGCCGGGCGCGACGCCTGCTCGAGAGCGAGGGCCCCGAGCGGGTCGAGCGCGGTTACCTGTTGTTGCCCGACGCCTTCGAGCACGAGGCTCGGGGGGAATGGCCGCAGGCCGCGGCCGTCGCCGGGGAGGCGGCGGCGATCGGAGAGCGCTTCGGCGACGCCGATCTGCACGCCCTGGCCGGGCATGAGCGGGGTCAGGCGCTGATCCGGGCCGGCGACGTCGCCGGCGGGTTGGCGCTGCTCGACCAGGCGATGGTCGCGGCCGAGGCGGGCGAGCTCTCGCCGATCGTCACCGGGATCGTCTACTGCGGCGTGATCCTCGCCTGCGAGCAGGCGCACGACATGCGGCGCGCCCGCGAGTGGACCGCGACCCTGAGTCGATGGTGCGACGAACAGCCGGAGATGCTCGCCTTCACCGGTCGCTGCCTGATCCACCGAGCCGAGATCATGCAGTGGCGGGGGGCGTGGGAGGAGGCGCTGGCGGAGGCGCGGCGCGCGGCAGAGCGCTGCCTCGAGGGCGAAAACCGGTGGGCGGCGGGCGAGGCCCGCTACCGCGAGGGTGAGATCCACCGACTGCGCGGGGAGTCGGCGGCCGCCGAGTCGGCCTACCGCGCGGCGAGCAGGCACGGCTACGAGCCGCAGCCCGGCCTAGCCCTGCTGCGCCTGGCGCAGGGCGATCTCGATTCGGCCACGAGCGGGATCGAGCGCTTGCTCGCCGAATGCACCGACCCCGGCGAGCGTGCCCGCCTGCTTCCGGCCCAGGTGGAGATCGCCCTCGCGGGCGGTCGCCTGGAGACCGCGAGCGCGGCGAGCGAGGAGCTGGACCGGCTGGCGGGCGATTTCGGCAGCGACGCCCTGGCCGCGCACGCCGCGCACGCCCAGGGCGCCGTCTGGCTAGAGCGGGGGGACGCAACCTCGGCGTTCGCAGCCCTGCGCCGTGCGGCGCAGGGCTGGAGCGAGCTCGACGCTCCCTACGAGACGGCCAAGGCGCGCGCCCTGGCGGCGCGCGCCTGCGCGGCGCTGGGCGACGAGGACGCCGCGCAGCTCGAGCTCGACGCCGCTCGCGCCGGGTTCGCCGAGCTGGAGGCGGCGCCGGAGCTCTCCCGCTTGGCGACGCCCGCCGGGGCGGCGCCGGGTGGCCTGACCGGGCGCGAGCTGGAGGTGCTGCGGCTCGTCGCCGCCGGCCACAGCAACCGCGAGATCGCCGCTGTGCTGACGATCAGCGAGCACACGGTGGCGCGCCACCTGCAGAACATCTTCGCCAAGCTCGGCGTCTCCTCGCGCACCGCCGCGGGCGCCTTCGCCTTCGAGCACGACCTCGCCTGAGCGCGCCTGGTCAGAAATGACCATGCGCGCCGGGGCGGCGAATTGGTCATTCCAGGCGATGCGGTCGGGCTCGGGACGGCGTAGCGTCGGATCCGATGAGCAGCGCGACGGCAGAGACCACCAGCTCCGAGAGCCTGCGTGAGAGGCTCCTGGCCGGCCTCCCGGTCGAGCAGCGACGGCTCGAAGCGGGCGGCCTCGAGACCGCGGTGTTGACCGGGGGAGAGGGTCCTCCGCTCGTGCTCCTGCACGGCCCTGGCGAGTCGGCGGTGAAATGGCGTGCGGTGCTCCCGAGCCTGGTCGCAACGAACCACGTCGTCGCCCCCGACCTGCCCGCCCACGGCGAGAGCGAGGCGCCTGGCGAGACGCCGGGGCTCGACGCCGTTCTGGCCTGGCTCGACGAGCTGATCGCGGCGACGTGCGAGCGGCCGCCGCTCCTGGTCGGGCACGTGCTCGGCGGCGCGATCGCCGCCCGCTACGCGATCGCGCGCCCCGGGCGAGTCGGCCGTCTGGTGCTCGTCGACAGCCTCGGCCTCGCTCGCTTCCGTCCCGCGCCGCGCTTCGCCCTCGGGCTCTTCGCCTTCCTTGCCCGCCCGAGCGAGCGCAACTTCGACCGCTTCATGCGCCAGTGCTCGTATGACCTCGACGGCCTGAAGCGACAGATGGGCGAGCGCTGGGGCCCTTTCGTCGCCTACAACGTGCAGCTCGCGTCGGATCCCGCATCGAAGCTGCGCGGTCGGATGCTCAAACGGATCGGCATGCCGCGGATCGCGCCGCGGGAGCTGGAGCGGATCGCGGCGCCGACGACGTTGATCTGGGGTCGCGAGGACCGCGCCAACCGGCTGCGCGTCGCCGAACGCGCCGCCAAGCGATACGGCTGGCAGCTGCGGGTGATCGACGAGTGCGCCGACGACCCGCCGCGCGACCGTCCCGAGCAGTTTCTCGCCGCCCTTCGCGACGCGAGTTGACGCCTGCCTACACTGGGAGGCGATGGCTGAGCACGGGCAGAGCGAGTCGACCTTCACCCTCTACAGGCGCGGCATCGAGCTGCTCGAGGAGGCCGATTTCGAGCAGGCGACCGAGCCGCTGGAGGCCGCCGCGCGGCGGGCGCCGGAGAAGTCCTCGGTGCGCGAGGCGCTCGGCCGGGCCTACTTCCGCTGCGGCCGCTTCGCCGCCGCGGTCACCGAGTTCGAGGCGGTGGTCGACAACCACCAGGTCAACGACTTCGCCCACTTCTGCCTCGGCCGCGCCCTCGCCAAGACCGGCGAGACCGAGCGCGCCCGCCACCACCTCGCGCTCGCCGCCAACCTGCGTCCCGACCGGCGCGACTACCGCTTCTACCGCGAAATGCTCACAGTCCGGCCGTGAGCCGGCCGACGTTGCGGGCGCTGAAGTAGGGGCCGAAGGTGTGGCGCTTGTCGTCGCGTTTGCCGTAGCTGGTCAGGCCGTCGATCCGCGTGCCTTCGTCGATCAGCCAGCCGCCGCCGCTGGCGCCGGGGATCCAGTGGCAGCGGATCGCGATCGTCGGCGGGCCGGGGATGCGGTAGGTGAACACGTCGTCGCCTACGTAGGGCGAGTCGCAGCCCTGCATCCAGCGGCTCTGACCGGGGTAGCCGAAGGTCTGGAAATCCTGGTGGCGGCTGAGGTCGGTCGCGATCTCGACCCCGCCGCCGACCGCGTCGGCGACGTCGACGCCTTCGGCGTTGGGACCGACGACGACGGCGCCCAGGTCGAAGTCGGGGTTGCCGAACTGGACCCACTGCTTGAGCGCGTAGACGCCGCCGCGGTGGGCGACGAAGGCGCCGAAGGGCGCCGTGTCGCCGCTGTAGGCGGGGACGAACTCGAGCAGGCTGGACCAGACCGAGTGCCCGTTCGGCGCCTCGGGGCCGCTGTTGACGCAGTGACCCGCGGTGAGCACCAGCTTGCGGCTCGGCGTGTCGATCGCCGTCGCCGAGCAGAAGCCTTCTTTCTTGCCCTGGCGGACGAAGAGGCGGCCGTTGACGGCGTAGGGGGAGGCGGTCGGTTCGGCGATCTGGGTGAAGCTGGCGCTCGCGGTCAGGGCGGCGAGCCCGGCCCGGTCGAGCGGGCGCGCCGCCGCCCGCCGGGCGGCAGTCCAGTGACGGGCGGTGCGCGCCGCCTCGCCCGCGGTCGCCCGGCCGGGGTGGAGGCGGACCGAGGCCGGCGCCGTGGCCGGCAGCGCGAGCAGGACCAGCAGGCAGGCGGCGAGTAGCGCGCCCGCGGCACGCGGCGCGGCGCCGTGCGGGCCCACTCGCATCGTCCGAGGATAGAGCTACCGGAGCAGGGGGATTACGCAGCGGTAGGGGTGGGTCTCCATGGTCCCCGTTGAGTTAAAGAGTCCAGAATCGATTTCGCCGCTATCAGACACCGTGGCAACGGCGTAAACATTTCTGAACGTGAAGTTCAAGATGTCCCCCGACCACTCGTCTTCCGGGTCGAGGCTCACCCCCGGCTCTTCGGCGAAGGCGGCCAGCGCCAGCGCGCCGGGCAGCTCGCCGCCGCGGTCGGCGCATTTGCGCGCCGCCGTCGGCGCGTTCGCCGGGGCGCTCGCGGTGCTCTCCCAGCAGGCGCCGGCGAACTGCCGGGTGCCGGGCATGC
>DASSBJ010000138.1:0-41057 GCA_035698885.1 Solirubrobacterales bacterium
CTCGACGCCGACCGCGTGCACCTGGCCGTTGCGCGAGTCGATCGCGACGACGGAAGGCTCCGAGAGCACGATGCCGCGACCGCGCACGTAGACCAGCGTGTTCGCGGTCCCCAGGTCGACCGCCATGTCGCGGCCGCCGAGCCCGGTCAGGTAGCTGAAGATGCCCATGTGTGCAAATTGGGGGAAATGACGGCGCAATCATCCCAGATGCGCCGCCCCCGCCTTTTCCGGCAGCTATGCAAGCAATTCGGGGACCAGATCGACGAGCAACCCGACCGGCAGCCCCACGACATTGGCAACGCTCCCCTCGACTCGCTCGACCAGCGTCGACCCCAGGGTCTGAATCGCGTACCCCCCCGACCGCCCCCGCCACTCGCCGAAGGCCACATAGCGTTCCTTCTCGGCGTCGGTCAGCGTCTTGAAGACGACCGTGGTGCTTTCAAGCCCGGTCAGCTCCCTGCCGTCGGCGAGCACCACCAGCCCGCTCATCACCAGATGAGCTCGCCCCGACAAGCGATCGAGGTATTCGCGCGCCTCGCGCCCGTCCGCGGGCTTGCCGAGAGCCTTGCCATCGAGAACCACGTCAGTGTCGCAGGCAATCGTCGCTCCGGCGGGTGGCGGAGGGTGAGGGGTCGTTCGGTCGTCCCAGACCGCTAACGGCCCCTCACCCTCCGACAGGACCCGCCGGCCGACAGCGTGGGCCTTGCGGCGCGCGTTCTCAACCACCTCGAACTCAGGATCGCCACCGGTCAGCTCATCGACCCCCGGAACCACAACCTCGAACTCAACGCCGAGCTTGCGCAGAATCTCAGCCCTCTGAGGCGATCCGGATGCGAGCGTGACCTTCAGGAGAGCTCAGGGAACCAGATGCCGATCTCGCGCTCGGCCGACTCGTCGGAGTCCGAGCCGTGGACCATGTTGTAGGTGACCTCGAGCGCGAAGTCGCCGCGGATCGAGCCGGGGGCCGCCTCGACCGGGTTGGTCGCGCCGATCAGCTGCCGCGCCGCGGCAACGGCCTCGGTCCCCTCGAGCACCATCGCGACCAGCGTGCCGCCGGTGATGAACTCGACCAGCTCGCCGAAGAACGGCTTCTCGGTGTGCTCGGCGTAGTGCTCGTGGGCGATCGCCTCGCTCGCCACCATCGTCTTCAGGGCGGCGATCCGCAGCCCCTTGCGCTCGAACCTCGCGATCACCTCGCCGCTGAGGGCGCGCTCGAAGGCGTCAGGCTTGACGAGGATCAGGGTCCGGCTCACGGCTGGGGCTCCTTTGCTGTCGTTTGGCTTTCGAAGGCTCTTTCGAGGGCGGCGCCTCGCTGCGGCTCCGCTCCCCCTTCGGGCGCTCCTCGCGCTGGGCTTTGCGCCCCTCGGGGCGCGCTTTGCGCCGCGGGCGCTCGCGCTGCGCCAGCGCGGTCTCGCAGTAGGGGCAGAGCGCCCAGCTCGGGTCGACGGGCTTGGCGCAGCTCGGGCAGGGCTGCTTGAGCCGCGCCTGGCACTCGGGGCAGCGCATGTAGTCGTGCTCGGCCGGGAAGCCGCATTTGGGGCAGGCGTGCTCTGTCAGCTGGCGCACCCGCAGCTCGGCGGCCCTGATCTCGAGCTCGCGTTCGTGCGCGTCCTCGAGGAACTCCGGCGGCCGCACGATCGCGTAAACGGCGGTGCCGAGGTAGGGAATGAACGAGGCCAGGGTCGCGCAGCCGATCATGAACGGATCCTTGATCCGCCGCTTGGCGTCGAGGTAGGTGTAGACGATCAACGCCAGCCAGACGACAACCAGCATCAGGATGAGCAGGTTGACGACCAGATTGAGGCCGTTGTTGCCGATGCCGAAGGTCGCGATAGCCATGACTGTTCCTGCGGTCCCCTGGGAGCGCGGGCGGAGTGTACTTCTCCGCCCCGCCCGCGAACCCTGTCAGCGAGTCGGCTAGAGGAAGAGGTTGCCGAACAGGTAGCCGAGACCGAAGAAGATCAGGATCACCGCGGCGACGACCGCGGCGACCAGCGCCATCATCGAGAGCAGTTCGGAGCCGGCGCTTTTCGAGCTCATCAGGCCTCCAATCCTAACGCCGCCCGCGCCGGTCCCAGCGCATAGTGCGACCCGGCGACGAGCAGCACCCCACCCAGCTCGCGCGCCAGCTCGAGCCCACGCGCCACTGCCACCCCAAAGTCCTCCACGGCCTCGGCCTCGACCCCCGCCTCCCGACACATCTCGGCCAACCCGCCAGCCCCAAAACCCCGCCGACGGGCCGAAAAGCGGGCTCCGGCTTCGGTTTCCGGTCCGTCGGCCCCGGGGAGCTGGGTGCAGACGGCGTGCGCCAGGGCCGGGGCGAGCGCCTGGGCCATTGCGCGGGCGTCCTTGTCGGCGAGGATCGCGAGGACGGCGACCACCGGGCGGCCGGCGGCGGCATCGGGAAGGGCCTCGGCGAGGGCGCGAGCGCCGTCGGGGTTGTGGGCGGCGTCGAGGAAGACCGGCGGATCGCTCGACACCCGCTCGAGCCGGCCCGGGATCTCGACCGCGGCGGCGACTGCCCGCACCCGGTCGGGGTCGAGCTCGCCGAGGAACGCCTCGGCGGCCGTGCGCGCCAGGGCGAAGTTGCGCCGCTGGAAGGCGCCTGTGGCGTGCAGCTCGATCTCCGGACCCGGGTCATCGGGGGCGACGAGCAGGCGGGCGCCGCGTTCGCGGGCCGTGCGCTCCGCCAGCTCGGCGACCGCCGGGCTGACCCGGCCGCGCACCAGCGTCGTCTGGTCGCGCAGCACGGCGAGCTTCTCGGCCGCGATCTGCTCCTCCGTCTCCCCCAGCCACTCGGTGTGGTCGAGCCCGACCGAGGTGAGCACGGCGACCTTGGACGGGATCGTGTTGGTCGCGTCGAGCCTTCCTCCCAGCCCCGCCTCGATCGCCGCCGCCTTCACGCGGGCGTCCGCCAGCGCGACGAAGGCGGCCGCGGTGGCCAGCTCGAACTGCGTCACCGCCTCGCCCTCCTCGAGGGTGCGGTTGACGGTCTCGGCCGCCGTCGCGGCGCGCTCGACCGCCGCCGCGAACTCGTCGGCGCCGATCTCCTCGCCGTGCAGGAGGACGCGTTCGGACCAGCGCGCCGTATGCGGCGAGACGCAGGCTCCGGCGGGGACGCCGTGGGCCTCGAGCAGCGCCGCGATCATCCGCGCCACCGAGGACTTGCCGTTGGTGCCGACGACGTGGATCGAGGCGAACCGGTGCTGGGGCAGGCCGAGCAGGGTGCTCAGCTTGTAGATCCGCTCCAATCCGAGCTTCCAGCCGATCGGCTCGAGCGAGTCGAGGTAGGCCTCCGGGTCGCGCGGCTCTATTCGGCCAGCTCCTCGAGCTCGGCGCGGTAGCGCTCGAGCTTCCGCCGCTCCTCCTCGACGACCTCGGCGGGAGCCCGCTCGACGAACCGCTCGTTGGCGAGTTTGCCCTCCGCCCGCCTCACCTCGGAGCGCAGCTCCTCGCGCCGCGCCTCGAGCCGCGCCGCGACCGCCTCCGCGTCGATCTCGGTCGAGGCGAGGATCTTCACCGGGCCGACCGCCGCGATCGGGTCGCCGCCGTTGCGCTCGAACTCGAACCGGGCGAGGCGGCCGACGAACTCGCGCGGCTCGATGCCCTCGGCCCGCGCCGGCAGCACGCTCGCCGCCGGCGCCTCGACCAGATCGCGCCAGGCCCGCAGCCGCCGGGTGAGCTCGATCCCCAGGCGCACCTCCGCCTCCGCCTCCGGATCGCGCAGCGACCCGTCGGGCTCGGGGAAGGCGTGCACCGCCAGATGCCCCTGCCGCGACGGGTGGTGGGACCAGATCTCCTCGGTGACGAAGGGCATGATCGGGTGCAGCAGGCCGAGCACGCGCTCCAGCGCCAAGAGAAGCGTCGCCGAGACGTCCTCCTCGCGGTCGTACAGGCGCGGCTTGACGATCTCCAGGTACCAGTCGCAGAGCTCGGACCAGATGAAGGCATATATCTCCTGGGTCGCATGCGCGAAGTCGTATTCCTCGAGCTTCGCGGTGACCGAGCCGATCGTCGCCTCCAGCCGCGAGAGCAGCCAGCGGTCCTCAACCGCCGCGGCAGGAACTCGGTCCTGCCGCGCCTTGTTCGGAACGCGCCGCGACTGATTCTGCTCGAATTTCACATTCAGCAGAATCAGTCGCGACGCGTTCCAGAGCTTGTTGGCGAGGTCGGCGCCCTGCTGCACCTTGGCGTCGGAGAAGCGCACGTCCTGGGTCGAGGACATCGCCAGCAGGCCGAAGCGCAGCGCGTCCGCCCCGTGCCGGTCGATCTCCTCCAGCGGGTCGACCCCGGTGCCGAGGCTCTTCGACATCCGCCGCCCGTCGCGCGCCTGGATCACCGAGTGGACGTAGACGTCGCGGAACGGGACGTCGCCCGGGAACTCAAGTCCCATCATCACCATCCGCGCGACCCAGAGAAAGAGGATCTCGCGCGCCGTGGTCAGGAAGCTGGTCGGGTAGAAGGCGCGCAGCTCGGGGGTCTCGTCGGGCCAGCCGAGCGTCGCGAAGGGCCAGAGCGCCGAGCTGAACCAGGTGTCGAGCACGTCCTCCTCCTGGCGCAACGGCCCGTCGCAGGCGCCGCAGCGCTCGGGCGGCTGCTCGGCGACGTAGGTCTCCTCACAGGCGTCGCAGTACCAGACCGGGATCCGGTGCCCCCACCAGAGCTGGCGCGATATGCACCAGGGGCGGATCTCCCGCATCCAGTCGAGATAGACGCGCTTCCAGCGCTCGGGCGCGATCCGCACCTCGTCGCGCTCGACGACCTCGATCGCCGGCGCCGCCAGCTCGTCCATACGGCAGAACCACTGCAGCGAGATCAGCGGCTCGATCCGTGCGCCGGAGCGCTCCGAGAAGGGGACCGAGTGGACGTAGGGCTCTTCGTCGCGCAGCCGTCCCTCCTCGCGCAGGGCGGCGACGACCGCCTCCTGCGCCTCGGCCGCCGGGAGGCCGGCGAACCGCTCCCCCGCCCCCTCGTTCATCCGCCCGTCGGGGCCGATCACGCCGATCTCCTCGAGCCCGTGCTTGCGGCCGATCTCGAAGTCGTTGGGGTCGTGGCCCGGGGTGATCTTCAGCGCCCCGGTGCCGAACTCGGGGTCGACGTGCTCGTCGGCGACGATCGGCAGCCGCCGGCCGACCAGCGGCAGCACGCAGTGCTTGCCGACCAGATCGGCGTAGCGCTCGTCGCCCGGATTGACCGCCACCGCGGTGTCGGCGAGCATCGTCTCCGGCCGCACGGTGGCGACCGTGAGCACGCGGTCGGAGCCCTCGACCGGGTAGTCGATCGAGTAGAGCGTGTCCTCGACCTCGCGGCTCTCGACCTCGAGGTCGGAGATCGCCGAGTGCGAGCCCGGGTCCCAGTTGACCATGTAGTGGTCGCGGTAGATGTAGCCCTTGTCGTAGAGCCGCTTGAAGACGCGGTAGACGGCGCGGACGTAGCCCTCGTCGAGGGTGAAGCGCTCGCTCTCGTAGTCGCAGGAGGCGCCGAGCCGCTTGTACTGCTCGACGATGCGCGAGCCGTACTCCTCTTTCCAGGCCCATACGCGCTCGACGAACGCCTCGCGGCCGAGCTCCTGGCGCGTGGCGCCCTCGGCGGCGAGCATCTTCTCGACCACCGCCTGGGTGGCGATGCCGGCGTGGTCGGTGCCCAGCGTCCACAGCGTGTTGCGGCCGCGCATCCGGTTCATCCGCACCAGCGCATCCTGCATCGAGCCGTTCAGCGCGTGGCCCATGTGCAGCGCGCCGGTCACGTTCGGCGGCGGGATCGCGACCGAGAGGTTCTCCTCCGGCGGGCCCTCGGCCTGGGGATGGAAGTACCCCCCCTCGACCCACTCGGCGAAGATCCGCCCCTCGACCTCCGCGGGTTCGTACCGGGTCTGCTCCTCAAGCTTTTTCCGTCGGACGTCGTCCACGCGCCGAGTCTAGATAGCCGACGCGTGGCAGGAGGATCGGGTGTCCCCTCCCCGCTACGCGGTTTCCTCGCCGACGCCCTCGTCGGCCTCGCCGATGTCCTGGTGCGCCGCCTCGGTGACGAGGGTCGGGCGGCGGCCCTGGGCGATCGTCTCCCTGGTGACGACGCACTTGGTCACGTCGCGTCGCGAGGGCAGCTCGAACTGCACGTCGAGCAGCGTCTCCTCGAGGATCGAGCGCAGGCCGCGGGCGCCGGTTTCGCGCTCCAGCGCCTTCTCGGCGATCGCCTCGAGGCTATCCTCGGAGAAGACCAGCTCGATGTCGTCGAACTCGAAGAAGCGCTGGAACTGACGGGTCAGCGCGTGCTTCGGTTCGGTCAGGATCGTGATCAGGTCCTCGCGGGTCAGCTGGTGGATCGCGGCGACCACCGGCAGGCGGCCGATGAACTCCGGGATCAGCCCGTACTCGATCAGGTCCTCGGGCAGCACCTGCTCGAACCACTCGCCCTTGTCCTTCTGCTCGCGCGAGGAGATTTCCGCGCCGAAGCCGATCCCGCGGTCGCCGACGCGGTTCTCGATCACCTTGTCGAGCTCGGCGAAGGAGCCGCCGCAGACGAAGAGGATGTTGGTCGTGTCGAGCGTCAGGAACTCCTGGTGGGGGTGCTTGCGCCCGCCCTGCGGCGGCACCGAGGCCGTCGTCCCCTCGAGGATCTTGAGCAGCGCCTGCTGCACGCCTTCGCCGGAGACGTCGCGGGTGATCGACGGGTTGTCGGCTTTGCGCGCGATCTTGTCGATCTCGTCGATGTAGATGATCCCCGTTTCGGCCTTCTTCACGTCGTAGTCGGCCGCCTGGATCAGCTTCAGCAGGATGTTCTCGACGTCCTCGCCGACGTAGCCGGCCTCGGTCAGCGCGGTGGCGTCGGCGATCGCGAAGGGCACGTTGAGGATGCGGGCGAGCGTCTGCGCTAACAGCGTCTTGCCGCAACCGGTCGGCCCGAGCAGGAGGATGTTCGACTTCTGCAGCTCGACCTCGGGGTCCTCGCCGCCGGCCGCCATCTGCACCCGCTTGTAGTGGTTGTAGACGGCGACCGAGAGGGCGCGCTTGGCGGCCTCCTGGCCGACCACGTACTCCTGCAGGACCTCATGGATCTCGCGCGGTTTGGGCAGGTTCTCGAGCTCGACGCCGTCGGCTCCGGGGGGCGCCAGCTCCTCGTCGATGATCTCGTTGCAGAGGTCGATGCACTCGTCGCAGATGTAGACGCCTGGTCCGGCGATCAGCTTCTTGACCTGGCGCTGCGACTTGCCGCAGAAGCTGCAGAGGAGCTGCTCGTTGGAATCGGTGGGACGTGCCAAAGCGGGAAATCCCCTCCTTGCGGGGTCGGTAGTCGCCTACCGGCGTCGCGTCCACAGCTTAAAGGGGGACGCAACCCGGCCCTGTCGGTGCCGTCGTTTACTTCGGCGCCGTCGCGGTCCCTGCAAGCGGGCGAAGCCTTGCGCCCGGGTTCGGAGAAGCCTCAGTGGTGTTCGATGACGCGGTCGACGATGCTGTACTCCTTCGCCTCCTCCGCGGTCATGAAGTAGTCGCGGTCGGTGTCGTTCGTGACTTTGTCGAACGGCTGGCCGGTGTGCTTGGCGATGATCTCGTCGAGCCGGCGACGCGTGTCGATGATCTCTTTCGCGTGGATCTCGATGTCCGCCGCCTGGCCCTGGAAGCCGGCCGAGACCTGGTGGATGAGGATCTTCGAGTTGGGCAGCGCCATCCGCTTGCCCGCGGCGCCGCCCGCCAGCAGCAGCGCCCCCATGCTCATCGCGATGCCGACGCAGATCGTCTGCACTTTGGGCTTGATGAACTGCATCGTGTCGTAGATCGCCAGGCCGGCGTAGACGTCGCCGCCCGGAGAGTTGATGTAGATGCTGATGTCCTTGTCCGGGTCCTCGGACTCGAGGTGCAGCAGCTGGGCCACGATCAGGTTGGCGATTTCCTGGTTGACCTGCGTGCCGAGGAAGATGATCCGCTCGTTCAGCAGGCGCGAATAGATGTCGAACGAACGCTCGCCGCGCGAGGTCTGCTCGACCACCATCGGGACCAATGGGCTCATGGCCGCCACTCTATAGAAGCCGCCCGGCTGGCCATGGTCAGTCGTCGTCCCCCGGGGTCCAGAGCTCGCCCTTCTCCTCGCGCTCCTTCTCCGGGGTCCAGATCTGCTCGCGCGCCTCGGCCTGCTCGGGGGCGATCGGCACCGCCGACTCCGCGATCAGGTCGATCGCCTTGCGGAAGCGGATGTCGTCGCGGATCATCGCGTCGCGGCCGCTCTCGCGCAGCCGCTTCAGCAGCTTCTCGGGGGTCGTGCGCTCGTGCTCGGCGGAGTGCTCCAGCGCCTCGACCAGCTCCTCCTCGGAGACCTCGATCTCCTCGACCTCGGCGATCGCCGCCAGCACCGCCTCGCGCTTCAGCTCGGCTTCCGCCTCGGGCTTCGACTCCTCGATCGCCTGCTCGCGCGTTTTGCCCTGCATCTGCAGGTAGGCGTCGGCGCTCATGCCCTGGCCGGCGAGCTGGCGCTCGATCCGCTCCCAGCGCTCGCCGGCGCGCGCGGTCGCCAGCTCGTCGGGCAACTCGACCTTCGCCGCGGCGGCCGCGGCGTCGACGGCGGCGACGCGGAAGTCCTGCTCGGCGCGCTGGCCGACGGCCTCGGCGAGGCGCTTGGCGATGTCCTCGCGCAGCTCCTCCAGCGTGTCGAACTCGGAGGCCTCGGAGGCGAAATCGTCGTCGAGCTCGGGCAGGACCTTCTCCCGCACCTCCTTGACCTCGACCGTGAAGACGGCGTCTTCGCCCGCCAGCTGCTCCGCCTGGTAATCGTCGGGGAAGCTGACCTCGACCGTCCGCGTCTGCCCCGCCTCGGCGCCGCTCAGCTGCTCCTCGAAGCCGGGGATCAGCTGACCGCCGCCCAGCTCGAGCAGCTGGTCGCTCGCCTGGCCGCCCTCGAAGGCCCTGCCGTCGACCAGCCCCTCGAAGTCGATCAGCAGCACGTCGCCCTCGGCGGCGGCGCGCTCGACCGGCTCCAGCCGGGCGAAGGCCTCGCGCATCCGCTCGATCTCGCGATCGACCATCTCGGCCGGCGGCTCGGGCTCGTCCTTCGGCACCTCGAGGCCCCTGTACTCGCCCAGCTCGGCGCTCGGACGCACGCCGATCTCGAACTTGAAGGCGAGCGGCTCGCCCGGCGCCTCCGGGGTCGAGACGACCTCGACGCTCGGGTCGCCGACCGGCGCGATGCCGGAGCCGAGCAGGGCGCGTTCGTACCACTCGGGCAGCGCCTCGCGGATCGCCTCCTCGAGCACGGCGGCGAAGCCGAGCCGCTGGATCACAAGCGACGGCGGCGCCTTGCCCTTGCGGAAGCCGGGCATGCGCATCTCGCGCGCCAGGCCGCGGGCGGCGCCGTTGACCGCGCGCTCGACGTCCTCTGCCGGGACCTCGACCTCGACGCTGACGCGCGAGTCGGGCAGCTCTGACACTTTGGGCTCGGCCAGGGGCATCGGGCGGCGCACCCTATCGAGCGCGCCGCAACAGGCCCCGCCGCACGGCGACGCCGAAGTCGATCGCGAAGGCGAGACCGCGGCCGAGCGGGCCGGTCACCAGCCAGGCGCGGGCCCTAGTCATCGCGTCCCGCGGCGGTCAGCCGCTCCTCCAGCAGCGCCCCATGGCCGGCGGCGACGGCGCGGCCGGCGCGCCGCTCGTCCAGCTCGACGCCGCGTTCGCGCGCCAGGTCGAGCAGATCCTGCTTTTCGGTCCCTTCGCGGGCGACCTCGAAGAAGACCCAGGCGAGCACCCCGAGCGCCAGGAAGGTGCCCTCGACCATCATCACCACGCCGGCGGTGCTCTGGTCGGCGAGCGCCGAGATGTGCCAGTAGCGCTCACCGGACCCGTAGACCGGGTAGAGCACCGAGCCCGACCACATCAGCACGTTGCCGAGGATCGCGCTGACGAAGCGCACGGCGATCACGTAGGCGACCTTCCAGCCGGCGCCGAACCACCGCGGCTTCGGCAGCGGGCCGAAGACCGGCATCCACATCAGGCAGCCGAACGCGAGGAAGCTCGTGTGCTCGAGCGCATGGACGAAGGCGCCGCCGTAGGCCGCGTCGTAGAGCGGCGGGATGTGCCAGACGTAGAAGTTGACCGCCCACAGCGGCAGGGCGACGAGCGGGTGGGCGAGGATCTGCAGGCGGTTGAAGACGCGGATCGCGAGGACCGGCTGCAGGATCGATTTGGTCAGCCCGAGGACGATCAGCAGCGAGGCGACGTCGCCGATCAGCAGGTGCTCGACCATGTGCGCGATCACCAGCTCGTCGGAGATGTGGCCGATCGGGCTGAACAATGCGACAGAGACGGTCAGCAGCGCCGCGCCGAAACAGAGCTGGCGCCACAGCGGCACCCCGCGGCCGTCCCAGGAGAGCACCATGACGCGATGCCAGTAGAGCACCGCGCCGATCGTGATCGGGAAGACCTCGAGCGGCACGAAGGCGCCGGCGACGTGGGCGATTGGGACGCTGATCACAGTGGTAGCTTGGCACGGCCGTGAGCCCCGGTCAGAACCGCTTTCCGCCGATCGGCAGCTACGGCTTCCTCTCCGACTGCCACACCAGCGCACTCGTCTCCTACGACGGCAGCGTCGAGTGGCTCTGCCTGCCGCGCTTCGACTCGCCGAGCGCCTTCGCCGCGCTGCTCGACCGCGGCGCCGGCCACTTCAGGCTGGCGCCGCGCGGCGTCGTCGTGCCGATCAGCCGCCGCTACGAGCCCGGCACGCTGGTGATCGAGACGACCTGGGTGACCGACAGCGGCTGGGCCGTCGTCCACGACGCGCTGACGATCGGCGACTGGGTCGAGCAGGAAGGACCGGGCTCGCGGCCGAGGACCGAACACGAGTCCGACCACTCGCTGCTGCGCACGATGACCTGCATCGACGGCGAGGTCGAGCTCGAGATGGAGTGCCTGCCGCGCTTCGCCTACGGCGCCGAGACTGCGAGCTGGAGCGGCGGCGAGCTGGGCGAAGCGACCGCCGCCGGCGACGGCGCCCGCCTGCAGCTGACCAGCGACATGGAGCTGCGGCTCGACGGCGGAGCGGCGCGCGGCACGGCGCGGCTACGCGAGGGCGAGAGCGGCTTCTGCGCGCTGACCTGGGGCGAGAACAGCCTCGGCGGGCCACGCAGCGCGCCGGAGGCGCTCGAGCGGCTCGACTCGACCGAAGACTTCTGGCGCAAATGGCTGCGCGACGGAGACTTCCCCGACCACCCCTGGCGCGTCCACCTGCAGCGCTCGGCGCTGGTGCTGAAGGGGCTCACCTACGCGCCGAGCGGCGCGATCCTCGCCGCGCCGACGACCTCGCTGCCCGAGACTCCCGGCGGCGAACGCAACTGGGACTACCGCTTCTGCTGGATCCGCGACTCGACCTTCACCCTCTGGGCGCTGCACACGCTCGGCTTCGACCAGGAGGCGCGCGACTTCATGCGCTTCGTGGTCAGCGTGTGCCGCGAGGATCCGCAGCTGCAGATCATGTACGGGATCGGCGGCGAGAAGCAGCTGACCGAGAGCACGCTCGACCACCTCGGCGGCTACGGCGGCGCCAGCCCGGTGCGGATCGGCAACGGCGCCTTCGACCAGCGCCAGAACGACGTCTGGGGGGCGCTGCTCGACTCGATCTACCTGCACGAGAAAGCGCTGCGCGGCGCCGGCACGCCGGCCGACCGGGCGCTGATCCGCCAGCAGGTGGAAGCGGCGATCGAGGCCTGGCCCCGTCCCGACCAGGGGATCTGGGAGTCGCGCGGGGAGCCACAGCACTACGTCTCCTCGAAGCTGATGATCTGGGTCGCGGCCGACCGCGGCGTGCGCCTCGCCCGCAGCGTCGGCGAAGACGGGCTGGCGGACGAGTGGGAGGAGACGGCGAACGCGATCCGCGAGGAGATCCTCGAGCGTGGCGTCCGCGGCGGGGTCTTCCGCCAGCACTACGACACCGACGCGCTCGACGCCTCGACGCTGCTGATCCCGCTGCTGCGCTTCCTCCCCGCCGACGACCCGCGGGTGCGCGCCACCGTCGACGCGATCGACGAGCAGCTGACCGAGCACGGGCTCGTCCTCCGCTACCGGGTCGACGAGACCGACGACGGCCTGGCCGGTGAGGAGGGCACCTTTCTGATCTGCTCCTTCTGGCTCGTCTCGGCGCTCTCGGAGATCGGCGAGCGCGAGCGGGCGCGGGCGCTATGCGAGCGGCTGCTCGAGGCGGCCGGCTGGCTCGACCTCTTCGCCGAGGAGCTCGAGGCCCGCAGCGGCCGTCACCTGGGCAACTTCCCGCAGGCCTTCACCCACCTGGCGCTGATCAACGCGGTCTCCCACGTGATCGCCGACGAGCAGCGCGAGGACGGCGGCCCGACCGCGGTGTTCAGCGAGATGGGCGGGGTCCGCGAGTGACGCGGTTCCACGCCGACCGACCGCTGGGCCTCGCGCCGGCCACGGTGCTCGACTACCGCGAGCTCGCGCGGCGGCGGCTGCCGCGCCAGCTCTTCGACTACGTCGACGGCGGCGCCTACGAGGAGCGCACGATGCGCGCCAACACGGCCGACCTCGAGCGGCTGCTGCTGCGCCAGCTTGTGATGCGCGACGTCTCCGAGCGCGACCCCGGAGTCGAGGTGCTGGGCGAGCGGTTCGCGCTGCCGATCGTCCTCGGGCCGGTGGGCCTCGCCGGGATGCTCGCGCCTCGCGCCGAGGTTGAGGCCGCGCGCGCGGCCGAGGCCGCGGGCGTGCCGTTCGTCGAGTCGACCGTCTCGATCTGCCCGGTCGAGGAGGTGGCCGGCGCCACCTCGCGCCCACCGTGGTTCCAGCTCTACGTGATGCGCGATCGCAGCTACACCGAGCACCTGATGGCGCGGGCGCGGGCGGCCGGCTGCGAGGTGCTGGTGCTGACCGTCGACCTCGCCGTGGTCGGCGCCCGCCACCGCGACACCCGCAACGCCGTCGTCGGCGAGGGCCTGCCGCTGCGAGCGAGGGTCGGCCGCGCGCTCGACCTGCTCGGCCATCCGGGCTGGATCCGCCGCGTCGCCGTGGGCGGCAGACCGCTCACCTTCGGCAATCTCGAGGACGCGGTCCCGGGCGCGCGCACGCCGGAGGCGTTCCGCGACTGGGTCGACGCCCAGTTCGATCCCAGCGTCACCTGGGACGACATCGCCTGGGTGCGCGAGAACTGGGACGGCCGCCTGCTGGTCAAGGGCGTGCTCGACCCGGCGGACGCCCGCCGCGCGGTCGAGGTCGGCGTCGACGGCGTGATCGTCTCCAACCACGGCGGCCGCCAGCTCGATTCCGTCCCGTCGACGGCAGGCGCGCTTCCCGACGTCGTCGACGCGATCGCCGGCCAGGCCGAGGTCCTTGTCGACGGCGGCATCCGCACCGGCCTCGACGCCTTCAAGATGGTCGCCCTGGGCGCCGGCGCCGTTCTGATCGGCCGCGCCTGGGCCTGGGCCGTAGCCGCCCGCGGCCAGGCCGGTGTGACTCACGTCCTCGACGTCCTGCGCGCCGACCTCGACGTTGCGCTCGCCCTGACCGGCAGCAGCTCGCTGGCCGAGGTAGATCGCTCGGCCCTCCACGAGCCGGCGAAGCTCGCCTAGCGCGACCTCAGCGCCGAGCGGGCGCGGGCGGCGCGGACCGCGGCTGAGAGGGTGTCGATGTCGTAGGCGCCCTCGTGGCGGCGGTCGTTGACGAAGAAGGTCGGGGTGCCGGCGACGCCGCTGCCGTCGGCCGAGTCGACGTCGTCGGCGACGCGGGCGGCGTGCACGTGGCTCTGCGTTTCCTCGCGGAACCGCTCCATGTCGAGGCCGAGCTGCTCGGCGTACTCGCGCAGGGCGCGTGGGGCGAGGTCCCCCTGGTGGGCGAGCAGCAGGTCGTGCATCTCCCAGAACGCGCCCTGGGCGGCCGCTGCCTCGGCCGCCTCGGCGGCGAGCTCGGCGCGCGGGTGGACGTCGCTCAGCGGCAGGTGGCGCCAGACGTAGCGCAGGTCGCCGAAGTCGGCGAGCAGCTCGCGGATCACCGGCTCGGCGCGGCCACAGAAGGGGCACTCGAAGTCGCCGTACTCGACCATCGTCACCGGCGCCTCGTGCGGACCGCGGATGTGGTCGCGCTCGGGGTCGACCGGCACCGCCAGGTCGATCAGAGTCTCGGAGGTCCCGAGCAGGGCGCGGATGCGCGTGTGCCGCGGCAACGAAGCGGTGGCCCGGAAGACCAGCCAGGTGAGCAGCGAGGCCCCGAGCGCCGCCGTCAGCACGCCGAGCTTGGCCTCGCGCAGCTCGAGCCCGTCGAAGGCCAGAGAGGCGATCAGGAGCGAGACCGTGAAGCCGATCCCGGCGACCGCGCCGCCGCCTGCCGTCGCGACCCACCCCACCGGCGGGTTGACGCGCCCGCCGCTCAGCTTGCTCGCGAGCCAGGCGACCCCGGTCACGCCGACCGGCTTGCCGAGCACGTAGGCGGCGACGACGCCGAGCGTCAGCGGCGACCCGTAGGCCCTGGAGAGGAAGTCGCCGTCGAGCGCGATGCCGACGTTGGCGAGGGCGAACAGCGGCACGATCGCGTAGCTGGTCCACGGGTGGTAGAGCGCCAGCATCCGCGCGTTGGGCGAGACCGCGGCCTGCAGTCCCTGGCTGGCCGAACGCGCGAGCTCGGGCGTCGGCTGCTCGCGGAAGCCGCGGAAGAGCCGCGTCGCCCGCTCGAGCTCTTCGCGTCCCGCCGGGTAAGCCCAGGCGATCAGCCCGACGGCGAGGCCGAGCACAACCGGCTCGACGCCGGATTCGAACAGCGCCACCCAGGCGACCGCGGCGAGCAGGAAGTAGACGAGCCCCTGCCTGATGCGCAGCGCGAGCGCGAGCAGGATGACAGCGAAGACGCCCGCGGCGATCAGCAGCGGCCCGAAGGCCACCTCGTCGCTGTAGGCGATGCCGATGACCAGCAGCGCGACGACGTCGTCGACGACGATGATCGTCAGCATGAAGCCGCGCAGGCGGTCGGGGAAGCGCGGCCCGACCAGCGCCAGCATCCCCAGCGCGAAGGCCGTGTCGGTCGACATCGCCACCCCCCAGCCGCCGGCCGCGTCGCCGCCGCCGTTGAAGGCGAGGTAGATCGCGACCGGGACCGCCATGCCGCCGAGCGCCGCCAGGACCGGCAGCGCCAGGCGGCGGCGCTCGCGCAGCTCGCCGACGTCGAACTCGCGCCGCACCTCGAGCCCGACGACGAAGAAGAAGAACGTCATCAGGCCGCTGTTGACCCAGTCGCGCAGGCTCTGCGAGATGCCCGAGCCGCCGAGCCGGATCGAGAGCTCGGTCCCCCAGACGCCGTCGTAGGAGGAGAGGTCGACGTTCGCCCAGACCAGCGCCGCGACCGCCGCGGCGAGCAGCACGCTGGCGCTGCCGGTCTCGGTGGCGAGAAAGTCGCGCAGCGGCCCGGGCAGGCTGCGTACCCACGCGGTGCGGCCGCTGAAGGTCGACTGGTTTGCGGAAGGGCTCACGGCGGGCAGCTTGCCATCATCGACGCAAAGCAAGCGAAAGGGATGGCGATGGCGACTCCACTCGACGGCACGGTGGCGCTGATCACCGGCGCCAGCAGCGGCATCGGCGAGGCGACGGCGCGGGCGCTGGCCGAGCAGGGCGCGAAGGTGGCGCTGGCGGCGCGGCGCCTGGAACGGCTGGAGCGCCTGGCGGCCGAGATCGGCAAGCACGGCCACACGGCGCTGGCGATCCAGTCCGACATCGCCGACTCCGAGCAGGCGATCGCCGCGGTCGGCCGCACGGTCGACGAGCTCGGCCGGCTCGACATCGTCGTCAACAACGCGGGCGTGATGCTGCTCGGGCCGATCGAGGACGCGCCGACGGAGGAATGGGAGCGGATGATCGAGATCAACCTCAAGGGCCTGGTCGGCACGACCCACGCCGCCCTCCCCCACCTGCTCGCGGCGGCCGAGGAATCGGAGCGCGGCTGTGCCGACCTGGTCAACATCAGCTCGGTCGCCGGCCGCGTCGCCCGCGCCGGCTCCGGCGTCTACAACCTGACCAAGCACGGCGTCGGCGCCTTCAGCGAGTCCTTCCGTCAGGAGTTCGCCGGCCGGCGGGTGCGCTCGACGCTGATCGAGCCCGGCGCCGTCGCGACCGAGCTGACCGACCACCTGCGCGAGGGCGTGCGGGAGAAAGTGCGCGAGCGCTTCGTCGACATCGAGATCCTGCAGGCGGAGGACATCGCCGAGGCGATCGCCTTCGCCGTGACGCGCCCGGCGCACGCCTGCGTCAACGAGATCCTGATCCGGCCGACCGAACAGGTCGGCTGACTCGAGCTCAGCCCGTCGACCCTCGTGCCGGACCGCGCCGCGCCTGCTCGTCGCGGCGCTTGATCAGCAGCCATTGCGGCTTCTCGCCGCCGCGCGTCCTCTGCAGGGCGAAGCCCCCGTGCAGCTTCTCGCCGTGCAGGACGAATACGGCGTGGCCGCGCTCGAGCGCCTCCGGCCAGGGCACGCGCCCGCCCTGCTCGTAGCGGCCGCGGTCCCAGATGGCGACCCGGCCACCGTCGATCTCGCCCTCGAAATCGTTGTAGGAGATCTCGTGGTCGGCGACCTCGATCGCCAGGCGCTTCACCGCCGGGTCCATCGAGGGCTCCTTCGGCACAGCCCATGAGCGCATCGCCCCCTCGACCTCGAGCCGCAGGTCGAAGTGGTGCGCGGTCGCCCAGTGCTCCTGGACGACGAAGGCGCCGGCGCTGACCCCGCGGATCGCGAACTGCTCATGGCCCTCGACCTCGACGCTCTCGGTGGCGACGCCCTCGACCGCCGCGCCACGCGGCCCTCGACCAAGGAACTCAACCAGCTCGTCGACCGCGTCCCCGGGCCCCTCGGCGTGGACGAGCACGCTGCCGTCCTCGCCGTTGCGGACCCAGCCCATCACCCCGAGCCGGCGAGCCCGCTGCCGCGTCGTTTCGCGGAAGCCGACTCCCTGCACCTGGCCACGCACCGTCGCCCGCACCGCCTTCGAATTCTGAGCGCCCTCGCTCACAGCGAGACAAAGCTACTCAGCCCAGCTCCGCCGTGACCAGGCGCAGGCCGACGTCGAGCTCCGCCTTCGTCCGCAGCTCGCCGTGGCGGCGGTCCCACTCGCCGCTCGCGAGGTCGCGGCGCAGGCGCTCGAGGCCGCGCGCGGTCACGTCCTCGGGGAGCTGGTGCCAGATCGAAGAGGAGCGGCGAACGTCCGGGTCGAGGTGGGCCTCCGGCCGGTCCCAGAGTGCGATGCAGAAGCCGTCGGTGCAGCTGGCGGGGACCGGCACAGGCTCGACTCGGAGGCCCGGCAGCAGCGCTTCGAGCCGCTCGATCGTCGGAAAGACGCGGCGGTCGTGCTCGATGATCTCGGGTAGGTAGTCGCGGCAGAGCCACATCTGAGCCGTAACCTCGAGGTCGAGCGTGACGAAGGCGAGGCGATCGCGGGTGACGCGGCGGACCTCGGCGAGTCCGCGCTCGACGTCGTCCCAGTGGTGCATCGTAAAGACGCCCATCGTCGCGTCGACGCTGTCGTCGTCCAATGGCAGAGCCTCGGCGACGCCCTGGATCGCCGCCGCCAGGCCGGCCGGACGCTGGGCGATCATCACCGGCGAGGGCTCGACCGCGATCACCTCGCGGTCGCGCGGCTCGTAGGAGCCCGCGCCGGCGCCGACATTGAGAACGACCGGCGCGTCGCCGAGCGCCGCGTGAATCCTCGCTTCGATCCGCGGATCGGCGCGCCGGACCTCGGTGTAGCCGATTCCCATGCGGTCGTAGGCGGGGGACTTCACGCGGCCGCGTCCTCCCCTCGATCCTGGAGCGGTTCCGCGGAACCACGGTCGCGCAGCATCGAGACGAGCAACTCGACGAAGTCGCCGTAGAGCTCGGGGCGCACGGCATCGGGGCTGACCAGCGATTCGATCGCGAGACCGATGCCCAGAGCCCGCAGGATCATCGCCAGGTCGTCGGCGGAAATCGGCAACTCCGTGCCAGCCTCCGCCTGGTAGCTCTCGATGTAGCGGGCTACAGCCTCCCGCATCGCCGCCGAGCGGACGCCGAAGCGCCCGGCGAGCGCGGGGTCCCGGTCGCCGTGGGAAATGAACTCCATGTGCAGGAGCACCGACTCGCGGTCGCGGGCGAGCCGATCCATCCACTGGTCGGCGAGCGCCCGGGCGCGAGCCTCCAGGGGCGCGTCGGCCGGTAGCGCCATCTGGGTCTCGGCGAGCTCGCGCACGCGCTCCGCCATGTACTCCTCGAAGACGGCGAGGAAGAGGTCGGCCTTACCTTCGAAGTTGGAATAGACGGCCCCGTGCGAGTAGCCCGCCTCCTCGGCGATCTCTTCCACTGAAGCGCCGCTGTAGCCGCGGCGCGCGAAAACCGTGGCCGCGGTCGCGATCAACTCTGCCCGCGTGCGAGCCTGTTTTTCGGGCCGGGACTCCCGCTTACGCTCAGCGGCCATTCAGATTGCAGTCCCCATTTGCATGATGATACTAATCCAGCATGAGCATTGCGCGTCTGCCCCGTCTCTTCGTCGCCGCGGGGACGAGGCGCGGTCTGTTGACGTTCGCGGCGCTGACGCTGATCAGCGGCGCCGCGATGCTGCCGACGATCGCGACGATGGCCGACCACGGCGCTTCCGTGCTTGCCTTCGAGGGCGCCGGCAGCGTCGCCCGCAGTCAGGAGATCGTCGCGGAGTGGGGTTCGGCCGGAAAGATGGCGATGCGGTGGCAGCTCGTCCTCGACACCCCGTTCCTCGTCGGCTACGGACTCTTCCTCGCCGGCGCCTGCGCGGCGGTGGCGCGCCAGGCGAGCTGGGCGGAACGTTTTCGCCTCGAGCGCGCGGCAGTCGCGCTCGCCTGGCTCGGCCCGATCGCTGCCGCCGCCGACCTGCTGCAAAACGTCTCGCTCGCCCTCGTTCTGTTTGGACACGCGAGTCAGCCATGGCCGCGAATCTCCGCCGTCGCCGGGCTGACCACCACCTGCTTCTGCACCGCGGCGGCCCTCTTCGCACTGGCGGGAGCACTCGCGACCCGCCGCTCTCGACGCAGCTGAGCGATCGCGTTACACTGGCCACCCAATGGACGTCCCGAGCCGACAGACCGCAGCCCGCCAGCTGCCCGTCGCCGGGAAACTCATCGAGGCCGCGATCGTCGTCGCGGTCGTCGCCTGAACGCAAGAGAGCGCCCGCCGGCCAAGCAGCAGATCGAGGGGAACACGGCGGAGGCGCCGGAAGCTCCCACAGCTCCCTCGAAGCACTGGCAGGAAGCGCTGGGCCGTCTCGCGCGCGGTCGCTCGTCCGGTAGCGAGACCCACAGATACGCGCAGCGTCCGGCCCGCGAGCAGTTAGGCGGCTAGCGAGAGGCCGTCGCGCGGCGAGAGCTCGAGCAGAAGACACCCCGGCCGTGGTCTGCCATGGGATCATTGCGCCGTGTCGTTCACTCTCAGGAACCTCAAGGAGGATCTGGACGACCTCGGGTCCCGGTTCGACGGTTCGCCAGACCTGGAGTTCCGCTTGGCGACCGAGGCGCTGGAGCTCGAGCAGTCCGGCCTGGGCTGCCAGCGCGTCCCCCCCAACTATCGCTTCCCGTACGGCCACACGCACAAGAAGCAGGAGGAGGTGTACGTCGTCCTGAGCGGGAGCGGGCGGATGAAGCTCGACGACCAGATCGTCGAGCTCGAGGCCTGGGACGCGGTACGCGTCCCGCCGGGTGTGTGGCGAGGGTACGAGGCCGGACCGCAAGGCCTCGAGATCCTGGTCATCGGCGCGCCCAATCTCGGCGAGGATCCGCGCGAAGACGTCGAGGGCCGGCGCGACTGGTGGGCTGACTAGCGGATCAAATCGATGTGCATGGCACACCCACTGGGTAGATCGCTCTGATCTCGTGCCCGTATTCCCCATGCAGTGCGGCAGCGGCTACGCTTCCCATTCGACCCTGCACGCGCGGGATCTCTCCCAGATCATGGCCCCGCCCGACATCCACGCAGGAACCCGAAATGGGGTAATCCGGCTTCGCGACGGAAGGGCACTTGCCTATGCGGAATGGGGCCCTACCGACGGACGACCGGTCCTCCACTGCCACGGCGTTCCTGATGGACGGCTCAGCTGGGGCGGGGGCCCGGTCTGCGTCGACCGGGGGGTGCGACTGATCACGGTGGACCGACCCGGGATCGGGGGGTCCGATCCGAAGCCGGGGCGGTCGGTGGCGGAATGGCCCGCCGACGTGGAGGAGTTGGTGGAACAACTCGAACTCGGTCGCTTCGCCGTAAGCGGCTGGTCCGCGGGCGGCGCATACGCCCTCGCATGCGCCAGCGAGCTGGGGGCGCGGCTCGACGCGGTTGCGCTCGTCGGCGGTTCCGGCAGGCTCGACCACCCTGGGTTCGTCGACCAGATGTCCACCGCCGCGGCCTGGAAGCTCGCCAAGCATGCCCCTCCAGCGATGACGTTCGCCTATTCCACCCTTGCCCGACTTGCCCGCCGAAGCCCACGAGTCGCGCAGAAAGTCATTGCCGCCGGCGCCTCAAAGGCCGACCGAGCCGTGATATCTCGGCAAGACGTCGGACCGCGACTGGTGTCCGCTTATGTCGAGGCCAGTCGACAGCGTGGAAAAGGGATGACCGAAGACATGCAGGCGCTCCTCAGTCCATGGGGATTCGATCCGTCCGAGATCCGACTTCCCGTTCATGTCGTTCATGGAAGACGAGACACGGTCGTGCCCCCGGCACACGCCGAATACTGGATCGAAACCCTGAGGGAGGCCAACATCGTGTGGGTGGAGGGCGCCGGCCACTTCCTGATCGAGGACCAGGTCGAGAAGATTCTCGACCTGGTCGCGACGTGACCTGACGTCGGCGACGACCTCGTTTCGCCAACCGTTCGCGGGGAACGGCTCCTCACTCCCCTTGAGACGACCGGAGCCGGCAGGATCCTCGCCCGGCCCGTTGACATTTGAATACCATCGGTATACAAATACCCTTGGTATGGGAACCAAAGCGACCTCCACGCCTCGGCGGCTCTCCAGGGCAGAGTCGAAAGCAAGAACGCGAGCAAGCATCCTCGAGGCGGCAAAAGCCGTCTTCGAACGGGAGGGGTACCACGGGGCCTCGCTGGAGCGGATCGCCGCCGCGGCCGGGTTCACGAAGGGCGCCGTCTACTCGACCTTCGAGTCCAAGGCGGACGTCATGCTGGCGCTGCTCGAGGGGCGGGCCGAGTGGATGCAGGCCGACCTCGCCGAGATCCTCGCCGCCACGCCGACGGTGGAGGAGTTCGCCGCCGCGATCGCGCGCCACAACGCAGCTCGGGTCGCCGTCGAGCGCGACTGGCTGGCGGCGGTGAACGAGTTCGTGATCGTGGTCGGCCGCGACGAGAAGCTGCGGCCTCGCTACGCCGAGCTGCACGAGGTTGCCCTCTCGGCGGTGGCCGACTCGATTCGCACCTGGACGCGGCGCAGCGGGGATCGACTGGCGATCTCGCCGCGGCGAGCGGCGACGGCGGTGATCGCGCTGCACAAAGGGCTGGTGCTGGACAGCATGATCTCACCGGCGAAGCCGTCGCAGGAGCTCTTCGTGGATGCTCAGCTGACCCTGCTGCGCGGCGCGTTCGCGGCCGGCGAGGGCAAGGCCGGGAAATGATCCAGCGGCTGTCGCGACTGCCGCCCGCGCTCCGCGCTCTGCGCGCGGCGCGCGGGCTCGAGGCACACGAGCTGTGGAGCCCCGAGCAACTGCACCGCCACCAGAGAGAGCGCCTGCTGGCGATCGTCCGCGACGCGGCGGCCCGCTCGCCCTACTACCGGGAGCGCTTCGCCGGCATCGAGCTGAGCGACGACCTCGACCTGACCGCGCTGCCGCGGCTCGACAAGCCGACGATGCTCGAGCACTTCGATGAGTTGGTTACCGACCGCCGTCTCAGCCTGGCCGCGGTCGAGCGACATATCGCCGAGATCGAGGACGCCGAGCTGCGAACCGACCCCAAGCTCTTCGGCGAGTACCGGGTGCTGGCGAGCGGCGGCACGAGCGGGCGCCGCGGCGTCTTCCTCTACAGCCGGGAGGACTGGACCGAGCTGCTCGGCGGTGGAGTCCGGGCACAGAGCGCCTACCTCGATTTCGCGCCGCGCCTGCCGCGGCGCCGCCTCGCGACCATCGTCGCCGACCAGCCGCTGCACGGAAACGGGCGCTTGAACCGGAGCGTCGACGTCGGCATCCACCGGATGCTGCGGCTCGACGCCCGCGCCCCGGTCGCCGGGCTGGTCGGGAAGCTCGACGACTTCCAGCCCGATGAGATCTTCACCTACCCGTCGACCGCCGGCCTGCTGGCCGATCGTCAGCTCGCCGGCGAGCTGACGATCGCGCCGCGCTGCGTCGTGACCGGCGGCGAGGTGCTGACCGACGACGTCAGGGAGCGGATCGTCGCCGCCTTCGGCCGCGAGCCGTTCAACGGCTACGGCACGACGGAGGTCGGCTACGTCGCCCTCGAATGCGACCGCCACGCCGGCCTGCACGTCTTCGAGGACCAGGTTCTGATCGAGATCGTCGACGATGAATACAGGCCCGTTCCGGCGGGTCGAGCGGGCACCCGGCTGCTGGTCACCAACCTGTTCAACCGCACGCAGCCGCTGATCCGCTATGAGCTGGACGACCTGGTCACCGCTTCGCCCGAGCCCTGCCCCTGCGGGCGCCCGTTTCCCCTGTTGAAGACGATCGAGGGCCGCAGCGACGACATCCTCGAGCTGCCGGCGCGGGGCGGCGGCACGACGAAGGTCCACCCGGTCACCCTGCGCAGCCCGCTGGCCGGGATTGCCGCGCTGTCGGAATATCGGATCGTCTACAGGGCAGGCGAGCTGCGCATCGAGGCGGTGCTGACCGGCTCGGACGGGCGCCAGGCATGCCGGGAGATCGAGTCGAGCCTGGGAGCGGCGCTCGCCGAGGGCGGGGCGCAACCGCCGCCGATCCACGTCGAGAGCGTCACCGAGATCCCCCGACACCCGCATTCCGGCAGGCACAAGGCGATCGAGGTCGAGGTTTCGTGACGCGTGGTCTCTCCTCCACACGTCGCTATGCTGCGCAGCGCATCGTGGCGGCCATAGTTCAACGGTAGAACTTCGCGTTGTGGTCGCGACAATGAGGGTTCGATTCCCTCTGGTCGCCCTACCGTCTCTCCTCCTTCGCGCCTCGGCGGCTGACGCCGCCCAGCCGTGGATGCCGAGCCGCCGCGGCGGCAGCGGGCGCCCGAGCCCCACTTCGGCGACCGGCGGCGCTAGGTGCCAAGCTCGATCCGGCTGAACCCGGCGCGCAGGCGAGACTCGAGCTCCCCCGCCGCGGCCCGGTCGGCGTCGCCCGAGGCGCCGTCGCCGACGAGCACGACCTCGGTCGCGGGAAAGCTCTGCAGCTGATCCTCGACCGCCTGCACGACATCCTCGTCGCCGACCCGCGCCTCGGCGGCGACTCCAGCCTTGGCCAGCGCCGCCACGGTGGCGACGAGGTTGCGCTGCGCCTCACTCCGAGAGGACTCGACGTCGGACATCCAGCGGTCGAGGAAGCCGATCCGCGCCGGCGAGAGGACAAGCACGGAGGCGGCCTCTCCGGCCCCGAGCCCGACCGCGTCGGCCAGCCTCTGCACGGCGGCCGGCTCCTCGACCGCGCGGGTGATCACCAGGAGAACGTGGCGGCTGCCGTCCTCCGCGGGGGCGCCGATCGGGCCGCGCGGAACCTGGCGCGCCGCGACCCAGATGATCGCGAACGCCACGAGTGCGGCGACCCCTAGCCCCAGTCCCGGACCGGCGATGTAGAAGCCGGCGACGATCGGAACGGCGATCGCGGCTGCGATCAGCGGCAGCTTCCAGGGAGCCATCCCTCGGATTGTCGCCGAGGCGGCCTAGACGCGTCTGGCGCCGCCGCTGAGCATCGGCACGAGCAGCATCGCCAACCCGATCAG
This sequence comes from Solirubrobacterales bacterium, assembly GCA_035698885.1. Taxonomy (GTDB): domain Bacteria; phylum Actinomycetota; class Thermoleophilia; order Solirubrobacterales; family 70-9; genus VRUE01. Next base: position 23,876 of record DASSBJ010000138.1, read on the forward strand.
GATCACGATGATCCCGATCACGTAGTTGACGAGCAGGGCGAGCACGATCCCTACGACGATCACGAGTATTGAGCTTGGAACCATGGCCGAGACTCTACCCCCCTCCCGATTCGCCGAAACCACTGACGGCGCAGCTCAAGGCGCGGCCTGCTGTTCCTCGGCCAGCGCCCGTCGCAGCGCCTCGTCGAACGACTCCGGCTCGACCCCGAAGAGTGCGGCGCCGGAGGGGTCGGTGACCACCGTCCGCGTCGTCAGCCCCTCGACCAATGGCCGGGCGACGGAGGTGTCGACCGGCGTCACCAGCCCCAGCCACAGCGAGGAGAGCCAGGGCGTGACCAGCGGCAGCGGCAGCTTCGGCCGCGGACGCTTGCCCATCGCGATCGCCATCCGGTCGAGCATCTCCGCATAGGTGAGCACGTCGGGGCCGCCGATCTGGATTTCCCGGCCGGCCGACTCCGGAACCTCGGGCGCGCGCCGCAGGTACTCGACCGTCGCGTCGATCCCGATCGGCTGCGTATCGGTCTGCAGCCATGCCGGCGCCAGCATCACAGGCAACCGCCCGACCAGATAGCGCAGCGTGCGGTAGGACTCGCTCCCGGCGCCGACCACCATCGCCGCCCGGAAGTAGGTCAGCGGCGGGCCCTCGGCGGCAAGGGCCTCGGCGGTCTCGTGGCGGCTGGCGAGGTGCTTCGACGCGGCGTCGCCGCCCAGCCCGCCGAGGTAGACGATCCGTTCGACACCCTCGCGCTTCGCCATGCGGGCGAAGTTGCGCGCCCCGCGCCGCTCTCGCTCGGCGAAGTCGCCGCCGCCGGCCATCGCGTGCACCAGGTAGTAGGCGACCGCGACGCCGCGTCCCGCGCCCTCGAGGCTGCCGGCATCGGTGACGTCGCCGAGTCGCGCCTCGAATCCCTGTCGCTCCAGCAGCTCCACCTTCTCGGGCGTGCGGGCCAGACAGCGGACGTCGACCCCCGCGTCTTGCAGCGCTGCCGCCAGCCGGGCGCCGACGAAACCCGTCGCTCCGGCAATGAGGGCCCTGGTCGCGATGCCTTCAGGGTAACCGCCGCCCGCCGGCCTACCCGCGGGTGCCGCCGCCGCTGCCGTCCGGCGACCAGCCCGGGCCGCGGAAGACGTAGCCGAGCCGCTCGCGCCAGCCCTTGGCGCCGCGCACGTCACGCGCCAGGTCGAGGAACTCGTGGAAGGCGACGCGGGTCGGCCGGAAGCTGCGGATGTTCTGGGTGAGCCCGTAGCGCGGCTGCTCGGTCTCCCCCTGGAAGCTGCCGAACAGCCGGTCCCAGACGATCAGGATGCCGCCGTAGTTGCGGTCGAGGTAGACGTCGTTGGAGCCGTGGTGCACGCGGTGATGGGACGGCGTGTTGAAGACGAACTCGAACCAGGCGGGCATCTTCTTCACCCGCTCGGTATGGATCCAGAACTGGTAGATCAGGCTGACCGCCTGCTGGGTGAGGATCATCCAGGGCGCGAAGCCGAGCAGCGCCAGCGGCGCCCAGAAGGGCAGCGCGGTCATCGGCGTCCAGGTCTGGCGCAGCGCGGTCGATAGGTTGTAGTGCTGGGAGGAGTGATGGACGACGTGGCTCGCCCAGAAGACCCGCACCTCGTGGTGAACTCGGTGGAACCAGTAATAGGCGAAGTCGTCGGCGAGGAAGAGCAGGAGGTAGGTCCACCACTCGCCGGCCGGCATCCGCAGCGGGCTGAGCTCGTACAGGCCGGCATAGATGACGACCACGGCCGCTTTCCAGACCGTGTTGATGACGACGTTGCCGCCGCCCATCGCAAGGCTGGTGCGGGTGTCGCGCAGCTCGTACCCGACCAGCTCCTCGTCGCGCGCGTATCTGAACGACAGCAGCTCGACCGCGAGCAGCAGGACGAAGGCCGGAATCGCGTAGATGATCAGGTCGACCACGGCCTGGAGAATCTACCGGGCGCCCGGATCGACTAGGCGACCCTCCCGATCCAGAAGATCCCCGCGATCGAGGCCCCCGCCAGAACGGCGAGGGCGATATCCGTTTGCCGCTCCCTGCGCTTCATCACTCATAGGAACACCCCTGTACACAAAAGGATGCGGTCGGCGGGCACGCTCGTCAGCAAGTTTCCGATCGTCAGCGTCTTCCCTGGCAGGTCATGGACGCACCCCCGGCCAGACATAACTCGAACCGCGTAGCGCGGGTCGCCGCCGAGCCGGTTTCGCTGGAGAGGTAGCGCGCTTTCGCCGCGATTCGGCTCAGGCCGCGGCCGAGCCTCGATTCTTCTCGACCAGGCCCAGTGGCACGACGTCGTCGTCGAAGACGGCGTTGACCTCGATGTGGCCGCCCAGGGCGCCCACGTAGTCGGCCAGCGTGCGCAGGTAGAGGTTCTCCGTGTGCTCGATCCGCGAGACGTTGGCCTGGGTCATCTCCAGCACCTGGGCAAGCTCGGTCTGCGTCTTGCCGATCTGTTCGCGCAGCTCGGCGAGTCGAACCGCGGAAACGATCGCCCGCTTGCGCGCGTCGATCTCAGCGGCGGCGCCGGGGCGCTTTCTGACCTCTTTGCTCAGCTCGCTGAACGGCTTTCTTTTCATCTTTGGCATCTTGGTGCTCCTTGCCACCTTGCTCGGCGAGTTGCCGAAGGTGGCGATCGTAGATCCGGTCGGCGATCGGAATCATCTTTTTGTAGAAGCGCTTCGTCTTCCCCGCCTTGTCGCCCCCGAGCAAGAGGACCGCTGTCCTCTCGGGATCGAAGGCGAAGAAGACCCGTATCGTCTGGGTTATCCGCAGCTCCTTCATGTTGGGATGCCGGGAGCCCTCGACGGTGTCGGCGAGCGGCCGGCCCGCGCCCGGACCAAGCTCCTGCAAGGCCTCCACCGAGGCCACGACCTTGCGTTGCTCTTGATCCGTCAGGCCTTCCCACCACTCGTCGAACTCGCTGGTTCTCTCGGCAGCCCAACTCATGGCGAGATTATAAGGCTTACATTATAGAAGTCAAACGTTATAACGGAGCCCGCCGCAACTCGGAGTACCAACCGCACAGAATGCCGACAGAACATCTAGTTATGCGCTGAAGGGCACGGCCTTCTTCAGCTCGCTGCTACCGACCATTGACGGGTTCGCCCACTCCCCGTCTGGCGGGAGGCTCCAAACGTAGATTACGTTGGGGGCTCGCATGATTGCAGCGACTACGGTGCCGGTGTCCGTGGACCAGGGCTCTGTTCCAGCATTGCGTCGATAGCCACCGCGCGGCCCAGTTTCTCGCCGGTAACAATGCCGAGGCTCGCCGACACGCACCTCATATCGATCACCACCGTGGCGGTAGCTGATTTCGTATAGCGGCTCGGCTTCGCTGGCCTTCAGGTCTACGGCTTGTACATACCAATCCCATGCTGCCTTGGGATCGGATGTTCCAGGGACAAAGAAAGCCGGCGGCCCATCCTGGTCAGTCATCGGCTTCTGACTTGCGGCACTGCCAGGCAACATCTTCGGCTCGATCGCGCATCGTGATCAATGCTAAATCGCCACGAGGACGCTTCAGGCCCCTGACTGGTGTACCACGGGAGCCCAGCTGGCGTTCTTGCCTCCTCGATGAGATATCGGCCACCAGCGGATAGCCTGCATTTCGGCCGATGCCGCTTTTTGAGATCTCAGGGTCCGGGATGGCGCGACACAGCGCGGCGTCACTGGCGGAGCTCGGCCTGCGCGAGCGCCAGGATCTTCAGCGCCTGTTGCGCGACGACATCGGCGTTCTCGACCCGAGCCTGAAGGTGATCTCCGAGGAGTTCGGCAACTGGGAGGACGCGAGGCGCCGAACTGACCTCCTCGCCCTCGACAAGGAGGCCGGCCGGTCAAGCGCAAAGCCATTCGCACCATGGTTTCGAGCCTGATCGAGCGAGGGTGCTCTGCTGCGAAGATCGCCGAGATCCTCGGCGACAGGAAGTTCCGCGGAATCGAGGGCGAGCTGACGGACCCGGAGGAGATGATTGCTCCGATGGAAGCAGCCTATCCGCGGTTCAGTTTCGATCCCGGCCGGTTCTATGTCGACGAGCCCTTCCATCAGGGCGGTCGCACCTGGCTTCTGAGCAAGATGTGGGGGCGAGACACCGAGCAAATGCTCAAGGATCTGACCACCGCGTTTTCCGATTCCGGGGTCGCCTACGTCCGCGCCGGCTCAGGCTGAGGAGCAGGCCGAGCCGACCAGGGTGGAGGTTTCTCAGTTCTTCCTCTGCGTGGCTCAACCACCGTCAATAAGCCGTCCCTGATACCCCCGGCTGGATTCGAACCAGCGACCCACGGCTTAGAAGGCCGTCGCTCTGTCCACTGAGCTACGGGGGCGGGTGCGCCTAGGTTACGGCTCGGCCGGGCATTGCGGGCCGGATCGGCGGCGATAGGATCGTCCGATGCCCAAACTCGATGCCGGCGGGAGCGAGCTGTACTACGAGCGCACCGGGAGCGGCGAGCCGCTGCTGCTGATCCAGGGGATGAGCGCGACGCACCGCGCCTGGGGGCGGGACTTCCTCGCGCCGCTGGAGGAGAGCTTCGAGTGCATCGTCTTCGACAACCGCGGCATGGGTCTCTCGGGGGAGGCGCGGATGCCGTTCACCGTCGCCGAGATGGCCGGCGACGTCGCCGCGCTGCTCGAGGCGCTGGAGATCGAGCGGGCGCATGTGCTCGGCATCTCGATGGGCGGGATGATCGCGCAGGAGCTGGCGCTCGCCCACCCGGGCCGGATCCGCAGCCTCAGCCTCGGCGCCACCTACTGCGGAGGGCCCGAGGGCACGCTGATGGCCGACGAGGACCTGCAGATGCTCGGCGCCGCGATGGCCTCGGGCGACCGCGAGCGGGTGCTGCGGGCGATGTGGGAGATCAACCTCTCCCCCGGCTTCCGCGCCGAGGAGAGTCGCTACGCCGCCTTCCACGCGATGGCGACGGAGCTGCCGGCGCGCCGTGACGTGATCCTCCAGCAGATGCAGGCCTGCGCCGCGCACGACACCAGCGCCCGCCTCGGCGGGATGTCCGTACCCACCCAGGTCATCCACGGCACCGCCGACCGCCTGCTCGGCGTCGACAACGGCATCCAGATCGCCCGCCTGCTCGGGGTCGAGCCGCGGCTGCTCGATGGCGTCGGCCACATGTTCTGGTGGGAGCAGCCGCAACGCTCCGCCGCCCTGGTGCGCGACCACGCCCTCGCGCCAGCCTAGATGAACTCTTAGCCCGCTTCCGCTCCTTCGCCGACGTCCGCGCAGCTGGTGTCGAGCTTCCCCTTGACCTTGAACACGTAGTCGGGCTCGGGGGTTATTTCGGGCTCTTCAATCACGAGTTCGAGCGCCTTGGCGCTCTTCAGCCAGGCGTAGATCGGGTACCAGTATTCGGCTTCGGGCGAGTCCTGGGTGAACTGGCTGACGATCAGGTAGTCGTAGTCCCCATCGTTGATCAGCCTGCGGAACTGGTGGCAGCTGGTCGCCAGCCGGTAGGTGCCGCGCGGGCCCCCGACGCCGATGTACTGGACGTGGTTGTCGAGGTTGGCGCCGTAGAACCCGTACTGGCCGAAGAAGATCTCACCCGAGCCGGCGATGCCGATCCGCTTGTCGTGCTGTTCGCGGGCGAACGCGTAGGCTTCGCGCGGACCGCCGTCCTGCAGGAATGGCGTCGTGCGCACATAGTGCTGGTTGTAGTACTGAACCTCCTGCGCGCGGCCGAGGACCACCGCCAGCAGCAGCACTCCGGCGGCCCCGAGCGCGACGTAGGTGCGGCTCGCCAGGCGGCGACTGCGCAGCAGCCCGAGCGCCGTCGGCGTCCAGACCAGGGCCAGGGTGAGGAAGACCGTGCCGACGATATAGGGCGGATACCAGCGCGGCGTGGTCAGCACCGTGATCGCGTAGACCACGACGAGGAAGAGCAGGGTCTGCCAGGCCCGCGACTCGGGCGCCCGCAGCGGCCGGGCGATCGGCAGCAACGTCATCGCCAGCAGCAGGCCCGGCGCCAAATAGCGGGTGTTGGTGAAGAAGCCCGTCGGCGACCCCTCCTGGCCGGCCGCGGTCAGCGGCGTGAAGACGTAGACGAGCGCGGTCAGCAACGCCGCCGCGGCGATCACCTGCAGGATGCGATTGCGCGAGCGCAGGGCGACGAACACCGCGGCGGCCACGGCGACGATCAGGATCAGCGGCCAGAGCGGCCCGAAGGCGTCGTCGAGCCGCGGGAAGAACCAGTGGCGGTAGATCGTCGGGTCGGTCAAATAATGGGAGACGGCGAAGCGGGGTCGCGGGTCGAGCGGCATCTGGTCGGGCCGCGGCAGGTGCAGCGGGCCGAAGCCGGTCGACGGGATCGGGTTGCCGCCGGTCTTGATCGCCGCCTTCACGTACCAGTAGCTGCCGACGAGGAATGCCGAGAGGCCGAGGACCCACGCCGTCGTCAGCTTCCGCCCGCGTCCGCTGAAGACGACGACGCCGAGGCCGATCGCGACGACCGGCACCAGGAAGGTGAGCTTGACCGAGGCGGCGAGGCCGGCGGCGACGCCGGCGAGCACCAGCGGCCCCTTGTCGAGCAGCGGCGCGTCGCGCTCCGGCGTGTCCTGCACCGCCCCCTCGGCCGGCGCCCGCCGCTGGTGGCCGTTGATCAGGAAGGCGGCAAAGGCGATCAGGAAGGCGAGGCCCATGATGTCGTTGCGGCCCTCGCCCGGCTGGGTCTCGATCATCACCCCCGCGTCGAGGACGATCGCCCCCGCGACCAGGGTCGCCGGCCCGACCTTGTACGGGCGGCCGACGCACCAGGCGCCGAGCAGCGCGATCGCCAGCCAGATCATGTTGATCAGCGGTGAGAGCCAGTCGGTCTTGAAGACGACGATCGCCGCGGCGTGGACCAGCTCGGAGCTCTGCGGATAGAACCAGGCGGCGAGCCGCAGGGGGTCGGTGTAGTGCAGGTGGACCGTCGACGCTTCCTGCGCGATCCGCGCCGCGAAGGGCATGTGGTACCAGGTCGTGTCGCCGCCGAACATGCCGGCGTCGAGGCTGAGCTGAGAGGGGAAGGTCCACTCGGCGACGGTGAACGAGGCGACGCCCAGCGCCAGCAGCAGGACGATCCAGTGCACCCGCGGCGCCGCGATCTCGTTGCGCTCGCCGGGCGCCATGCGCCACCCGAGCCAGGCGGCGCCCAGCCCGATTCCGATGCAGACGACGACGATCCAGCCCGTGTGGAGGATGCTGAGCGAGCCCAGCAGCTCGAGCGAGACGATCAGCAGGGCGACCGCCAGCGTCGCGTCGCCGAGCCGCGCCAGGGCGCCGGAGAATTCCGGCGCGATCCAGCGTCGCAGCCAGTAGCCGCCGAGGCCGACCGCGGAGACGATGCCGATCGTCGCCAGGCAGCCACCGATGTAGGAGCCGAAGGAGGGCGTCACCGGCGCGGGATGCTATTCAGCGAGCCGGGCGGGCGACGATCAGTCCGCCGGCGCGGGGATCCGGCAGGAGACGCCGGTGCCGGCGAGGCCGCAGTAGCCGTCCGGCACCTTGTGCAGGTACTGCTGGTGGTAGTCCTCGGCGTAATAGAAGGGACCGGCCGGCTCGACCTCGGTCGTGATCGGCTTGTGGCCCGCCACCCGCAGCGCCTCGTCGTAGGCCTCGCGCGCCATCTCCGCGGTCGCCTGCTGGGCGTCGTTGACGAAGTAGATCCCGGAGCGGTACTGGGTGCCGACGTCGTTGCCCTGGCGCATGCCCTGGGTCGGGTCGTGCTCCTCGAAGAAGACCTTCAGCAGGTCGGCGTAGGCGACCCTCGCCGGGTCGAAGGCGACGAGCACCGCCTCGGCGTGGCCGGTCCGCCCGGTGCAGACCTCCTCGTAGGTCGGATCCGGCGTCGTTCCGTTCATGTAGCCGACGGCCGTCGTGTGGACGCCCTCGAGCGTCCAGAAGAGCCGCTCGGCGCCCCAGAAGCAGCCGAGGGCGAAATAGGCGGTCTCGGTTCCCTCGGGGAACGGCGGCTTCAGCGGGGTGCCGAGCACGGCGTGACGCGTCATCCACACAAGGTAGCGTTCCCCTATCGGCTGCCTCGTCCTCCTGTTCGCCCTGCTCTCGCCGCGACTGGCGCTGTTCGTGCTCTTTCTCTTCAGCGACCTGCTCAGCCGCGCCTTCGACAGCTGGATCGTGCCCTTCCTCGGCTTCTTCCTGTTGCCCTGGACCACGCTCGCCTATGCCGTGATGTGGGCCTCGGCGGAAAACGTCTACGGCTTCGAGTGGTTCATCGTCGCGGTCGCCTTCCTCGCCGACCTCGGCGCCTTCGCCGGCGGCGGCCGGCGCCGCCGTGAAACCGCCTAGCGGGCGCTAGCCGTCGTCGAACGGGTAGGCGATGCGGACGTGCCGCTTGGCGAGCACGATGAAGTCGCGCCGCTCGGACATCCCCCCGCCGAGCGGCGAGATCTCGACGTCGAGCAGCGGGATGAAGGCGACGTCGCTGCGGTTGACCGCGTCCGAGAAGCGGCTCTGGTAGCCCTCCGGCGGCAGGGTCAGGTCGCCGACCACGATGTGCCGGTCGGTTTCGAAGACGACCCTTTCGCGACGCCGCCGCGGATTTCTCGGTTGACCCTCCATCGCCGCGCTTATCGGCAATTCCAGCCGTTTCCCCACCTGGATAAGCGTCCACCTACGAAATATCGGGGCGCCCGGATTCGAACCGAGGACCTCGGCCACCCAAAGGCCGCGCGCTACCAGGCTGCGCCACGCCCCGATGGGTCGATCTTAGAGCCAGATCGGCGTCGCGACGAATGCGGCGGGCAAACCGCTAGGTTGCGCCAACCGATGGCCGACGTGCGTCCGATCCTCGCGACTCATTACGACCTGGGAGTCGTTGGGTCGCTGGAGAAAGTCGCGGCGCCTCCCTATGACGTGATCGACGGGGAGATGCGGGCGGAGCTGCTGACGCGCTCGCCCTACAACGCGGTGGCGATCGACCTGCCGAAACCGTACGGGGAGAGTGGGCCCCAGGACACAGGCGACGACCCCTACGAGCGGGCGGCGCGGACGATGGCCGAGTGGCGCGAGGCGGGAGCGCTCCGCAGCGACGCCGAGCCGGCGATCTGGGCGATGACCCAGGACTACACCGGGCCCGACGGCGCGCCGCGCACCCGTCACGGGATCCTCGCCCGGGTGCGGGTCGAGGACTTCTCCGCCGGACAGGTGCTGCCGCACGAGCGCACGCTGCCCGGCCCGAAGCGGGACCGGCTCGACCTCACCCGCGCCACTCGCCACAACCTCTCGCCGATCTTCTCGCTCAGCACCGAGGACCCCTGGCCGCTGGTCGCGGCGGCGATCGAGGGCGCCGAGCCCTGGGGCACGGCGACCGACGAAAGCGGCAGCCTGACCCGCGTCTGGCGCGTCGCCGACCCCGCCGTGCTGGCCGCGGTCACCGAGCAGCAGGCCGGCGCCCGGCTGCTGATCGCCGACGGACACCATCGCTACGAGACCGCGATCGCCTACCGCGACGAGGTCGGCGGTGAGGGCGACCACGAGTTCACGCTGATGGCGCTGACCGGGCTCGCCGACCCCGGCCTCACCGTCTTCCCCACCCACCGCCTGCTCTCCGGCTTCCGCGACGACGCCGAGCGCCAGCGACGCCTCGGCGAGGGCCTGCGCGAGCTCTTCGACGCGACCGAGGTGCCGCTCGAGCAGCTCGACCCGCTGGGCGAGCAGGGGACCGGGGTCTTCGGCCTTTACGACAGCTTCCACCGCAAGGCCTTCCGCCTGCGGCTCAAGGACAGCGCCGTCGCCGCGCTCGACCAGCGTCTGGCCGGCAAGCCCGAGGCCTACCGCCGCCTCGACGCGGCGATCCTCGAGACGCTGGTGCTGAAGGGCGTCGCCGGCCTCAGCGAAGACGACATCCTCGCCAAGCGCGGCCTCGGCTACTCGAAGAGCGTCGAGGACTCGCTCGCCCTGCTCGAGGACGGCACCTACGACGTCGCCTTCGTCCTCCGTCCGATCCCGGTCGACCAGACGCGGGCGATCTGCGAAAGCGACGAGAACATGCCGCCGAAGTCGACGTACTTCTTTCCCAAGGTCCTTACCGGTCTAGTGTTCAACCCGGTTTGACGAAGATCTACACCAGAAAGGGCGACGACGGCACGACCTCGCTCTGGTACGGAGGCCGCGTGCCCAAGCACCACGGTCGCACCGAGGCCTACGGCGCGCTCGACGAAGCCTGCTCGCAGCTCGGCGTCGCCCGCGCCCTCTGCGGGCCCGAGCAGGCCGGGCTGGCGGCCGACATCCTGCGCCTGCAGGACGACATCTTCGTCGCCGGCGCCGAGCTGGCGACCGCGCCGCAGGCCAGCGAGCGGCTCGAAGACGGGATCAGCCGCACGACCGAGCAGATGGTCGCCGAGCTGGAGGCGGAGATCGACCGCTACATGGACAAGGTCGACCTGCCGCCGCAGTTCGTCATCCCCGGCGGCAACCGGCTCTCCGCCCAGCTCGACGTCGCGCGGACGACGATCCGCCGCGCCGAGCGCCGGATCACCGAGCTCGGCGAGGGCGGCGAGCGGATCGCCGAGACCGTGATCCACTTCGTCAACCGCGCCTCGGATCTCGCCTACGCGATGGCGCGCTTCGCCGACGTCGACGAGCCGGCGCTGTTCGAAGGGCGCCGCAAGGCGAAGCAGTGAGGGTCCTCGCCCGCCGGCGCGAGGGCTTCGCCCACGAGGTCGAGATCGAGGGCGGCCACACGATCGTCATCGACGAGCCGACCGAGAAGGGCGGCTCCGACCTCGGCCCCGCGCCGACCCGGCTGGTCGCCGGCGCGCTCGCCGGCTGCATCGCGGTGACGATGGAGATGTACGCGGAGCGCAAGGGCTGGGACCTGGGCGCGGTCGAGGTCGAGGTCGACGTCTCATACGAGGATCACCTGCCGCGCGCCTTCGACGTCGCCCTGCGCCTGCCGGAGGGGCTGAGCGAGGAGCAGAAGCGGCGGCTGACGGTCGTCGCCCGCAAATGCCCGGTGCACAAGCTGCTGGCGGGCGAGACCGCGGTCACCGTCTCCGACCGGGTCGAGCCGATCTGATGGACCTCGGCCTGAAAGGGCGCGCCTGCGTCGTCACCGGCGCCAGCAGCGGGATCGGCCGCGAGGTTGCGCGGCTGCTCTGCGCCGAGGGCGCCGACGTCGTGCTGGTCGGCCGCGACGAGGAGCGGCTGGTCGAGGCGCAGGGCGAGGCGGTGGCGGCCGGCAGCGCCGCGGGAGGGGGCGCGCAGCGGCTGGCGCTCGACGTGACCGACGGCGACGCCGGCGAGCGGATGCTGGCGATGGCGACGGAGCTCTACGGCGGCCTCGACGTGCTCGTCAACAACGCCGGCAGCGCCCGCTGGCGGCAGCTCGAGCAGGTCCCCGACGAGGACTGGTACGCCCAGTACGAGCTCAACGTGATGGCGCCGCTGCGGGCGATGCGCGCCGCCGCGCCGCCGATGGCCGAGCGCGGCTGGGGCCGTATCGTCAACGTCTGCTCGACCGCCGGCAAGCGCCCCTCGGCGGCGATGCCCGAGTACTCGGTCGCCAAGGCGGCCGAGCTCTCGCTCTCGCGCCTCTTCGCCGACCGCTACGCGAAGCGCGGCGTGCTGGTCAACGCGATCTGCCCGGGACCGGTCGAATCGGAGCTGTGGATGAGCTCCGGCGGGCTGCTCGACCAGTCGCACGCGATGTCGGATGCCGAGAGCCGCGAGCAGGCGCTGGCCGAAGCCGGCGCCAAGCGCCCGATCGGCCGCCTCGCCGAGGTCGGCGAGATCGCCGGCGCGATCGTCTTCCTCTGCTCCGAGCGCGCCTCCTACGTCGCCGGCGCCGCCTGGTCGGTCGACGGAGGAACCGTTCAGGTGATCATTTGACCGAGGCGGCGGTCCTGCTGCCGCTCTACGGCTGGCCGGACGCTCCGGGCCTGGTCTTCACCGAGCGGCGCGCCGACCTGCGCCGCCACGCGGGCGAGATCTCCTTTCCCGGCGGCCGCCGCGACGACGCCGACGCCGACCTCGCCGCGACGGCGCTGCGCGAGGCCGAGGAGGAGATCGCGCTCGATCCCTCGCGGGTCGAGCTGGGCGAGCGGCTGCCGACGACCGGCACCTTCGTCACCGGCTACCGCATCCACCCCTTCGTCGGCCGCATCCCCCAGCCTGCCGAGCTCGACCTGCGGCCCAACCCGGCCGAGGTCGAGACCCTGCTCACCTTCTCGCTGGCGCTGCTGCGCGAGGGCTACGCGATGCGCCGCATGGTCCGCCGCGGCGTGCCGATCCACACCCCCACCTACGAGGTCGAAGGGCACCTGATCTGGGGCGCCACCGCGAGGATCCTCGGCGACCTCCTGGAGCGGGTCTGAGGGGCGCTGTCAGGACTTGCTCGGTTGGGGGACGATGCGGATGTACGGGCGGGGCTCCTCCCAGCCATCCGGGTAGATCTCCTTCGCTTCCTCGTTGGAGACCGAGCCGCCGATGATCACCTTGTCCCCCGGGTTCCACTGGGCGGGAGTCGAGACCTTGTGCTCCGCCGTCAGCTGCAGCGAGTCGATCACGCGCAGGACCTCGTCGAAATTGCGCCCCGTGCTCATCGGGTAGATGAGGATCAGCTTGACCTTCTTGTCGGGACCGATGACGAAGACGTTGCGCACCGTCTGGTTGTCGACCGGCGTGCGCTCGCCGGGGTCGCCGGAGACGTCGGCCGGCAGCATCCCGTAGAGCTTGGAGACGTTGAAGTCGGCGTCGCTGATGATCGGGTAGTTCGGAGCGGTTCCCTGGGTCTCCTCGATGTCCTTCGCCCACTCCTCGTGCTTGCCGAGCGGGTCGACCGACAGCCCGATGATCTTCACGCCCCGCTTCGCGAACTCCGGCTCGATGCTCGCCATGTAGCCGAGCTCGGTCGTGCAGACCGGAGTGAAGTCCTTGGGGTGTGAGAAGAGGACCGCCCAGGAGTCGCCGATCCAGTCGTGGAAGCCGATCCGGCCCTGCGTCGTCTCGGCCTCGAAATCCGGGGCTTCGTCACCAATCTTCAGCGCCATCGGCCTGCTCCTCTCGAACTCGCGTCAGCTATTTACCTGAATTCCCATCGGAGTTTAGCTATATGGTTCCGCCGGCTCCCTCACTTCTCCAGCATGCCGACGGTCCCGCCGATCGCCGCGTCGGTCCAGACCTCCATCGGATCGCTCCAGGTCGCGTCGTCGAAGGGGTCGACGAGCAGGCAGGCGATCGGCAGGTTCCAGGTTTCAGAGGCGGCCTCGACCGCCTCTTTGCCGTGCGCCAGCAGGACCGGATCGACGCTCCCCCTGCCGTCGTAGACGAAGCCGCGCACCGGCGTTTCGACGATCCGCTCCAGCACCCGGTCGAGCCGCGGCCCGTGCAGCGCCGCCAGCTCCTCCTCGTCGCCCTCGGCCGAGCCGAGCAGCCAAGCGACGACGCTGACGTCGTCGATCAGCTCGAGCACGGTGGCGGGCTCGGCCGGGTCGGCGAGCGCCGGCTCGATCCCCGACTGCTCGATCAGCGCCAGGCCTTCGCGGTGGCGGCTCGTCCCCCGCACCTGCCAGCCGCGGCGCAGCAGCCGCTCGCCCACCGCCCGGCCGCGACAGCCGCAGCCGACGATCAGCGCCCGTGCCACTCGTCCACCATCACGCCCCGAACGGGTCGCCCCGCCGCATCCGCTCCAGCTCCTCCTCTTCGACCTCGGCTCGCAGCGCGCCCTCGTCGACCTCCGGGGCGCCGCGCCTGCGCCGCATCTCGTTCTGCGCCTCGAGCATCTGGCGCACGTCGTCGATTTCGTTCTGCGCCTCGACTTCGGGGCTGCGCGTCGGCTTCCAGTCCACCAGCTCGGCGGCGCTGCCCTGATAGAAGTGCCCGACCACCAGCAGCACGCCGATGATCAGCGCGAGCATCCCGACAGTGAGCAGCATGAACCCCATGACCGCCGAGCATACGCTGCCGTTCCCCGTCGCATTTAATCCCGACCATGGCTGAGGCCTACATAGTCGACGCGATCCGCACGCCGATGGGCTCCTACCGGGGCGCCCTCTCCGGCGTGCGGCCCGACGACCTCGCCGCGCACACGATCCGCGCCGTCGTCGAGCGCAGCGGCGTCGGCCCGGCGGAGATCGCCGACGTCTACTTCGGCGCCGCCAACCAGGCCGGCGAGGACAACCGCGACGTGGCGCGGATGGCGTCGCTGCTGGCCGGCCTGCCGCAGAGCGTGCCGGGGGCGACGGTCAACCGGCTCTGCGCTTCCGGGCTGGAGGCGGTCAACTGCGCCACGCGCGCGGTCAAGCTCGGCGAGGGCGACTTCTACCTCGCCGGCGGGGTCGAGTCGATGAGCCGCGCGCCCTGGGTGGTCGAGAAGCCCGAGCGCGGCCTGCCGCGCGGCCCGCGGACGATGCACGACACGACGCTGGGCTGGCGGATGATCAACCCGCGGATGGCCGAGCTCGGCGTCTCCACCGAGTCGATGGGCGAGACCGGCGAGAACGTCGCCGAACGCCACGGGGTGAGCCGCGAGGACCAGGACGTCTTCGCCCTGCGCAGCCACCGGCGCGCCGTGGCGGCCGCCGAGTCGGGGAAGTTCGCCGAGGAGATCGCGCCGATCGAGGCGCCGAAGGGCCGGCGGGACACCGTCCTGGTCGAGGCCGACGAGGGGCCGCGCCCGGACGCCTCGCTGGAGCAGATGGCGGCGCTGCGGCCGGTCTTCCGCGACGACGGCACGGTGACCGCCGGCAACGCCTCGACCCTCAACGACGGCGCCGCCTGCCTGCTGATCGCCTCGGCGGCCGGGGTCGAGAAGCTAGGGGCCGAGCCGCTGGCACGCGTCCTGGCGAGCGGCGTCGCCGGCGTCGACCCCGCCTACATGGGCATCGGCCCCGCCCTCGCCGTGCCGCGCGCCCTCGCCGCCGCCGGCCTCGAGCTCGACCAGATCGACCTGATCGAGCTCAACGAGGCCTTCGCCTCCCAGGTCCTCGCCTGCGCCCGCGAGCTCGGGATCGACGAAGAGCGGCTCAACGTCAACGGCGGCGCGATCGCGCTCGGCCACCCGCTCGGCTGTTCCGGCGCCCGCCTGGCCACGACCCTGGTCCGCGAGCTGCGACGGCGCGGCGGCAGGTACGGGATCGCGACGATGTGCGTCGGCGTCGGCCAGGGCCTGGCGACGGTGTTCGAGGCGGTCTGAAGCTTCCGGCGGAACGGACGCCTTAGTAGCCTCGCCAACCCATGGCCGAGGCGTTGAGGGAGCTGGCGAGTGTTGACGGGACGGTGACGCCGACCGCCGAGGCGACGGTGCCGATGAAGGACGACGGCCTCTACCGCGGCGACGGCGCCTTCGAGGTGATCCGCCTCTACGACGGGCGGCCGTTCGCGCTGGCCGAGCACGTCGACCGGCTGCAGCGCTCGGCCGCGGCGATCGAGCTCGAGTTCGACCGCGTGGCGCTGGAGCGCGAGATCGAGGCGCTGCTCGCCGAGGCCGGCGGGCCGCAGGGGCAGCTGCGGCTGATCGTCACCCGCGGCGGCCGCCGGATCGCCGCCACCGAGCCGATCCCGCCCCACCCCGACACGGTCGGCCTGTTCGCCGTCACCTACTCGCCGAGCGTGATCCTCAACGGGGTCAAGTCGCTCTCCTACGCGGCGAACATGCAGGCGACCCGGATCGCCAAAACGCAGGGCGCCGACGAGGCGGTCCTCGTCCGCCCCGAGGGGACCGTGCTCGAGCCCCCGACCTCCTCCGTCTTCTGGGTCTCGGCCGAGGGCGAGCTGCGGACCCCGGCGCTCGACGACGGCGTGCTCGAGTCGATCACCCGCGACCGGATGATCAAGTGCCTCGAGGTAACCGAGGGCAGCTGGCACATCGACGACCTGCGCTCGGCCAGCGAGGCCTTCCTCGCCTCGACCACGCGCGAGATCCAGGCGGTCTCCTCGGTCGACGGCAGGGTCTTCCCGGCCGCCCCGGGACCGCGGACCCAGGAGGCGCAGGCGGCCTTCGCCGACACCCTCGGGCGCGAGCTGAGGGAGCTCTGAGATGGACTTCACCTACAGCGACGAGCAGAAGCTGATCCGGGAAACGGCGCGCGAATTCGCCGAGCGCGAGATCCTGCCGCGGGTCAAAGAGAACGACCGCGAGGGCCGCTTCGACCGCGAGCTGGCGCACAAGCTGGGCGAAGTCGGCTTCCTCGGGGCGCCGGTCGCCGAAGAGTACGGCGGCCGCGGCCTCGACTACGTCAGCTACGGCCTGATCGCCGAGGAGATCGGCCGCGCCGACTCCTCCGCCCGCACCGTCGTCTCGGTCCAGACCTCGCTGGTCGCCGGCTCGATCGAGAAGTGGGGCTCCGAGGAGCAGAAGCAGCGCTGGCTGCCACGGCTCTGCTCCGGCGAGGCGCTCGGCTGCTTCGGGCTGACCGAGCCCGACACCGGCTCCGACGCCGCCAACCTTCGCACCCGGGCGACGAAGACCGACGGCGGCTGGTCGATCAGCGGCCAGAAGATGTGGATCAGCCTCGGCAACTTCTCCGAGGTGGCGCTGATCTTCGCCCAGACCGATCCCGAGAAGAAGCACCGCGGCCTCGCCTGCTTCCTCGTCCCCTGCGACTCCGAGGGCTTCACCACCCAGGAGATCCACGGCAAGCTCGGCCTCCGCTCCTCCGACACCGCCGAGATCTCGCTCGACGCGGTCGAGGTCGGCTCCGATGCGATGCTCGGCGAGGTCGGCGACGGCTTCAAGGTGGCGATGAGCGCGCTCGAGAACGGCCGCTACAGCGTCGCCGCCGGCTGCGTCGGCATCTGCGAAGGCTGCGTCTCCTCCTCGGTCGAATACGCGAAGGAGCGCAAGCAGTTCGGCGTCCCCCTGGCCCGCTTCCAGCTGGTGCAGGAGATGATCGCCGACATGATTCTCAAGCGCGACGCCAGCCGGATGCTGGTCTACCGGGCGGGCGCGCTGAAGGCCCAGGGGAAGCCGAACACGGTGGAGACCTCGGTGGCGAAGCTGTATGCGACCGAGTCGGCGGTCGAGTGCGCCAACCTGGCGATCCAGGTCCACGGCGGCTCCGGCTACGTCGACGACTACCCGGTCGAGCGCTACCTGCGCGACGCCCGCGTGACCACCCTCTACGAGGGGACCTCCCAGATCCAGAAGCTGATCATCGGGCGCGACGCGACGGGGATCAACGCGATGCTTCCGCTCGAGGCCGAATAGGCAGCCTCCGGTGTCTGAGCTGATTCAGCTCGAGG
>DASSBJ010000139.1:0-5290 GCA_035698885.1 Solirubrobacterales bacterium
GAGGAGACGGCGCTCAGCCTGGCGCCGGCGACCCTTCTCGCGGCCGGCCTGGCGACCGCTCGGCTGCGGCGTCTCTTTCGGAGAGGGACATGACCGTCGCCTCGCTCAGCGCCGCTCGCGCCCCCGTCCGGCTGCGCCACCGGCGCAGCGCCCGGCGCCTCAGCAAAGGCCAGCTCGCCGATCTGCGCCGAGCGGTCGCCCTCGCTCAGAAAATCGAAGACGACCGCGGCTACCAGTACTGGGCAGGGATCCACGGACTGCCGCTGCCCATGTACTGCAAGCACCGCAGCCCGTTCTTCCTGCCCTGGCACCGCGCCTACCTCTACTTCTTCGAGAAGGCGCTCCAGGACCGCGTCCCCGGCGTGACCCTGCCCTGGTGGGACTGGACTCAGAATCACAGCGAGGACCTGCCGCCCCCCTACGCTCGCGCCCGCGTCGGCGGCGCGAGGAACCCGCTCGCCTCTTCGCCGATCCGGAAAGTGGGGCGACGAGACCCGCGCGAGAAACGGACCTGGCGGCGGTTCGGGCCGAAGAGCTGGCTGCCGGAACCCGGCGAAGTCAAAGCGGTGCTCGGCAACCGCGAGTTCTTCACCTTCCAGAACCAGCTCGAGAACATCCACAACGGCATCCACGGCTACGTGGGCGGGACGATGGGCGACCCGAACACCTCCGCCTACGACCCGATCTTCTGGGCGCACCACTGCATGATCGACCGCCTCTGGTACCTCTGGCAGCTGGAGCACCCCGGGGTGCAGCTGCCCGCCCCCTACCTCGACGCGGCGCTGCCGCCCTTCCCGATGACCGTGCGCCAGACCCTCGACATCACCGCGCTCGGCTACGACTACGCGGCGGGCACCGCCGCCGTCCCGGGGACTCGCCGTGGTTGACCGCTACCGCAGCAAACCGCTGGAGCTACCGCCCCCCGAGCACGAATTCGACCGCGCCGACCTCGCCTTCTATGACCTCGACCATTCCGGGGCGACCTTCGAGGCGCGCGTGTTCGTCGGCGCTCCGCGCAACCTCGGACGCAACGCCGACGTCGACCATCCCGCCTACGCCGGATCGCTCTACGTCTTCGGACACGGCGACTGCCACGGCGAAAAGGGCCACTGCGCCGTGCCCGCCGAGCGCGACCCGTTCGACTACCGCCTGCCCCACCACCTCGAGCCCGGTGTGCAGGTGGTGACCGTCACCGCCGCGGTCAAGCGCCTGGTCGAGGCCGGGAAATCGAAAGCCCCAGTCGACGTGATCGTCCACGGGCCGGAAGGCGAAGCGCCGAAGGCGCTCGATTTCTCGCACATCCGGCTGCTCACCTACGCCTGAGCCATGCCCGCGCTCGAGGTCAAGGCCGACCCACAGAAGGACAACCCGGCGATCCTCGAACCGCCGGCGGCAACCAGAGGGGAACTGGCCGAGCTTGCCGCGGGGCTCGACGCCGACGTGCCGCGCAAGATCGTCGACCGCAACCTGCTCGTCGCCACCTGGAACATCCGCGCCTTCGGCGGCATGTCCGACACCTGGGTGCGGGGCGCCGACGACGAGCCGAAGCGCAACATGTCCGACGCGCTGGCGATCGCCACGATCCTCTCCCGCTTCGACGTGATCGCGATCCAGGAGGCGAAGGACGACCTGCGGGCGCTGCGCCACGTGCTCAAGGCGCTGGGGCCCGAATGGGGACTGATCCTCACCGACGTCAACGCCTCCCAGGCGGGCAACGACGAGCGCCTCGCCTACGTCTTCGATACCCGGCGGGTGCGCCCCTCCGGGCTCGCGGCCGAGCTCGTGCTGCCCGACGAACTGCTCGACGGCGGCAAGGTGGCGGGCGGGGCCCTGCGCGAACAGTTCGCGCGTACCCCCTACGCGGTCAGCTTCCGCTGGGGCGCACAGACCTTCATCCTCGTCACCCTGCACGTGAAGTACGGACACGACGCCGGGGACCGCACGTCGGAGCTGACGGCGATCGCCGAGTGGATGTACGAGTGGGCGCGAAAAACGTCCGACGAGTACAACCAGAACCTGTTGTGCCTCGGCGACTTCAACGTCGACGCCGCCACCGATGCGAACTTCGCCGCCCTCACCTCGACCGGCCTGACCCCGCCGGAAGACCTCCAAGGCCTGACCCGGACGATCTTCGACCACCCCGGCAAGGAGCATTACTACGACCAGATCGCCTGGTTCGTCAAAGAGGGGCGGGCGAAACTGACGCTCGACTTCGAGGGCAAGGGCCATGCCGGCCGCTTCGAGTGGACCAGATACCTGCTGACCGAGATGGACAGCGTGCCGAAGTCCTGGCACATCTCCGACCACTACCCGCTCTGGGTCGAGTTCGGAGCGTAGGGCGCGGCGGCGTCAGAGCTGCGTGGCCAACAGGGCCGCGATGCCGCCGACCAGAGCGGCGATGATCGCGCCGTTGCTGACCAGCAGCGTCCGCTGCAGCGAGGCGAACCGGTCCTCGAGGCTCTCGAAGCGGTCTTCGAACTTGTCGAAGCGCTTGTCGACGTCGTCGAACCGCCGGTAGACCTCGTCCCGAAAGTCGTCCATCCGCCCGTCTGTCCAGCCGTCGTCCATCTTGTACATGGTGACAGACGCTAAGACAACTCGTCGCACAAGTGTCGCGCAGGATCCAAATCTTCAGCGCAGCTTTTGTGGCGAAAGCGTGCCCGCCAGCTCGCCCTCGAGCTCCGGCAGACGCCCAGCGTCGCCGGCGACCGCGAGCTTGCCGACCAGGGCGAGCAGGCCGGCGGCGGGGACCCAGCCGCCGCCGAGCCGCTCGGCGAAGGCGGCGACCATCGCGTCGTGGCGCTCGACGCCCTGCGGGCCGGCGGCGAGGATCTCGACCGTCAGCAAGCGCGCCGAGGGCGGGTCGGCGGCGAAGATCGCGAGCGTCGTCCGCAGCGCCGCTCGCGCCCGCGCCGTCCCACCGTCCGCCTCTTCGGCTCCACGGTCGACCGCCTCGAGCAACCGCCCCAGCAGCTCCTCGTGCGCGGCGAGCACGCACTCCCGCTTGCCCTCGAACTGCTTGTAGAAGGTGAGCGAGGAGACGCCGGCCCGCTTTGCGACCCCCGACACCGTCGCCTCGGCATAACCCACCTCCGCGCACTCCTCCGCGATCGCGGCAACCAGCCGTTCGCGCTGGTTGCGGGCGACCAGCTCGGCCGGAATGCCATGCGAGCCGGGCGGCAGACGACGGGCGCGATCTTCGACCTCCTCCACCCCTACAGGGTATACCTCGTACCCAAAAGGTGTAAGTCGTTTAGAGCGGCCGCATCTCAGTGGCGCACGGAACAGGCCTTTGCGAAGGTGCCGAGCAGGAAGGTCCCGTCCTTGAAGGTGATCTTCGCCTTTGCCTGCAGGTGGCCGGTTTCGCAGCGGGCGTTCACGTAGCTGTGCTTGCGTCCCTTGAAGGTCCACTTCCGCCCCACCTTTCCCTTCAGCGAGATGCCATGGCCCGCCCCGCCGGCGATCTTCGGGATTCGCGCGATCGTGCGGTAGCCGTAGACGCCGTGGTGGATCCGTTCGATCGTGATCGGCACGATGTAGGCGACGGGCGCCGGCACGGTGATGTAGGCGTGGGCATAGAGGGTGGGCTGGCCGTGCTTGCGTGGCCCGTTGAAGAGGGTGATCGGAGAGGAGACCGGGATCGGCTTCTGTTCCGGGAAGGCGATCAGCGCCCTGCCGAAGCCCGTGCCGACGATCGAGCCGCGGCAGTTGCGGCGCGCCTGGGCCACCGTGGTCGCCTCGAGCCGGGACCCGGGGCAGACCGGGAGCCCGGCGGTCTCGACGTGGCCGTGACGGTCGAATTCGATCGTCAGCGTGTCGGCGATCGGCGGCAGGTCGCCGGAGACCGTGGAGAGGCTGCCGCCGCCGTGCAGCGTGATCGGCGCGTCATGGCGCTTCGGCAGCGCCCTCGGCGAGAAGCCGCCTTCGGCCTTGAGGATCAGGTCCCCCGCCCTGACCGTCAGGCCGCTCGCCGTGCCGGCCGCGAGCAGCAGCCCCAGCGCCGTCGCTATCAGGATCTTCCTCTTCATCGCTCATTCCCCCTGGCTGTGTGGTTCCTGGCAAACGTGCTTCTCAAGCCTCCGAGCGGCTGCGCTCCCCGGCCCGCGCTCCCGCGCCGGCGACGATCGTCAGCAGCGCGTCCGCAAGCCCGGCGGCGTCCTCGGTGCCGCTTCCCTTCTGTCGCAGGCCGAGGCCGGAGATCACCGCGACGACGGCACGGGCGTGACGCTCCGGGTCGGGAACGCCGACCGCGTCGAGCGCCGCGGCGGCGACGCCCTCGTAGGCGTCGAAGCAGCGTCGCGAGGCCTCGCGCAGCTCCGGGTCCCGGGCGGCCCGCAGGTGCAGCTCCAGCTCGGCGATGCGTTCCGGGTCGCCGATCGAATCCGCCGCGAGCTGCTGGATCTCGACCGCGATCTGCTGGGGGCTCGGACAGCGGGCGCGCATGTCGGCCGCGATCGCCTCCATGCGCGCGACCTCCTCCTCGGCGAACAGGCAGAGGCACTCGCGCAGCAGCTCCGCCTGGCTCGGGAAGTGGTAGGTGAGCGTCCCAAGCGAGACCTTCGCCTCAGCGGCGATGTTGCGGTTGCTGAGCGCCCCCACCCCTTCGCGGGCGATCAGCGCGAAGGTGCCGCGCAGGATCCGCTGCCGGGACCCCGGAAGCTCCTTCCCTCGCTGCCCCCTTGCGACCACCTCCACGGGCATAGCCTTGATGATACCCAATCGCTCGTTCGAACGAGCTAGCAGCTCGACTAGGGCGAGCAGGCCCGCGGCCGCGACCGAGGCGCCCGCCGAAGGCCGCGACCATCGCGTCGCTCGACGCCCCCTGACCCGGCGGAGACGTCGGCCGTGGCCCCTACCCCGCCGCGCTTGCCCGCGCCACCCGCGCCCGCCCGCCGCGCCGGTGGTGACGCTTATGCTTACGCGCCTTCGAGCAGCGGGTCTGCATCAGGGCCCTGTCGGCGAACTGCTTGCCGTTCTGGCCCAGGCCCCTGACGTTGGCGCGGTTTCTGCCCGGCTTGAAGCAGAGGTTGCGGCTGTTGACGATCAGGCCCTTCTTGCCGCCCTGCATGTGCAGGATCACCCTTGAGATCGGGGCGTCGGGGGCGTCTTCGACCGTCGCCCTGATCCCGCCATGGACCGAGTCGATCCTGGTCGCCACCTCGACGTTCACGAGCCCGCGCAGGTCGAAGACCATGTCGGGCAGCTTGTGGTTGGAGGAGCGCAGCCAGACCGGGCCCTGGAGCGGTTCGTCCAGCAGAGGCGTCCAGGCCTTGATGTAGCCGTAGCGGGC
>DASSBJ010000140.1:0-5308 GCA_035698885.1 Solirubrobacterales bacterium
AGGCCTACCCGGGCTTCGAGGCCTTCCCCTACCGCGAGTACTCCGAGGTCTTCTTCGGCGATGACCACAAGGTCCTGCGCGGCGGCTCCTGGGCGACGCATCGCGACCTGATGCGCCCCAGCTTCCGCAACTGGGACCTGCCCCGGCGGCGCCAGATCTTCGCCGGCTTGCGCTGCGCAAGGGACGCCACGTGAGCCCCGGCGCGGCCGCCGAGCCGATCGAGATCGAGGTCCGCCTGCGCGCCGACGGCGGCGTGGCGATGGCGCGCGACATCCGCCTCGGCCTGACCGCGAAGCCGAAGGAGCTCTCGCCCAAGTACTTCTACGACGAGCGCGGCTCGCAGCTCTTCGAGCGGATCACCGAGCTCGACGAGTACTACCCGACGCGGGCCGAGCGCGAGATCCTCGAATACCGTTCGGGGGAGATCGTCGCCGCGGCGGGCGAGCCCGGCACGCTGGTCGAGCTCGGCTCCGGCTCGGCGTCGAAGACGCGCCACCTGCTGAGCGCGATGCGCGAGGCCGGCTGCCTCGACACGTACGTGCCGGTCGACATCTCCGAGGAGATCACCCGCGAAACGGCGGACTCGCTGGTCGAGGAGTACCCCGGCCTGACGATTCGCGGCCTGGTCTGCGACTTCGAGCACGACCTGGAGCGGATCCCCGACGGCGGCGGAGGCCGTCTCGTCGCCTTCCTCGGCGGCACGGTCGGCAACCTCTACGCCGAGGCGCGCCGCGACTTCCTCGCCCGGATCGCCGCCCTGCTGGAGCCCGGCGACCGGATCCTGCTCGGCACCGACCTGGTCAAGCCGGTGGAGCGGCTCGAGGCCGCCTACGACGACGGCGAGGGCGTCACCGCCGAGTTCAACAAGAACGTGCTGCACGTGCTCAACCGCGAGTACGGGGGCGACTTCGACCCCGATGCCTTCGCGCACGTCGCCCGCTACGACGCCGAGGCCGAGCGCATGGACATCCGCCTGCGCTCGCTCGCCGAGCAGACGGTGCGGCTCGACGGCCTCGACCTGACCGTGCGCTTCGCCGCCGGCGAGGAGATGCGCACCGAGATCTCCTCGAAGTTCACCCGCGAGCGCCTTGAATCCGTCTATCGTGAGGTCGGGCTGCGACCGGACGGCTGGTTCACGGACTCCTCAACGGACTACGCGCTCAGCTTGGCGTCGGTTTAAAGTCCCGGACCGTGATTACCCGGAGGAGGATCGAGGAGGATCCGAATTGAGCCTTGACGTCCACCTATACGGAGAGCGCGTGGGGACGCTGTTCCCGGCGGGAGACAACGACTACCGGCTCGCCTACGACCCGGAGGTCGTCGAGCGGTTGGGCCCCGGCCGCACCCTGCTCAGCAGCTCGTTGCCGGCCCGCCCCGAGCCCTACAGCGCCGAGGCGACCCGCGCGTTCGTCGAAGGCCTGCTGCCGCAGGGCCCGCGCCGCGCCCGGATCGGACGCGAGCTCGACCTCGACCCGGTCGACGGCTACCTGCTGCTGGCGGCGCTCGGCGAGGACTGCTCGGGCGCGGTCAGCTTCCTCCCGCCGGAGAGCGCCCCGAGCGCCCCCGAGCCCGACTCGATCGCCTGGCTCGAGCCGGACGAGCTGGCCGCCGCGGTCAGGCATCCCGCGCCGGGCCTCGCGGGCGAGCCCGGCGAGCGCCCGCGCTTCGTCCTCCCGGGCCGGCGCCCGAAGCTCGCGCTCGTCCGCGACCAGGCGAGCGGCCGCTGGGCCTGGCCGGGGGCCGGGCTGCCCAGCACCCACGTGGTCAAGCCGGAAACCGGCGAATACTCCGGCTACGTCGCCAACGAGATGTTCTGCATGACCGTCTGCCGGCAGGTCGGCCTGCCGGTGGCGAAAGCGGCGGTCGAGGAGGTCGGCGGGCGCCCCTGCCTGGTCTCGCCGCGCTATGACCGGGTCGCCGGCGAGAGCGCGCTCGACACGAAGCGCCTGCACTGCGAGTCCTTCACGCAGGCGCTCGGCATCCTGCCGGGTGCGATCGGGCCGGGTCCCCACGGCAAGGAGATCGAATCGCCCGGATGGGCCGAAGCGCGAGGGCTGCTCAACGCGGTCAGCCGCCCGGACGAAATCGTCAACCTGCTGACCGCCGCCTTCTGCAACTACATCCTCGGCAACGGCGACGCCCACGGCGACAACTTCGCGCTGCTCGATCGCGACGCGACGGCGCTCCGCGGGCCGGAGCCGAAGTGGCGGCTGGCGCCGTTGACCGACCTCACCTCGACCGTCGTCTACGACGATCCGCTCCACCGCGGGCTGGTGATCTCCGACGAGTACCAGGAAACCTCCTACCTGCTCGAGCTGGCCGAAATCTGCGAAGAATGCGAGTTCGACTTCGAAGTGATGCGCGGACTCGCCTCGACCACGGCGACCCGGGTCGGCATGGCGGTGGAGACGGTGGCCACGCGGGCGGCGAAGGAGGGCTGGCACGATCCGGTCGTCGACAAGATCGTCGAACTGGCCGCCGACCGCTCGTTTGGTCTCGGGGCCGAGGTCGAGTACTAGGGAGCGAGCGCCTCGATCGTCTCGGCCAGCTTGTCCGGCGTGACGATCGGGGTGAGGATCGGCAGCGTGACGCCGCCGGCGACGAAGGCGTCTAGCCGCTCGCGCATCTGCTGCGGCGTTCCGAAGACGAACATGTCCTCGATCAGCTCCCAGGGCGCCGCGGCGGCCGCCGCCTGGCGGTCGCCCGACTCCCAGGCGGCGATCATCTCCTCGATCTGCTTGCCGTAGCCGAGCCAGCGGTAGAAGGCGGCATAGACCGGGACGGTGATGTAGGAGGAGAACATGAAGCGGGCCAGCGGCTCGACCGCCTCGCGCTCGCCCGGCAGGCAGAAGAAGCGACAGAGCAGCTCGAAGCCCTCCGGCGCCCCCTCGAGCTGTGCCGCCACCCTGGGCAGGCCGCCGAGCGGCAGGAAGTTGGTGAAGGCGCCCTCGGCCCGTTCCATCGCCAGCTCGAGCATCTTGCCGCGCAGCGCCGCGAGCACGATCGGCACCCGCTCGGCAGGCGCGGTCTCCAGCTTGAAGCCGCTCTCGGTGCGCTCGCCGGCCAGCGCGGCGCGCAGGAACTCGAGCGTCTCGCGCACCCGGCTCAGCGGCCGCTCGAAGGGGATCCCGTTCCAGCCTTCGACGATCCGGTCGGAGGAGGAGCCGATGCCGAGCACGAAGCGCCCGCCCGAGGCGTCGGCGAGCGCCGCCGCCTCCTGCGCCAGCAGCGCCGGCCCGCGCTGGAAGACGCCGACGATCCCGGTCCCGAGGCGCGCCCGCTCGGTCCAGGCGGCGCTCAGCGAGAGCGGCGTGAAGCCGTCCGGCCCGTTGGTCTCGCCGCTCCAGAAATCGGTGTAGCCGGCCGCCTCCGCCCGCCTGACCAGCTCCTCGTGCGCATGCAGCGGCGTCCCCGGCAGCGGCAGCGTCAGTCCCCATCTGCGGTCCACGTCGCGACCTTATAGCCTGCGGCGCGAATGGGGGACTCCTCGCCGCAGAAGCCGGATCGCAACCTCGCGCTGGAGCTCGTCCGGGTGACCGAGGCGGCGGCGCTGGCCGCCGCGCGCTGGGTCGGGCGCGGCGACAAGATCGCCGCCGACCAGGCCGCGGTCGACGGGATGCGCCACGTGCTCGACTCGGTCGCGATGGACGGCGTCGTGGTGATCGGCGAGGGGGAGAAGGACGAGGCGCCGATGCTCTACAACGGCGAGCAGATCGGCGACGGCAGCCCGCCCGTGGTCGACATCGCGGTCGACCCGCTGGAGGGTACGCGGCTCTGCGCCCTCGGTATGCCCAGCGCGCTCGCGGTGATCGCGCTGGCCGAGCGCGGCACGATGTTCGACCCCGGCCCCTGCGTCTACATGGAGAAGATGGCGGGCGGCGAGGAGATCGCCGACCTGCTCGACCTCGACCGGCCGCTGCCGGAGACGCTGAAGCTGATCGCCGAGCGCAAGGGCGGCAGCGTCGGCGACGTCACCGTGGTGATGCTCGACCGGCCGCGCCACGAGCAGGCGATGAAGGAGGTCCGCGAGGCGGGCGGGCGGATCCGTCTGATCGCCGACGGCGACGTCTCCGCCGCCCTGCTGGCGGTCAGCGACCGCTCGCCGGTCGACCTGCTGTGGGGGATCGGCGGCACGCCCGAGGGCGTCCTCTCCGCCGCGGCGCTGAAGTCGATGGGCGGTCAGCTGCTCGGCCGGCTGTGGCCACGCGACGACGAGGAGCGCGGCGCCGCCGTCGAGGCCGGCTACGACCTCGAGCAGATCCTCACCGCCGACGACCTCTGCTCCGGCGACGACGTCTTCTTCTCCGCCAGCGGCGTCACCGACGGCGACGTGCTGCAGGGGGTGCGCTACCGCGGCGCCGGCGCCAGCACCGAGTCGCTGGTGATGCGCTCGCGCTCGGGCACCGTTCGGCGCGTCCACGCCCGCCACGACCGCGCGAAGCTGCGCGCGGTTATCGGCGAGCGCTACGGCTGAGCCACCGCCCGTTTCGTCGACACCCGGCGTTGGGTAGGTTGCGGCCGTACCGACTTCGAGCGAGGAGGCCCGCATGGACATCGGCATCGCCCTTCCGAACGCGATCCCAGGCGCGAGTGGCGCCGAGCTGACCGAGTGGGCGCGCCGCGCCGAGGCGCGCGGCTTCTCCACCCTGGGGACGATCGACCGCGTCGTCTACGACAACTACGAGCCGCTGGTCGCGCTCGCCGCGGCCGCGGCGGTGACCGAGCGGATCGGCCTCTCGACCACCGTCCTGCTGGCGCCGCTGCGGGTCAACGCGGTCGAGCTGGCGAAGCAGGCGCTCAGCGTCAACGCTCTCTCCGGCGGGCGCCTGACGCTCGGCGTCGGGCTCGGCGCCCGCGAGGACGACTACGAGCGCAGCGGCGTCGAGCTGGAGGGCCGCGGCGCTCGTTTCGACGCGATGCTCGACCAGATGCGCGAAGTCTGGGCGGGCGCCGACGTCGGCCCGGCGCTGGGCCGCTCGCCGCGTCTGATCGTCGCCGGCCACGCCGACGTCTCCTTCGCCCGCGCGGCGCGCGTCGGCGACGGCTGGATCGCCGCCGGCTCGGGCCCCGAAGAGGCCGCCAAGGGCGTCGAGGCGGTGAAGGCGGCCTGGGCCGAGGCGGGCCGCGAGGGCGAGCCGCACATCATGGCGCTCGCCTACTTCTCGCTCGGCGAGCGCGCCGAGCAGGACGTGCGCGACAACCTGATGCACTACTACGCCTGGCTCGGCGACGAGGTCGCGGGCATGATCGCCGGCAGCGCCGCCAAGGACCCGGACACGGTCAGGCAGTACGCCTCCGCCTACGCCGA
>DASSBJ010000141.1:0-4797 GCA_035698885.1 Solirubrobacterales bacterium
CGGCTTGCAGAGCACCTGCCCGCGCTCGATCTCCTCGCGCTTGGTGCCGCGCAGCAGGGCGCCGATGTTGTCGCCGGCCTGGCCCTGGTCGAGCATCTTGCGGAACATCTCGACCCCGGTGACCGTGGTCGTCGTGGTGTCCGTGATGCCGACGATCTCGACCTCGTCGCCGGTGTTGACGATCCCCTGCTCGACGCGTCCGGTGGCGACGGTGCCGCGACCGGTGATCGAGAAGATGTCCTCGATCGGCATCAGGAAGGGCTTGTCGAGCTCGCGCACCGGCTCCGGGATGTAGGAGTCGAGCGCTTCGGCCAGTTCGTAGATCGCCTTCTGCGCCTCTTCGTCGCCCTCCAGCGCCTTCAGCGCCGAGCCTTTGACGATCGGCGTGTCGTCGCCGGGGAAGTCGTACTCGTCGAGCAGTTCCTTGACCTCCTCCTCGACCAGCTCGATCAGTTCCTCGTCGTCGACCTGGTCGACCTTGTTGAGGAAGACGACCACGTGCGGGACGTTGACCTGGCGGGCGAGCAGGATGTGCTCGCGGGTCTGCGGCATGACGCCGTCGGCCGCGGAGACGACGAGGATCGCGCCGTCCATCTGCGCGGCGCCGGTGATCATGTTCTTGACGTAGTCGGCGTGGCCGGGGCAGTCGACGTGGGCGTAGTGACGATTCTCCGTCTCGTACTCGACGTGAGAGGTCGCGATCGTGATCCCGCGCTCCTTCTCCTCCGGGGCGTTGTCGATCTCAGCGAAGCTCTTCGCTTCGGTCTCGCCTTTGCCGGAGAGCGTGGTGGTGATCGCGGCCGTCAGCGTCGTCTTGCCGTGGTCGATGTGACCGCTGGTGCCGACGTTCACGTGCGGCTTGTCGCGCTCGAACTTCTCCTTTGACATCTGCTCTCCGCTCTACCTTTCTAAGTTGGGTATCTGTCTCTGTTGTGTCTGCGGGCGAACCTGGGAAATATAGCCAGATTCACGAGCCGGCTCCGACCGGCTCGCCGGAGCGGTGCTCGACGATCTCCTCGGCGATGTTCGAGGGGACCTCTTCATACCGCTCGAACTGCATCGTGTAGGTGGCGCGGCCCTGGGTCGAGGATCGCAGATCGGTGGCGTAGCCGAACATCTCGCCGAGCGGCACGAAGGCCTGCACGGCGAGCGCGTTGCCCCGCTGCTCCTGGCCCTGGACTTTGCCGCGGCGGCGCGAGAGGTCGCCGATCACGTCGCCGAGGAAATCCTCGGGGGTGACCACCTCGACCGCCATCACCGGCTCCAGCAGGACCGGGTTGGCCCTGCGGGCGGCGTCCTGGACGGCCATCGAGCCGGCGATCTTGAAGGCCATCTCCGAGGAGTCGACGTCGTGCGAGGAGCCGTCGATCAGTTCGACCTTGACGTCGACCATCGGGTAGCCGGCCTTGATCCCGTTCTCGAGCGCCTCGCGCATTCCCTGTTCGGCCGGGCCGATGAACTCGCCGGGGATCGCGCCGCCCTTGATCTTGTTCTCGAAGACGAAGCCCTCGCCGGGGGCGGGCTCGGCGTTGATCACGACATGGCCGAACTGGCCGCGGCCGCCGGTCTGGCGGACGAAGCGCGCCTCGACCTTCTTCGCCTCCTTGCGGATCGTCTCGCGGTAGGCGACCTGCGGCTTGCCGACGTTGGCGTCGACTTTGAACTCGCGCAGCATCCGGTCGACGATCACCTCGAGGTGCAGCTCGCCCATCCCGTGGATCAGCGTCTGCCCGGTTTCCTCGTCGGATTCGATCCTGAAGGTCGGGTCCTCCTCGCCGAGCCGCTGCAGCGCCGTGCCCATCTTCTCCTGGTCGGATTTGGTCTTCGGCTCGATCGCGACCGCGATCACGGTCTCCGGGAATTCGATCCGCTCGAGCGCGATCGGCGCGTCCGGGGCGGCGAGCGTGTCGCCGGTGCCGGTTTCTTTGAGCCCGACGCCGGCGCAGATGTCGCCCGCGTAGCACTCGTCGATCTCCTCGCGGCTGTTCGCGTGCATCATCAGCAGGCGGCCGATCCGCTCGGTCTTGCCGGTATTCACGTTGAGCACCCGGCCGCCTTTCTCGAGCTTGCCCGAGTAGACGCGGAAGTAGGTCAGCTTGCCGACGTAGGGGTCGGTCATCACCTTGAAGGCGAGCGCGGCGAAGGGCCCGCTGTCGTCGGCCGGGCGGCTGTCCTCGCTCGGCTCGCCGTCGTCGCCCTTGCCGGCGGGGACGAGGCCCTCGACCGGCGGCACCTCGAGCGGCGAGGGCAGCAGCTGGACGATCGCGTCGAGCAGCGGTTGCACGCCCTTGTTCTTGAACGAGGAGCCGCAGAGCACCGGGGTGATCTCGGTCGAGAGGCAGGCCGCGTGCAGCGAGGCGATCAGCTTCTCCTCGGCGATCTCCTGCTCGCCGAGGAACGCCTCCATCAGCTCTTCGTCGTAGTCGGCGCAGGCTTCGATCAGCTGGTTGCGGTATTCCTCGGCCTGGGCCGCGAGCTCGTCGGGGATCTCGACCTCGTCGTAGGCGGCGCCGAGCTCGTCGGTCCAGACCAGGCCCTTCATCTTCACCAGGTCGACGACGCCCTTGAAGTCGTCCTCGGCGCCGATCGGCAGCTGGATCGGCAATGGGTTGGCGCCCAGCCGGTCCTTCATCGTCTGCACCGAGTGGAAGAAGTCGGCGCCGGTGCGGTCCATCTTGTTGATGTAGGCGAAGCGCGGCACTCCGTACTTGTCGGCCTGGCGCCAGACGGTCTCCGACTGCGGCTCGACGCCGGCGACGGCGTCGAAGACGGCGACGGCGCCGTCGAGCACGCGCAGGCTGCGCTCGACCTCGACCGTGAAGTCGACGTGGCCGGGCGTGTCGATGATGTTGATCCGGTGGCCCTTCCACTCGCAGGCGGTCGCGGCGGAGGTGATCGTGATGCCGCGTTCCTGCTCCTGCTCCATCCAGTCCATCACCGCGGCGCCCTCGTGGACCTCGCCCATTTTGTGCGTGCGGCCGGTGTAGTAGAGGATGCGCTCGGTCGTCGTCGTCTTACCGGCGTCGATGTGCGCCATGATGCCGATGTTGCGCGTTTTCTCTAGGGGGAAAGTGCGTGCCATGTCTGAGCTGAGGGTTGCCTTTGCGGAGTGGAGTGGGACGAATGAGGTGGAGACGAGCGAAATCTAGGAAGTCGAGGCCTTCCCGCGAGAGCCGCCGGGGTCGGCGCATGAAAAAGGCCCTGGCGGGCCCGGCGAAGCGAACTGCGAAAGAGAAGCCTGAGCGACGCGCGATGATAGCAGCGGTTGCACGTCGCATACGGCTCGCCACCGCTCGGCTGGATCGCCGGGCCGATCGCCTTCTGCAGCGCGCCGCCGGGCCGCTGCGCGGGGCGCGCCGCTCCGCGCGCGCCTTCGCCGCCCGCCTGCTGCGCCGCCTGCGCCCGCTCGGCGCCAGCCTCTTCCGTGCCCTGGGCAGGCTCGAACGGCTGCTGCTGGGCGGCGCGGCCCTGGCCCGGCGGGCGGCGACGTGGGCGAGCGCGCCGCTGACGCCCTGGCGGGCGATCTGCCTCGCCGTCCTCGCCGCCGCCTGCTGCCTCCTCGCCGCCCAGTTCGTCGACTACCGCGCGGTCGAGCTGGGCCAGCCCGGATACGCGGACCTGCCGGCGGCGAGCGCGCCGACGGTGGGCGCCGAGACGGCGGGAGCGGCACACTCCTACCTGCTGGTTCCCGTCGGCCTGCTCGCCGCGGCGCTGGCCCTGGCGGCGCTGCGCAACGAGCGCCGTCGCGGCCTCGGGCGGGTCGTCTTCGCGCTCGGGCTGCTCAGCCTCGCCGTGGCCCTGCTCGTCGACCTGCCCGCCGGCCGCGACGTCGGCGCCGAAGCGGCGCGCTTCTCCGCCGCGAAGGCCGTCCTCTACGACGGCTTCTACGCCGAGATCGCCGCCGCGGCCGGCCTGATGCTGGGCGGGATGCTGCTGGTCATGGCTCCGAAAGCGACCGCCCGCTACTATGCGCGGCCGTGCCGAACACGAACCAACTTATTAGGAAGGGCCGCAAGCGCCCTAAGAAGAAGACGACGACGCCGGGCCTCAAGTCGGGGCAAGGGCGCAAGAAGAGGGTCGCGGCGCCGCAACGGCGCGGTGTCTGCACCCGCGTCGCCACGGTAACGCCGAAGAAGCCGAACTCGGCCCTGCGCAAGATCGCGCGTGTGCGGCTGACCAACGGGATGGAGGTCACCACCTACATCCCGGGCGAGGGCCACAACCTGCAGGAGCACTCGGTGGTGCTGGTCCGCGGCGGCCGGGTCAAGGACCTGCCGGGAGTCCGTTACAAGGTCGTGCGCGGCACGCTCGACGCGGCCGGGGTCTCCGACCGCAAGCAGGCCCGCTCCCTCTACGGCGTCAAAGCAAGCTAGTGCCGCGTCGCTCGGCCGCACAGATCCGACCGGTCGAACCGGATGCGCGCTACCGCAACCGGCTCGTCCAGCAGCTGATCAACAAGGTGATGACCGACGGCAAGAAGTCGCTCGCCGAGCGGATCGTCTACGACGCGCTGGCGATCGTCGGCGAGCGCTCCGGCGAGGACGCCGTGGAGACGCTCGAGGCGGCGATCAAACAGCTGACCCCGGTGCTCGAGGTTCGCTCCCGCCGCGTCGGCGGCGCCACCTACCAGGTGCCGGTGGAGGTGCCCGCCCGCCGCGCCCGCACGCTGGCGGTCCGCTGGCTGGTCGACTTCGCCCGCAACCGGCGCGAATACTCGATGTCCGAGCGCCTCGCCGGCGAAATCCTCGACTCCCAGCAGCAGCAGGGCGGCGCCTGGAAGCGCAAGGACGACATCTA
>DASSBJ010000142.1:0-3253 GCA_035698885.1 Solirubrobacterales bacterium
CCAGCCTGCGCCCGGAACCGAGCCACGCCTGGTCGAGGCGCTGACCAGCGGCGCCGAGCGCCTCTGCGTGACCCTCGACACGCTGCGCGACGGCGTTCCGGTCGAGGTGCGCGCGGCGGTCGGCGGCTAGTGAGTTGGAGATCGAAACGAAGAGAAAGGAGCAGCACATGCCATTCATCGACATCAGGGTGATCGAGGGAGCGTTCAGCCCGGAGGAGAAACGGGAGATGGTCGAACGCGTCTCGGAGGCGGTCGTCGCGGTCGAGGGAGAGCCGCTGCGGCCCTCGACTCACACGGTGATCACCGAGACGCCGAGCGGCGAGTGGGCGATCGGCGGCCAGCCGTTCAGCGCCGAGGACATCAGGGCGAAACGGGGGGTCTGAGCGCCGGGAAGCGCGGGCGCTCGGGCGCCCGCGCGGGCGCCGTTCAGGTTTGTTAGCGTCGATCGCTCTCCGATCCAGCAGCTACCCCGGGGAGGACGCAGTGCAGAAACGACAGGGCGCGGTGGCCTGACGGCCATGGCAAACGCAGAGGGCGACAGCGCCGAGGCCGTCGAGCAGCTGATCGAACGCTACAACGACGCCTGGAACCGCCACGACGTCGAGGCGATCGTCGCCATGCACGCTCCCGGCATGGTGTTCGAGAACCACACCGCGGGCGAGCGGGTCGAAGGCGCAGCGGTCCGCGACCACGTCGCCTCGATCTTCGCCGCCTGGCCCGACCTGCGCTTCGCCACCCGGCGGTTGTACGTGCGCGAGGGCCTCGCCGTCTGCGAGTGGACGGCGACGGCGACGCACACCCAGACGATGCGCCGCAGCGGGCTCGAGGCCGAGCCGAGCGGCGCGCGGCTCGAATGGGAGGGCGTCGACGTCTTCCCGATCGAGAACGGGCAGATCGTGCGCAAGGACGTCTACGCCGACTCGCTCTCGATCCTGCGCGGCGTCGGCCTAGTCGACTGAGCCCAACGAGAGCAATTCAACGCCAGGCTCGGTCAAGCGCATCCGGCGAGCCGGCCGACCCTGAGGCTGCGCATGCCCATCCAGGCCTCACGCTTTGTCGCGAGTGGCCGGCACGATCAGCACCGAGCAGGGCGCTCGGTGAACCACCCGCTCGCTGACGCTGCCGAGCGCCTTTGCCCCGCCCACCCCGCGACGGCCGATCACGATCAGCGCCGACTGTCCGGCGCGGGCCGCCCCGCCGATCCGCTCGGCGACGTGACCCGGGTCGTCGACCATCTCGGGCGAGGAGCCGGTCGCCTTCTCGATCACCGTGAGCTGCTTGAGCACCTCGCGATAGCGCTCGGGGTGCATGCCGTCGGGGACGTAGACGAGACGCAGCTCCGAGCCCTTGGCCTGAGCGAGGTCGGTGGCGGTGCGAGCGGCCGCCCAGGAGCCCGGGGAGCCGTCGCTGGCGAGCAGGATGCTGTGTGGGAAGTTCTCGCCGTCGGCCGTGCGCCGCGCGATCAGCACCGGCCCCTCCGCCCGGTGGGCGACCTGCGTCGCGGTGCTGCCGAGCATGATTCCGCCGAGTCGCGAGCCGCCGTGCGATCCGACGACCAGCAGATCGTGCTCGGCCGCCTCGGCGAGCAGCAGGTCGCTCGTCGCCCCGTTGCGCACCAGCGAGACCGAGGCCGCGACGCCGGCGTGCGTGGAAATCGACACCGCTTCCTCGAGTGCGTTGCGTGCGGTCATCTCGCTGAGGTCCGCCTGCGCCGAGAGGCCCGTGCCGATTGCGTGGCGTACGGCGACGAAGCGGATGGTGGCGCCGGCGCTCCCGAGGGCGATCGCCTGGTGCATCGCTTCGCGGCTGCCGCGGCTGCCGTCGACGGCGCAGAGGATGTCGCCAAACGGCAGGGAACCCCGGTTGCGAGCCCGATTCGCGCCGACCGGTCGACTCGCATGGATCAGGTCAGCCATCGCGTGTCGCTCGCTGAGCTCCGACATAGCTCCAAAGCTAGAAAAGCCTCATCCGATCGGCATCCGTGGAAAGCCGAACGAATGTGCGGCTTGTCCCCCAAGGCGCACCGCGACTGGCTCGCCGAGGTCGAGCGCGAGTTCGGGACAGCCGGCGCCCCTCCGAGCCCGGGGTAGTCGCCGCTCGGGCCGCGCCGTCATCTGTCCTCACGGCTAAGCTGTCCGCCATCGCCGTGAGGACTCTGGTCGCAGCCCTTCTCGCGCTCGCGCTCACGACCGGCCTGGCGCAGGCCGCACCGGTCGACCTGCGCGGTCCCTCGCGCGCGGCGGAGGCATCCGCGAGCCCCGGTCTCGCCTACGTGACCGAAGGGAGGCGGGGTGGCCCCACTTACGTCTGGCTGGCGCGCGCCGACGGCTCCGGCGCCCGGCGGATGGCGGCCGGCGAGGCGCCCCTGCTTTCCCCCGACGGCCGCAAGCTCGCCCTCGCCCGCGTCGACTCCCGCCGCAGCGCCCTGCTGATCCTCTCGCCGCGCGGCGGGGCGGTGGGGAAGTACTTCGACTTCATGCAGAGGGTCGAGCCTCTGGTCTGGTCCCCCGACTCGCGCTACCTCGCCGTGTGGGTGCTCGGCCCCTCCGCCAAGCAGCCACGGCTGGTGGTCGTCGACACGGTGGCAAAGCGGGCTCGCACCGTCGCCCGCGGCCAGATCGAAGGCGCCAGCTTCGCGCCGCAGGGAGCGGATCGCCTGGTCTTCGGGCTCGGCCGCAGCCAGCTGTTCTCGGCCCCGCGCGACCTCTACGTGGTCCGCGCCCGCGGCGGTCGTGCCCGGCGGCTCACCGACGACGGCAGCAGCCTCAACCCGGTCTGGAGCCGGCGCGGGATCCTCTACGACCGGCGCAGCCTGCGCGAGTCCGAACCGTCGCATGCGCCTGCCCCGCCCGCCTACGAGATCTTCCTCTACAGGAAGAGCGGCTCGGTCCAGATCACCCACGTCGACCCACCGCCGCTTGTCGTCGGGCTCGTGCCGGTGGCGGTCTCGGCGGATGGCGACCGTCTGCTCGCCAACTACTACGAAGAACGCTTCGGCTCGCTCAGATCCTTCCCCTGGGCGGTCGACGTCCCCGCGGGCACGACACGGCCGCTGTCCCCGCTGGAATCGGGGTTCGTGGCCGAGGGACGGGGTATCTCCCGCGACGGCTCCCGTGTGCTGGTCGAGAACGAGCCGGCCGGGCTGCACCGGCGCCTCTCCTACAGCAGCGTCGGCTCGATCCCCTTCTCGGGCGGCGCGGAGCAGGACCTGGTCGACGCGGCCGGCGACCCGGGCTGGAGCCTCGCGGGCAAC
>DASSBJ010000143.1:0-11746 GCA_035698885.1 Solirubrobacterales bacterium
AAGTACGGTCCTTTTCAAGGAAATGACCGTACGCCTGCGAGACCTTGGCACCCCCGAGGGTGACCGCAGGAGCCATGCCGAATTTATTCGAGCCGCGGAGCAGTTCGCCTATGCCGAGACTCGATTGAGGAACGCGATAGAGAGTGGGGACGCCGGTGCGTTGAACGCAGCGGCCACCGAGGCCGCTGCGGCGCTCGCCAAGTTCCGCGCGCAGGCTGCGCTCTACGGCTTTGAAGAGTGCAGCAAGAACGCAACGACTGGCGGCTAAAGCAGCGCAAGGGCGGGCTAATAGCCTCGCCCCCACGGGAGTGAGGAGTTCATGCGGCTTGGGTTGAGGGAAGATGCCGGGGATGAGCGGCTTTCGAGTAGTCGTCCTTGCTTCGGGGACGGGGACGAACCTGCAGGCGATCGTCGACCGGTTGCACGGCCACGAGGGGATCGAGGTGGTCGGCGTCGGCTCCGACAAGTCCGGGGCCGGGGCGCTGGAGCGGGCGCGGACGGCCGGGATAGAGACGGCCGTCTTCCCCCGCGACGAGTACGCCGATCGGCCCGCCCGCGACGCGGCGATGGGCGAGTGGATCGAGTCCCGGGGCGCCGACCTGATCGCCCTCGCCGGCTACATGCAGCTGCTGAGCGCGGAGTTCGTCGAGCGCTTCCGCCACCGCATCGTCAACGTCCACCCCGCTCTGCTGCCTTCCTTCCCGGGCCTTGACGCAATCGGCCAAGCGCTCGAGGCCGGGGTCGAGGTCACCGGGGTGACCGTTCACTTCGTCGACGAGGGGGTCGATACCGGGCCGGTGGTGGCGCAGCGGGAGGTACCGGTTCCAGCCGATCGCGACCGAGGGGGGCTGGAGAAAAGCCTGCACGCCGTCGAGCACGAGCTCTACCCGGAGGCGATCCGCATGATCGCGGCCGGCCGGGTTAGCATCGACGCCGACGATCGGCGAGCGGTCGTCATCAGCGATGAGTGAGGCCCCCGCAGACATCCGATCCGAGGCGCTCGACGGCGCCGCGATCCGGGTGCGCCGGGCGCTGATCTCGGTCTCCGACAAGACCGGCGTCGCCGACTTCGCGCGAGCCCTGGCGGGCCACGGCGTCGAGATCCTCTCCACCGGCGGCACCGCGGCGGCGCTGCGCGAGGCCGGGCTCGAGGTGACCGACGTCTCCGAGTTCACCGGCCAGGAGGAGATCCTGGACGGCCGCGTCAAGACCCTGCACCCGCGCCTGCACGCGGCGCTGCTGGCGCGGCGCGACGAGCCCGAGCACATGGCGACGCTGGAGCGTGAGGGGATCGCGCCGATCGACCTCGTCTGCGTCAACCTCTACCCCTTCGAGCAGGCGGTCGCCGCCCACGAGGTCGACCCGCGGGTGGCGATCGAGAACATCGACATCGGCGGGCCGACGATGCTGCGCGCGGCGGCGAAGAATCACGAGGGCGTCGCCGTGGTCGTCAAGCCGGAGGCCTATGACGCGGTCGGCGCCGAGCTCGAGGAGAGCGGCGGCGAGCTCTCCGCGGCGACCAGC
The DNA here is from genome assembly GCA_035698885.1 of Solirubrobacterales bacterium. Taxonomy (GTDB): domain Bacteria; phylum Actinomycetota; class Thermoleophilia; order Solirubrobacterales; family 70-9; genus VRUE01. The sequence continues at coordinate 1,525 of DASSBJ010000143.1, forward strand.
CACTGGCTGGCCAACGAGGCCTTCACCCACGTCGCCCGCTACGACGCGGCGATCAGCCGCTGGTTCTCCGCCTCCTACGAGGACTTCCCCGAACACCTGACGGTCTCCTACGAGAAGGAGCTCGACCTCGCCTACGGCGAGAACCCGCATCAGCGGGCGGCGCTGTACTCGGAGGTCGGGGTGCGCAGCCACATCCTCTCCGGGGTGGCGAAGCTGCACGGCAGGGCGCTCTCCTTCAACAACGTGCTCGACCTCGACTCGGCGCGGCGGCTGAACGAGGACTTCGAGCCACCCGCCTGCACGATCGTCAAGCACAACAACCCCTGCGGGGTGGCGATCGGCGAGGACGCGCTCGACGCCTACCGCAAGGCGCTCGCCTGCGACCCGGTCTCCGCCTACGGCAGCGTGATCGCGATCAACCGGCCGGTCGACGTGCGGCTGGCCGAGGCGCTGCACGACAACTTCGTCGAGGTGCTGCTGGCGCCCGGCTTCGAGGACGGCGCGCTGGAGGTGCTGCAGCAGAAGGAGTCGATCCGCATCCTCTGCGACGAGGAGCGGCGCCAGGCCGACCCGGCCGAACGCGACCTGAAGCGGGTGCGCGGCGGCCTGCTGATCCAGGACCGCGACGGCGACCCGGAGCCCCGCCAGATCATGGAGACGGTGACGAAGACCGAGCCGAGCGAGCAGCAGTGGGACGACATGCTGTTCGCCTGGACGGTCGTCCGGCACGTGCGCTCGAACGCGATCGTGCTCGCCAAGGGCGGCGCGACGCTCGGCATCGGCGCCGGCCAGATGAGCCGCGTCGACTCGGTCCGGCTGGCGGTTGAGAAGTGCCGCGACGCCCGCGGCGCCGAGGCCGACGCCCTGCTCGCCGGCTCCGCCGTCGCCTCAGACGCCTTCTTCCCCTTCGCCGACGGCCCCCAGGCCGCGATCGACGCCGGCGCCGACTGCGTGATCCAACCCGGCGGCTCCAAACGCGACGCCGAGGTGATCGAGGCCTGCGACGCCGCGGGGATCCCGATGGTGTTCACCAAGCACCGCCACTTCCGGCACTAGACGCCTGCAAATCGGCGCATCTCGGGGTCCTCAGTCGGCTTCGTCGGGTCCACGCACTGGTAGTGCGCTCCCCTCCTCACCCTCCCTGCGTCCCCCGACCTGCTTGATTTTCGACGTCTAGAAGGTCTCGTTGCGCTTCGCTGGCGCGGCGGACGTGGTTGCAGACCTCCTCGACCGTGTCGGCGGTGACGAGCAGGCGCATGTCGGCGCGGTCGATCAGGCCGCAGTCGTCGAGGTCGGCGTCGATCCAGCGCAGCAGCGGCGCCCAGTGCTCGCTGTCGACGAGGATCGTCGGGAAGTGCTCGATCCGTTCGGTCTGGATCAGGGTGATGCTCTCGAACAGCTCGTCCATCGTGCCGAAGCCGCCGGGGAAGATGACGAATGCCCGCGCGTAGCGGACGAACATCAGCTTGCGGGCGAAGAAGTAGTGGAAGTCGAGCGACCGGTTGACGTAGGGGTTGACGCGCTGCTCGCGCGGCAGCTCGATGTTGAGGCCGACCGAGAGCCCGCCGGCTTCGGCGGCGCCCCGGTTCGCCGCCTCCATCAGCCCCGGCCCGCCGCCGGTGATCACCGTGAACCCCTCGGCCGCGAGGCAGGCCGCGGTCTGGCGGCAGAGCCCGTACCAGCGGTGGTCCTCGCGGACCCGCGCCGAGCCGAAGATCGAGACCCCCTCCTCGACGTCGCGCAGCCCGTCGAAGCCACGCTGAACCTCATCGTGGATCCGTTCGAGCCGCCAATCGTCCTGCTCCTCGACGTCGCAGGGCTGGCGCAGCAGGTCGATGTCACGCCGCGCGCCGGGCGCGCCGAGGGTCCCTCTGTCTCTGCTCGCCGTCGTATGCCCCCGGCGGGATTCGAACCCGCGCCGCGCGGCTTAAAAGGCCGCCGCTCTAACCAACTGAGCTACAGGGGCGCGCGGTCAGGATAGCTCCGGCAGGCCGTCCTCGGGCGTCGAGGCCTCGGCGTGGGTGCGGCGGGGGATGCGGCCGGCGCGGCGGGCGGCGTGGCCGGCCTCGACGGCGCCGCGCAGGGCGCGGGCCATCGCGGTGGGGTCGGCGGCGCCGAAGATCGAGCTGGCGGCGAGCACGGCGTCGCAGCCCAGCTCCATCGCCAGGGCGGCGTCGGAGGCGGTGCCGATGCCGGCGTCGAGGATCACCGGAACCGCGGCGCGTTCGACGATGATCGCGATGTTGTAGGGGTTGCGGATGCCGGCGCCGGAGCCGATCGGCGAGCCGAGCGGCATCACCGCGGCGCAACCCGCCTCCTCGAGCCGGCGGGCGAGGATCGGGTCGTCGTTGGTGTAGGGGAGGACGGTGAAGCCCTCGCCGACCAGGGTCTCGGCGGCGTCGAGCAGCTCGACCGCATCCGGGTAGAGCGTGCGGTCGTCGCCGATCACCTCGAGCTTGATCCACTCGGTGCCGAAAGCCTCGCGGGCGAGCTGGGCGGTGCGGACCGCGTCGCGCGCGGTGAAGCAGCCGGCGGTGTTGGGCAGGGCGAAGAGGCCGAGCTTCTCGACCACTTCGAGCACGGACCCCCGAGCGTCGGGGTCGATGCGGCGCAGGGCGACGGTGACGATCTCGGTGCCCGCAGCGGCCAGCGCCTCCTGCATCTGCTCCAGCGAGCGGAAGCCGCCGGTGCCGGCGATCAGCCGCGAGGACCATTGGCGACCCCCGAGGTCCCAGGTCTCGGCGCCGCCCTGGATCGCGGCGAGCACCTCGACGCCGGCGCCCTCGACGAGCGGGGTCGAGTCCCACTCGGCCCGCGGCACGACCTCGCCCTCGAGCGCGACGGCGACGCCGCGGGCGCCCTCATCGGCGCCGCTGGCGCGCACCGCGTCGGCGAGCGTCGCCCCGGCCGCGAGCTCGCGCGGCTCGCCGTTCAGATCGATCCTCATGCCGGCACTCCTTCGAGCTGGTCGACCAGGGCGTCCGCCGCAAGCGGGGCGAGCAGGATCCCGTTGCGGTAGTGGCCGGTCGCCCAGAGCAGGCCGGCGACTGGCGAAGGGCCAACCCGGGGGAGGTTGTCGGGCGTGCCGGGGCGCAGGCCCGCCGCGGCCTCGACCAGCTCCATCTCGGCGACGTCGGGCAGCAGCCGGTAGGCCTCGCGCAGCAGCTCGTGCACGCCGCCCGCCGTGACCGCGGTGTCGAAGCCCTGCTCCTCGACCGTCGCGCCGACGATCAGGCGGCCGTCCGGGCGCGGCACCAGGTAGACGCGCTCGGAGGCGACGATGCGGCTGCAGGGGGCGGCGCCGTCGCGGCCGCGCAGCTCGAGGATCTGTCCCTTGACCGGCCGCACCGGAGGACGCGCCGCCTCCGGCAGCCACTCGGCCTGTCCCGACCAGGCGCCGGTCGCGAGCACCGTCGCCGCGGCGCGCAGCTCCTCGCCGGACTCGGTGCGCACGCCGGCGACCCGCTCGCGGTCGAGCAGCGCCGCCTCCACGCCGCTCCCGGTCCGCAGCTCGACGCCCTCCTCGCCGGCGAGCGCCGCGAGCAGCGCCGCGGTCAGGGCTCGCGGGTCGATCGAGCCCTCGCCGGGCGCATGCACGCCGCCGTTGAAGGACGGGGTGAGGCCGGGCTCGAGCTCGCGGCAGCGGCGCGGCGGCAGCCACTCGGCGCCGAGCCCGAGCGAGCGCTGCAGCTCGTGCACGCGGCGCAGCTCCGCCGCCTCGTCGCGGTCGAGCGCGACGTGCAGCGCGCCGTCGCGGCGGTAGCCCGCATCGAGGCCGCCCGCCGCCTCCAGCTCGGCGACGAAGTCCGGGTAGAGCTCGGCTGCCGCCAGGGTCATCTTCAGCAGCTCCGGCTCGCCGAAGGCAAGCTCGCCGACCGGCGCCAGCATCCCCGCGGCGACCCGCGTCGCGCCAGCCGGAGGCCGCGAGCGCTCGACCACAGCCACCCGGGCGCCGGACCGCGCGGCACGCCAGGCGCAGGAGAGGCCGATGACGCCGCCGCCGACGACGACGGCGTCATAGCTTGGGGAGGTGCCCGAATGCGCCATGCAGGACAATTTAGAGCCATGAGCCTGGCTCCACCCGAGGCACGCGGCCCATTGCGGCGCGAGCGGCTGCGCACGGCGCGGCTCTACCTCGTCTGCGAGGCGTTGCCGGGCGGCCGCGACCCCGAGACGCTGCTGCACGCCGCGCTGAGCGGCGGCGTCGACATCGTCCAGCTGCGGGAGAAGCAGCTCGGGCGCGAGGAGATCGAGCGCGCGGCGCAGACCTTCCGCCGCCTCTGCGACACCCACAGCGCCCTCTTCATCGTCAACGACGACCCGTATCTGGCACAGACCTGTGGCGCAGACGGCGTCCATTTGGGACAGGACGACATGCCTGTGGAGGAAGCGAGAGAGATCCTCGGACCGGAGAGGATCATCGGCCTTTCGACGCACTCAAGAGAGCAACTTGCCGCTGCTGCGTCATCCAGCGTGGACTACGTCAGTGTCGGGCCGATCTGGGAGACGCCGACGAAACGGGGCCGGCCCGGCGTCGGGCTCGGGCTGGTCGAGCACGCGGCCACGCACGCGCCGCACCCCTTCTTCGCGATCGGCGGCATCGACCCGGACAACGCCGCCGAGGTTGTCGCCGCCGGCGCCCGGCGGCTCGGCGTCGTGCGGGCGATCCGCGACGCGGGGGACCCGGCCGCGGTCGCGGAGGCGCTGCGCGGCGCGCTCGCCCCGCTCGGGGAGGCGGCGCCCGGTGCCTGATTCTCCCGCCGACCCGGCGCCGCGCAAGCGCAAGCGGCGCGGCGGCGCGGCGCCCACCCCGCGCGAGCGGATGCAGAAGGGCTACGCGCGCGCCGAGCAGCGCAACCAGGAGGCGCGCGAGCGCCTCGAGCCGCTGGCCGAGGGGGAGCGGCCCCTGGTGGTGACGATCGGCGCCGTCGTCGCCGGGCTGATCGCGCTCTCGATCGTCGTCGGCTACGTGACCGGCGTGAAGGTCGAAGGCGAGAAACCGCACTTCGCCCAAGTCCTCGCCCCGGCCCTTCTGATGGGGCTGATGTCGTGGGGCATGTGGCGCGCCCGCTACTGGGCGGTGCTCGGCTTCCAGCTGCTGCTCGTCTTCCTCATCTTCAGCGCCGTCTTCGGCCTCGCCGTGCAGGCCTCGACGGTCGCCGAGTTCGCCGCCACGCTCGGACTGCTCGCCGTCGCCGGCGCCTTCTTCTTCTTCATGGTCAAGGCGATGGCCCGCATCCAGATGCCGAGCCGCGACTGAGCTTCCGGCGCTTCTATAGGCTGAACCGACTTGGCTGAATCCTTCGACACGATCGTCATCGGCGGGGGCCCGGGCGGGTACGTCGCCGCGATCCGCTCGGCCCAGCTGGGCCGCAGGACGGCGGTGGTCGAGCGCGACAAGCCCGGCGGGCGCTGCCTCAACTACGCCTGCATCCCGGCGAAGACCGTCCTGCGCACGGCGGAGATCTACGACCAGGCGCGCGACAGCGCCGAGCTGGGCGTCGTCGCCAGGGACGTCGAGCTCGACTGGGACGCCCTCGGCAAGCGCCGCGCCGCCGTCTCCGAGTCGCTCTCGGGCGGCGTGAAGATGCTCTGGGACAAAAACAAGGTGACCTGGATCGAGGGCGAGGGGACGCTGACCGACGAGGGAAACGTCAAGGTCGGCGACGACGTCCACGAGGCCGGCGCGGTGATCCTCGCCACCGGATCCACGCCGCTGCCGATCCCGGGCGTCGAGTTCGGCGAGCGGGTGCTCGACACCTGGGGCGCCTGGTCGCTGCCCGAGCGGCCGGCGAAGATCGCCGTGGTCGGCGCCGGCGCGTCGGGCTGCGAGATCGCCTCCGCCTACGGCCGCTTCGGCACCGAGGTGCTGCTGATCGAGATGCTCGACCAGATCCTGCCGGCCGAGGACAAGGACATGGCGCGGGTGGTCGAGCGGGCGTTCAAGAAGCAGAACATCGCGATCTCCACCGGCGCGCCGGTCGAGAACGTCGAGGCGAGCGGCGACTCGGTCAAACTCTCCTACGGCGATACGACGACCGAGGTCGACTACCTCTGCGTCGCCGGTGGCCGCGCCGCCGACGTCGAGGGGCTCGGGCTCGAGGCGGCCGGAGTCGAGCTGGAGGAGCGCGGCAAGGTGAAGGTCGACGAGTACGGCCGCACCGGCAACCCAAAGGTCTACGCGATCGGCGACCTGGTCAACGCCAAGGCGCTCGCCCACAAGGCCTCCGAGGAGGGCGTCGTCGCGGCCGAGCACGCGGCCGGAGCGGAGACCCACCCGGTCGACCAGAACCTCGTCGCCGGCGCCACCTTCTGCCACCCGCAGGTCGCCAGCGTCGGCCTCACCGAGGCGGCGGCGCAGCAGGCCGGTCACGACGTCAAGATCGGCAAGCTGAAACTGGGCGGGGTCGGCGGCGCCACCGTCTACGACGACAAGGAAGGCATGGTCAAGCTCGTCGTCGACTCCAAGTACGGCGAGATCCTCGGCGCCCACATCGTCGGCAACCGGGCCTGCGACATGATCGCCGAGCTGGTGGCGACGATGGCGCTGGAGGGCGGCTACCAGGAGCTGGCGCGGATCGTCCACCCTCACCCGACGATCTCCGAGGCGATCTTCGAAGCGGCACGGGCCGTCGATGGCTGGGCCACCCACGCCTAGGGCGACCTTCTACTTCGACCTCGGGTCGCCCTACGCCTACCTGACCGCGGAGCGGCTCAGCGGGCTGTTCACCGACGCCGAGCTGGAGCAGCCGGAGTGGCAGCCGATCCTGCTCGGCGGGCTGTTCCAGCGCTTCGGCCGCGGCTCGTGGGGCAACGGGCCGGAGCGCGAGGAGGGAATGGCCGAGGTCGAGCGGCGCGCCCGCGAGTACGGGCTGGCGCCGCTCGCCTGGCCCGAGCCGTGGCCGGGCGACATGCTCTTCGCGATGCGGGTGGCGACCTTCGCCAAGCAGACCGGCCGCAGCGTCTCCTTCGCCCTCGCCGCCTTCCGCCAGCAGTTCGCCGCCGGACGCGACCTGAGCGAGCACGACAACGTGCTGATCGCCGCCGCGGCCTGCGAGCTGCACCCCAACGCGGTCGGCAAGGCGGCGGGGACCAAGGCGGTCAAGGACGCGCTGCGCTCGGCGACCGACGAGGCGGCCGCGCGCGGCGTGCTCGGCGTCCCCTCGATCGTCGTCGGCGAGCAGGTCTTCTGGGGCGACGACCGGCTCGACGAGGCCGTCGAGGCCGCCAGATCAGCAAGCTAAGGTGAGGTCGATGCCCGACCTCCCCGACGCCGGCACCTGTTATGAGCTGCTCGCGCGGATGACCCTGATCCGTCGCTTCGAGGAGGAGGCCGGGCGGCAGTACCAGCGGGCGAAGGCGGGCGGCTTCCTGCACCTGGCGATCGGCGAGGAGGCGACGATCGTCGGCACCACCTCGGTGATGCGCGACGAGGACTACCTGATCGGCACCTACCGCACGCACGGCCACGCGATCGCCCGCGGCACCGACCCCGAGCGGGTGATGTCGGAGCTGTTCGGCCGGGTCGGCGGTACGAGCGGCGGGCGCGGTGGCTCGATGCACATCTTCGATCGCGAGAAGCGCTTCATGGGCGGCTACGGGATCGTCGGCGGCAACCTGCCGATCGCGGCGGGGCTGGCGCTCTCCTCCGAGTACAAGGGCGAGGACGCGGTGACCGTCTGCATGTTCGGCGACGGCGCCTCCAACACCGGCAACTTCGGCGAGACGATGAACCTGGCGGCGCTCTGGCGGCTGCCGGTCTTCTTCCTGGTCGAGAACAACCTCTACGGGATGGGGACCTCGGTCGAGCGCCACTCGGCGCAGACCGACCTGTCGAAGAAGGCTGAGGGCTACGGGATCCCGGGCGAGCGGATCGACGGGATGGACGTGGTCGCCGTGCGCGAGGCGGTCGCCGAGGGGATCCGCGAGGCGCGCGAGGAGCGGCGGCCGACCCTGCTCGAGGCGTTCACCTACCGCTACCGTGGCCACTCCGCAGCCGACCCCGAGGTCTACCGCGAGCGCGAGGAGGTCGAGGAGTGGCGGCGCAAAGACCCGATCGAGGCCTTCGCGCGGCGCTGCGTCGAGGCCGGGGTGCTGGGCGAGCGCGAGGTGGAGGAGGTGCGCGAGAAGGCCGAGCAGCGGGTGACGGCGGCGGTCGCGGCGGCGGACGAGTCGCCGGAACCGGCGCTCGACAGCCTCTACGAAAACCTCTACGTGGTCGAGGAGGCGGGCGGCTGGTACGCGGTCGACGAGCGCAGCCCCGAGCCGCACCGCGGCGAGCGCGAGGAGGAGGAGATGCCCGAGGCGGCGCGCGAGCTGGCCGAGGCGGGCGCGGCATACGGCGGCCAGCCGGACGGGCCGCGCCCCGAGGGCCGGCCGAACCCGGCGCGGCAGGGCGACGCCCAGGAGGGCGTCGAGCCGGAGGTCTCGGGCGAGGTCGAGGAACCCGACGTCGCCGAGGAGGTCGAGGAGCGGTGACGACGCTGCGGATGCGCGAGGCGCTGCGCGACGCGATGGCCGAGGAGATGCGGCGCGACGAGGCGGTCTTCGTGATGGGCGAGGACGTCGGCGTCTTCCAGGGCGCCTTCAAGGTGACCGAGGGGCTGCTCGAGGAGTTCGGCGAGCGGCGGGTGCGCGACACGCCGATCTCCGAGAACACGATCGTCGGCGCCGGCGTCGGCGCGGCGATCGGCGGCCTGCGGCCGGTGGTCGAGCTGATGACGGTCAACTTCGCCCTGCTGGCGCTCGACCAGATCGTCAACCACGCCGCGGCGATCCCCTACATGTTCAACGGCCAGGCGCGGGTGCCGCTGGTCGTACGGATGCCGGGCGGCGGCGGGCACCAGCTCGGCCCCACCCACTCGCACAGCCTCGAGGCGCTCTTCCTGCAGGTGCCGGGCCTGCTCGTCGCCTGCCCCTCGACCCCGGCCGACGGCAAGGCGCTGCTGAAGGCGGCGATCCGCGACGACAACCCGGTGATCTTCATCGAGCACGAGAGCCTCTACGGGACGCGCGGCGAGGTGGCCGACGACGGCGAGGCGGAGCCGCTGAGCTTCGGCGAAGCGGCGGTGCGGCGCGAGGGCGGCGACGTGACGATCGTCGGCCTGCTGAAGATGGCGCACGTCGCCGAGGACGCGGCGCGGGCGCTCGCGCACGAACACGGGGTCGAGGCCGAGGTGATCGACCCGCGCACCCTGCGCCCGCTCGACCTCGACACGATCCTCGCCTCGGTGCGCAAGACCAACCGCGCGGTGATCGTCGAGGAGGGCTGGCCGCACGGCGGCGTCGGCGCCAACCTGGCGACGCTGATCACCGAGCAGGCCTTCGACCACCTCGACGCGCCGGTCCAGCGGGTGACCGGCGCCGACGTGCACATGCCCTACGCGAAACGGCTCGAGCAGGCGGCGATTCCGCATGAGGAGCACGTGGTGCGGGCGGCACTCGCGGCGCTGGAGGGAAGCATCTGATGGCCGACGTGGTGATGCCGCGGCTGTCCGACTCGATGGAGGAGGGCACCGTTCTTCAGTGGCTGAAAGCTGTCGGGGATGAGATCGCCATTGGCGACGAGCTGGCGGAAATCGAGACCGACAAGGCCAATATGGCCTACGAAGCCGACGTGGCCGGGACGCTGAGCGAGATTCTGGTTCAGGAGGGCGAGACGGTTGCGATCGGGACTCCGATTGCAAGGGTCGGGGACTCTCAGCCCGCGGGTCCTGTCGGGGCAGGGGCGGGGACCAACGTCTCAACCGCGGGTCCTGTCGTGGGGGAGGGGGGGGCACTGCGGGCGGGCCACGGTCCGTCCTCGACCCCCCCCACCCCCACGCCACCCGCGGGTGGAACGTCTGAACCGTCAGCTCAAGTTCACGGCGATGGGCACCGGGTCAAAGCCTCCCCCTTGGCTCGCAGGATTGCCAAGGAACGGGAGCTCGATCTGCGCGAGCTTCATGGCTCCGGGCCGGGTGGCCGGATCGTCAAGGCGGATGTGGAAAAGGCTTCTCCCGCGGGTGACGCGGTAGGGGGAACCGCCCCTGAGGACGCTTTAGCGACCGCAGGGGGCGGTGGGTCCCCTGCCGCGGCAGGGCCCGCGGCGGCGACGGCTGGTCCCGTACCCGGAGCTGCCGAAACCGCCAAGGGCCAGGTCACGACGCAAGAGCTTTCGAAGACCCAGCAGGTGATCGCCAGGCGGATGGCGGAGTCGAAGGCTACGGCGCCGCATTTCTAC
>DASSBJ010000144.1:0-6032 GCA_035698885.1 Solirubrobacterales bacterium
CTCTTCAGCGGGTCTCTCAGGCGTGGATTACTCATTTTTGGGTTGAAGCCCCCGCGTGTTTCTTGCACAAGTTTCGTTGCAGATGCACAAGTTTTCGCCAACTTGTGCTACAAACTTGCCAGCAACTAATTCGTCTCGCCGGGACTTGCGCGAGATAGACCGCACGGGCTTCGACGAAAGGAATGGCTCTCATGGGTTGGAAACGGTAAACAGAGCTTCAGAAGCAAAGCGTCGCCGATGAGGCGGCGTTGGCAGGATCGAAGGGCACCCTGAGGGTGCCTTTCGCGCATTTTGTGCCCAGCTTTCGGGGCGGCGTTCCGACTTTCGTGCAATTTGCAAGGTCTTGGCCAGTTGGTCTACAGGCCTTGTCCGCCTAATGGCGAGCGACTACGGTCTCTGGTGAGACCCACATGCCTGCCGGGCTTCGGGTGGTCAAAGGGGCTGCGCCGCCAGCGTGGAATCCCAGACCGAGGCAGGTGCGTGGCGACAGCCCGACCCAGACCATGGAAAACCAGCGACCCACGACGTTGGCCAAGGCACTCCTGGCGTTTGCCCTTGCAGGCGCTTGCGCAGCTGCGATCTGGCGGATGCCCAACGCCGACTGGAACCTGCCGCTCTTCACGATCCTGCTGGGGTTCTCCATCTTCAGCGACGTTACCTCGATCGAAACCGAATCGCGGCTGAAGATCTCCGGCAACTTCCTGGCCCTGGTCCTGGCGATGGTTCTGCTCGGCGGTACTCCGGCAGCGCTAATCGGCGTGATCTCGATATTCGCCGGATGGCTGCGCTTCCGCGAACCGCTGCACGACCTTCTGGTCAACTCGCTCACCTACCTCGCCTTTCCGCTGGTCGTCGGGGTCGCCTTCCGCGAAACGGTCGCCCGCACTGAGATCACCCCGTCCGAGCCGGCGTTCTACGTGCTCGTCTTCGGCGCCTTCCTGCTCGCTCTGACGATCAACTTCTCGATGATCGGCGCCTACACCTGCTACCTGGAGCGCAGCTCGTTCATCGAGAAGGTGCGCACCGTGATGTTCCCCCTGCTGCCATCGGAGGTGGCGGCAGCTCTGATGGCGGTCGGCGTCGCCTTCATCTACTTTCAGATCGGGCTCGCCGGGGTCGCCCTGTTCGGCATCGTCCTCGTCACCTTCCAGTACCTGCTCGGCGCCCTGCTCAAATCGCAGGAGCGGGCGCGCGAGCTCGAGGTGCGGACCAAACAGCTGGCCAGCTTCCAGGTCGGGATGTTGAGCGCCTTGCTGCGCACGCTCGACCTGAGGGACCAGATGACCGCCCGCCACAGCGCCGCCGTCGCCCGCTACTCGCGGGCGATCGCCCAGCGGGCAGGCTTCTCGCGCCGCGAGGAGGAGCTGGTCCACATCGCGGCGTTGCTGCACGACATCGGCAAGTTCATCCTGCCCGACCGGATCCTCAAGGCGAACGTGCCGCTGACCGACGAAGACTGGATGCTGATCCGCCGCCACCCCCAGCAGGGTGCCCGCGTCGTCTCCTCTCTCGACGGCTACGGCCCGGTGGCGGACATCATCCTCGCCCACCACGAGCGGATCGACGGCAAGGGGTATCCGCGCGGCCTCGAGGGGGACGAGATCCCGGAGCTGGCGCGGATCATCTCCGTCGCCGACACCTACGACGTGATGACCGCGCGCGACTCCTACCGCACGCCGACCTCCAGCTACGAGGCGATCCAGGAGCTGCGCCGGGTCGCCGGCAAGCAGCTCGACGCGCGCTTCGTCGAGATCTTCATCGAGCTGCTCGAGGGTGAGGACATCTCCTTCCGCCACGGCGAGGAGGCCGACTTCGAGCGCGAGCTGGCGCTGGAAGCGCGGATCGCCGAGACCGCGAGCCCGGGCGCGGACGCCGGCCGCTTCCAGGTCGCCGGCGTGAGCGTCGGCTAGATACGGTTCGCGCCGATGCGCGCGGTGACTTTCCAGGCGCCCGGCGAGGTCCGGCTCGACGAGAAGGACGATCCTGAGGTCGCCGCCGGCGACGATTGCGTCGTGCGGGTCGAGGCGAGCGGGATCTGCGGATCCGACCTGCACATCTACCACGGCCGGGTGCCGGTCGAGCCGGGCTTCACGATCGGCCACGAGTTCGTTGGCACCGTGCTCGCCGCGGGTGAGGAGGTCGAGCGCGTCGCCGTCGGCGACCGGGTGCTCGGCTGCTTCCACACCGCCTGCGCGACCTGCGGCTCCTGCCTGCGCGGCGACTACCACCGCTGCGAGCACGGCCAGACCTTCGGCCACGGCTCGAAGCTGGGCAACCTGCAGGGCGCGCAGGCCGAGCTGCTGCTGGTGCCGCGCGCCAACCTGACCCTGCGGCGGGTGCCGGAGGGGATGTCCGACGAGGTCGCTCTGTTCGCCGGCGACGTGATGGGCACCGGCTACCACGCCGTCGCCCACGCCGGCATGCGGCCCGGCGACAGCGTCGCCGTGCTCGGCCTCGGGCCGGTCGGGCTCTGCGCCGTGCAGGCCGCCCTCGCCGCCGGGGCGAGCAGGGTCTTCGCGATCGACTCGGTGGCGGAGCGCCTGGCGATGGCCGGGCGCTTCGGCGCCGAGCCGCTGCACCTCACCGAGCAGGAGCCGAAGCGCGCCGTGCGCGCCGCCACCGCGGGGCGCGGCGTCGACGTCGTCGTCGACGCGGTCGGCGATCCGGGGCCGCTGGCGATGGCGGTCAGCCTCGCGCGCGACGCCGGCACGGTCTCCGGGATCGGCGCCTACGCCGGCAAGGGCGAGGTGCCGCTCGGCCTCGCCTGGCTCAAGGGGCTGACTCTGCGGCTTGGGCTCGCCAACGTGATCGCCCACGTCGACCGGGTGCTCGGCCTGCTCGAGGCGGGGCGGCTCGACCCGGCGCCCCTCGTCACCCACCACATGAAGCTCGACCGGGCGGCCGAGGCCTACGAGCTCTACGACCAGCGCGAAGCCCTGAAGATCGTCCTCACGCCATAGTTTCCCGCCGATTTGTGAAATTCGGCGTTTCTCTCTAAAGTGTGGGGGTGGGTTTGAGGCGCCTCCCATTTGTGGTGGCAATCGTCATCCTGGGCGCCCTGGTATTCACTCCGGGCGCCCAGGCGTGCTCCTGCGCGCCGATGGCTCGCAAAGATGCGATGCGCGGCGCCGATGCGGCGATCTCGGGACGCCTGCTGAAGGTGATTCCACGGGGTCGCCAGCGAGCGATCTTTCGCTACCGGGTGCAGCGTGTCTATAAGGCCGCGCCCGGGATTCGCCGGGGGCGGATCGTCTCCGTGCGCAGCGCCCGCTCCTCGGCGGCCTGCGGTCTCCCGATGCGCACGGGCCGTCGCTACGGGTTGATGCTCGCGCGGGCGGAGGACGCCTGGACCAGTGGAATCTGTGCGCTGCTGAGCAAGCGCCACTGTACTAGTTGACTGGCACGTCCGTCTGGTCTAGTGTGCTGCCTGAATGGCACAGCAGGCCGCGCATGAGCCGAACCCGTTTGCGATCGACCCGAGCGACGAGCTGCCGGTCGGGCTGCAGCTGACCTGGCGCCTGCGGGCGCTGATCGCCACCGGCCGTCTCGCCTCGGGCGAGCGCCTGCCGAGCTTTCGCCGGCTCGCCGGCTGGGCCGGGGTCAACGTCAACACCGTGCGCGCCGTCTACGCCGGGCTCGAGCGCGAGGGGCTGGTCGTCAGCCGCCAGGGCCAGGGGACCTTCGTCGCCGACGGGATCGAGGCCGCGACGCAGCTGGAGGAGATCGCGACCGACGCTCTGCGGCGCGCCCGCGAGGCCGGCCTCAGCCCGCGCGAGCTGGCGATCGTCGCCTCCGCCTGCGCCGGCATGCCGGGCGCCTTCGAGGACGAAGCCGCCGGCTCGCCCACCGACTTCCCGGATCTCGCCGGGGAGAGCGAGGCGATCGAGGTGCGGCGCGAGCTGCGCCGCCAGATCGCCCGGCTGGAGGCCGAGCTCGCCAGCTATCCCGCCGACCTGCCGCGCGACCTGCCGACGGCGCCGCGGCGGGCGACCGGGCACGTCGCGGGCGTCGCGGAGCTGGAGCAGACGCGCGACACGCTGATCGCCCAGCTCTCCGCCGCACAGCGGGCGGCCGAGGAGCGGGCGCGCAAGGCGGGGCGCGAGCGGCGGCGGGGCGCCAGCCCACTCGAGCAGGCGATGAGCTGGTGGCGGCACAGGCTCTAGCGCGGGCAGCGTTCCCCGTGCGCTCGTTCTTCGAGCAGACGGGGAACATGATGATCCTCACCGCGCGGACGATCGTCGCCGCCGTGCGGCCGCCGTATCCCTAGGGCGAGGAGCTGGTCGGCCAGTTCCTCTTCGTGCTCAAGCTCTCCTGGTTCCCGATGACGATCTCGACCTTCGCCCTCTGCCTCGGGGCGCCGGGCCTGCAGGCCGCCGGGGTCCTCTCGCTGTTCGGCAATCTCGACCGGCTGGGCGGCTTCTTCGTCGTCACCGCGGTGCGCTTCATCGGGCCGATCGTCACCGCCGCGGTCGTCGCCGGCGTCGCCGGCACGGCGATCACCGCCGACCTCGGCGCGCGCAAGATCCGCGAGGAGCTCGACGCCCTGCAGGTGCTCGGCGTCGACCCGATCAAGAACCTGGTCGTGCCGCGCTTCCTGGCGCTGATGGTGATCACCGGCCTGCTCGACGTCTTCGCCGTCGTCTTCGGGATGAGCGCCGGGATCGCCGCCGAGCTGCTCTACCACCAGCCGCTCGGCGGCTTCTTCGCGACGCTGTTCGCCAACGCGCTGATCACCGACCTCGCGGCGTCGGTGGCGATGTGCTCGATGTTCGGCGCGATCATCGCCGTCGTCTGCTGCTACAAGGGGATGACCGCGTCCGGCGGGCCGGAGGGTGTCGGCCGCGCGGTCAACCAGGCGGTGGTGATCGCCTTCATGGGCGTCTTCGCCTTCCTCTACGTGTTCACCACCGTCCTGCTCGCCACCAACCCGGAACTGCAGGCGATCCGGTGAGGTCGGCGGCGATCGGCTGGCTCGACGTCCCGCGCGGCTGGCTCGACTCCGTCGGCGAGGTCGGCCGCTTCGGCGCGCGCGTCGCCGGCCTCGTCTACTCGGGCCGGGCGGGGCGCTACTTCGGCGAGAGCGTCCGCCAGGCGGGGATCCTGATCCTCGGCTCGGCGGTCGTGATCTGGGCCTTCGTCTTCCTCCTCGGGCTGCAGTGCGGCGTGATCGGCGCCTACTTCAACCGCTCGATCGGCGCCCCGTCGCTCGCCGGCCTGTTCTCCGCCTACTGCGATCTGCGCGAGGGCGTGCCGTACGCCTTCGGCTACATCCTCTCGGCCAAGGTGGGGACGGGGATCGTCGCCGAGCTGGGGGCGATGCGGATCTCCGACGAGATCGACGCGCTCGAGGTGATGGGGATAGAGCCGGTCGCCTTCCTCGCCGCGACCCGCCTGCTCGGCGCCTGGATCGCGATCCCCTTCCTCTACCTGGTCGGCGTCGGCGTCGCCTACTTCGCCAGCTACCTGGCGGTGGTCGACCAGATCGGCGACGTCTCCTCCGGCGGCTACCTGCTGATCTTCTGGACCTACCAGGACTTCGTCGACGTGTTGTTCAGCCTCGCCAAGGCGATGGCGATGACGACGGTGATCGTGCTCGTCGGCTGCTACTACGGCTACACCGCGAGCGGCGGACCGGTCGGCGTCGGCACGGCGACGGCCAAATCGATGGTCGTCAACATCATCATGGTCCACGTCATCGGCATGCTCGGCACCTTCATGTTCTACGGCGCCAATCCGCGCGCGCCGATCGGCGGCTAGGGCCTTCGCCAGCATGAGGTTTGGAACGATCCGAATTGTGGCAGCATAGGAGCATGGCGCCATTGGGCGATTCGGAGATCGAGGCGAGGCTGTCCGAGCATCCCGGCTGGGAGCGCGCCGGCGCGGCGATCGCGAAGAGCTTCAAGCGCGGCGACTTCGTCGGCTCGGTCAACTTCGTCCGCAGCCTGGTCGAGCCGGCCGAGCAGATGAACCACCACCCCGACCTCGAGATCTCCTGGGACACCGTCACCGTCTCCCTCTCGACCCACTCGGAC
>DASSBJ010000145.1:0-6958 GCA_035698885.1 Solirubrobacterales bacterium
CCACAACGGGAGATCGGCCGAATACGCACCGCACTCGACTTCATGCCAAATGACACCGTCTCTCATCGCCAGAACTCCTCGGTGAGCCCACGTCCCGAAAGCACCTTGTGCAACTCGAGCAGCGCCGTGTAGGTCGGCAGCGCGAACAGCTGCTCGGGGGCGGCCGCGACCGCCCGGTCGAGCGACGCCTCGATCTCCGGCTCGACCGCGATCGCGTCCTCAGGCCAGCCCGCGTACTTGAGCCGCAGCGCCATCTCCGGCGCCCGCGTGCCGGCGCAGGTGACGCGGCGCACGGAACGGGCCAGGAGCTCGAAGTCGGCGTCCCAGATCCAGGAGACGTCGCGCCCGTCGGCGATCCGGTCGTTGAGCCCGATCCAGAGGTCGATCCGCCCCTCCGCGGCCTCGAGCCGCAGCGTGCGCAGCACCTCGTTGGTACCGGCCGGGTTCTTGACCAGCAGGACGGAGAGTCGCTTGGAGGCGATCGCGATCGTCTCGACCCGACCGAAGGCGCCCTTCATCGCGGCCAGCGCCGGGGCGATCCGCTCCGCGGCGACCCCGAGCTGGAGCGCCGCGGCGACCGCCGCGAGCGCGTTGTAGGCGTTGTAGAGGCCGGGCAGCGGCAGCTCGACCCGCAACTCGCCGGCGGGGGTGCGCAGGCTCAGCGAGGAGCCGCGCATGCCGTGCAGCTCGATCCGCGTCGCGGCGACGTCCGGCTCGGGCCGCGCGGCGCCGCAGTGCGGGCATGAGTAATGGCCGAGGTGGCCGACGAAGGCGCGCTCGTAGGCGTAGGGGTGGCCGCAGCGGCGGCAGTGCTTGGCGTCGAAGGCGTGCTGCAGCTCGGGTAGCGCCTGCGCCGCGTCGTCGATCCCGAAGTAGGCGACGCCCTCGCGCCGGTTTCCCTCGGCGTCGCGGCCGAGGTCGGCGACCAGCGGGTCGTCGGCGTTGAGCACGAAGCCGCTGCGTCCGCTGCGCGCGGCGACCGTCTCGGCCCAGCGGTCGGCGAGCGCCTCGGTCTCGCCGTAGCGGTCGAGCTGGTCGCGGAAGAGGTTGCCGAGCACGACCAGCCTCGGGTCGAGCTCGCCGGCGACCTGGGGCAGCCAGGCCTCGTCGACCTCGAAAAGGCCCTCGCGACCGCGCTGCTCGAGCAGCGCCGTGGCGATCCCCCAGGTCATGTTGGACCCCGCCCGGTTGTGCACCGGCACGCGGCCGTCGGCGGCGAGCAGCGTCGCCAGCATCCCCGCGGTGGTGGTCTTGCCGTTGGTCGCGCTGACCAGCGTCGCGCCGCGGTCGAGCCGCGCGCCGAGCCGGCCGATCGCCCGCGGCTCCATCCGCAGCAGCAGCCTGCCCGGCAGCGTGGTGCCGCCGCCGCGACCGCTGGCCCGGCTGGCGGCGCCGACCGCGCGCGCCGCGAGGCGCTTGGCGCCGAACAGAACGTCGCCGCGGTGCTCGCTCAAGCGGTCGCCCGGGGCGGGACGAGCACGCTCAGCGCCTGGGGCAGCACGCGCAGCGCGGCGGGCAGATCGGTCAGGTGCTCGCCGTCGGCGTAGACCGGGAAGGGACGGCTGGCGCTCAGCTCGAGCCGCGGGGCGCGGAAGACGCGCACCTCGTCCTGCTCGACATGGGTGCCTTTGAACACCTTCGGCAGGTTAGCCAGGAAGCGCAGCTTGCCGACCTCGCCGATCGTCACCACGTCGAACTCGCCGTCGGCGAGGTCGGCCTCAGGGGCGATGAACATGCCGCCGCCGAAGGCCCTGCTGTTGGCGACCGAGACCGAGTAGCCGGTGAAGCGCCTGCTTTCGTCGCCGACCGCGATCGTGAAGCGGGCGGGCTTCCAGCCGAGCAGGGTGCGGACGCCGGCGTAGGCGTAGACCAGATTGCCGCGCAGCCACTTGGTCTCGTTGGCGCGCTCGTTCGCCACGGAGTCGAAGCCGACGCTGACGATGCCGAGGAAGCGCCTGCCGTTGACCTCGCCGACGTCGATCCGCCGCGTCTCTCCCGCGGCGAGCATCGCCGCCGTCGCCCGCGGCTCGTCGGGGATGCCGAGCACTCGGACGAGGTCGTTGCCGCGCCCGCCGGGGACGATCCCCAGCGGCGTATCCGATCCGGCCAGCGCGCCGCCGACGGCGCCGACCAGCCCGTCGCCGCTGACGACGACCGGGACCTCGCCGGCCTCGGCGGCGCGCAGCGCCCGTTCGACCCCGTCCTCGAGGCCGCGCGTGCGCTCGACCCGGAAGGAGACGCGGCGGGCGTCGAGCTCGCGCTCGAGCCGCGGCAGCAGCTTCGGCGCGCGTCCGTGCGCCGAGGCGGGGTTGACCAGCAACGCCAACGGCATCTGCTCGACACGCATAGCGAGCGGCAGCCTAGTCGCCCCCCGCCGGGCCGGCCTCGAGGCGGAAGACCTGAAAGCGCTCGCCCTCGGCCTCCTCGCCGGCCCCGATCGGGTCGAAGCCGCGGCCGCCGAGGCGCCACTCGAGCCAACGGCGGGGGCCGATCGCGACCAGGTGGCCGCCGGGGCGCAGCACGCGGGCCAGCTCGCTCGGGTAGAGGCGGCCGTTCGAGAGCGCGACCAGGTCGAAGAACTCGTCGGGGTAGGGGAGACGGCGCGGCCGCCCGCGCTTGAAGGCGACACGGCCCTCCGGGTCGAGCCCGACGCGCCCGACCGCGGCCGCGATCGCCGTCTCGGACGGGTCGACGCCGCGGACGCGCGCCGCGGGGAACTCGCGCGCCAGGAAGAGCACGCCGTCGCCCTCGCCGCAACCGACCTCGAGGATCCGCTCCGGCAGGTCGCGCACATGCAGCACCGCGGCGGCGAGCGCGGTGAGCTTAGAGTCCATCCGAAAACCCCCGCGCACGTCTGGCGGCGGCGGACGCTGCGCGTTGCTGCGTCCTCAGTCGGCCAAATAGCGCTGCTATTCGGCCTCCCTGCGTCCTTGCCCCGCTTGGTCCGGCGCTCGCCAGCCGCACACGCCGGTTTTCGGATGGACTCTTAGGCGGCGGCACGCCAAGATCATCTAGGATTCCGCCGCCGTGGAGGAGACGTCGGACCGCAACAAGTGGATCGCACTGGGCGCGTTCGCCCTGATCGCCGCCGGCGTCGTCGCCGCGATCCTGATCGCGCGCGGCGGGGGAGACGGCGATTCGGGCGGCGAAGCGAGCGCCGCCGGCTGCAGGAAGGTCTCAGCTCCGCCGCCGAAGAAGGTCAGCTTCAAGGCGCCGAAGCAGACCGTGAAGAAGGGCGAAGAGCTGACCGCCGCGGTGAAGACGAGCTGCGGCAGCTTCGAGATCGCGCTCGACGGCAAGCGCGCCCCGAAGACGGTCAACTCCTTCGTCTTCCTCTCCGAAGAAGGCTTCTACGACGACCTCACCTTCCATCGCGTCGTGCCGGAATTCGTCATCCAGGGCGGCGATCCGCTCGGCAGCGGCACCGGCGGTCCCGGCTACAGCGTCGACGAGAAGCCGCCCGCCAACCTCGCCTACACGAAGGGCATCGTCGCGATGGCGAAAAGCGCCGCCGAGCCGCCGGGCCGCTCGGGCAGCCAGTTCTTCGTCGTGGTCGGCGCCGACGCCGGCCTACCGCCCGAATACGCCCTGGTCGGCAAGGTCGACAAGGGCCTCGACGTGGTGGAACGGATCGCGAAGCTCGGCACGCCGGAAGAAAAACCGAAGCAGGTCGTGCTGATCGAACAGATCTCGATCGAACGCGGCTGAGCGACTCCTAGGCGCTCGGGGCGAAGAAGGCCCGCGCCCGTTCCGCGACGAGCTCCGGCTTCTCGTCGGCGATGAAGTGGCCGCAGTCGGCGACGAACTCAACCTGCATGTCGTCGGTGTGCTTCTCGTAGCCGGCGAGCAGCTCGGGGCGCAGGGCCGCGTCGCCAGTTCCGAACAGCATCCGGGTCGGCACCGTGAGCCGCTGCCGCGCATAGCGCCCGCGCAGGATCGGTCGCACCTCGCGCAGGTTGAAGACCCGGTACATCTGCACGGCGGCGCGCGCCCGCTCGGGCTCGGCCAGGTTCTCGGCGAAGCTGCGCAGCGTCGCCTCGTCCCAGACCGATCTCTGGATCGAGGCGCCGACCAGGACGCGTGGCACGAAGCGGCCGCCGCGGTGCAGGCGGTAGCCGATCCCCGGCGCCAGGATCAGCTGCTGGTACCAGAAGCGCCAGGCCTGCGGCAGCGCCCGTCGCAGCTCGATCCAGGGGGTGAGGATGTTGAGCGCCAGGTAGCGCTCGAAGCGCCGCGGCGCCTTGAGGCAGAGCAGGAAGCCGATCCAGCCGCCCCAGTCATGGCCGACCAGCTTCACGCGGTCGATGTCGAGGGCGTCGAGCACGGCGAGCACGTCGTCGGCGAGGTTCTCCTTTTCGTAGCCGTCGCGCGGCGCGTCGGACCAGCCGAAGCCGCGCAGGTCGATCGCCAGCACCCGGTGGCGATCGGCGAGCGCGGGCAGCAGGTGGCGCCACTCGTACCAGTGCTGCGGCCAGCCGTGCAGGCACAGCACCACGTCCTCGCCCTCGCCCGCTTCGGCGACGTGGAAGTCGAGCCCGCGGGCGCGCACCCAGCGGTGGCTGACGCCGTCGACATCGGGTGGATCGGCCATCCCTGCAATCTATTGGGCGGGCACCGAGTAGGCTGCATTTCACCATGGCCAAGGCTGACGTAGGCGATCCGGCTCCGGACTTCGAGCTGCCCGGAACGGGGGGCAAGACGTACAGGCTCTCCGAGCTGAGGGGCAAGAACGTGGTTCTGGCCTTCTACCCAGGGGACGCGACCCGGGTCTGCACCGCCCAGTTCTGCTCCTACCGCGATCATGGCGACCGCCTCGACCAGCTCGACGCCGAGGTGCTCGGGATCTCGCCGCAGTCGATCGACTCGCACGAGCGCTGGTCCCAGGAGCAGAGCCTCAACGTGCCGCTGTTGGCTGACGAGGATCTCGCCGTGAGCAAGAGCTACGGGGTCGTCGGCTGGGCGGGGCCGTTCGCCAAGCTCGCCAGGATCGAGGGCTCGGTCGGCGGCCGGTACGTGATGCGGGCGATCTTCGTCATCGACGCCGCCGGCACGATCCGCTACCGCCACGTCTCGCGGACCGGCGCCAGGTTCCAGACGGTCGGCGACATCGAAGAGGCCGTCGCGGCGATCGCCTGATGCGGGCGGAGCCCCGCGCCTTCGCCGCCGGCGAGCGGCCGGTGATCCGCGGCGAGGTCGCGGGGGAGGGGCCGCCGATCGTCCTCTGCCACGGGATGACGGCGACCCGGCGCTACGTCGTCCACGGGTCGCGGGCGCTGGAGCGCGCCGGCCACGCCGTCGTCACCTACGACGCGCGTGGGCACGGCGAGTCCGACCCCGCCCCGCCGGGCCAGGGTTATGGATACCCGGAGCAGGTTGCCGATCTCGAAGAGGTGGTGGCGAGCGGCCTCGGCGACGGGCGCTTCGTGCTCGGCGGTCACTCGATGGGAGCGCACACGGCCGTTGCCTACGCGCTGCGGCATCCCGAGCGGCTGGCCGGAATCGTCGTCATCGGCCCGACCTACGTGGGCGAGCCGGCCTCAGAGGAGACGCTCGCCTACTGGAACGACCTGGCGACGGCGCTGGAACGCGGCGGGGTCGACGCCTTCGTCGACTACATCGACCGCAATCAACCCGTCGACAGCGGCAAACGCGACGCTGTGCGGCGCTTCACGCGCGAGCGAATCGCGCGCAACGAGAATCTCGGCGCGATCGCCGAAGTGCTGCGCCAGGTGCCAGGCGCCCGGCCGTTCGGGTCGCTGGAGGAGCTCGAGTCGATCGCCGTGCCCGCCCTGGTCGTCGCCAGCGACGACGGGGCCGACCCCGGGCACCCGCGTCACGTCGCCGAGGCTTACGCTGAGCGGATGCCGCGGGCAAAGCTGATCGTCGAGGCAAAGGGGGAGTCGCCGCTCGCCTGGCAGGGGGGGAAGCTGTCGCGCGAGATCGCCGCCTTCTGCGCGGGGCTGGGCGCTTAGCTTGGCCGAAGGCAGCTCGATTACGGTTGCGGCGATGAGGCTGCCGGCCGAGGGCACGCTGCGGACGATCGCGACCTTCGTCGCGGCGTTCGGCATCGGCGTCGCCACCTACATCGCGATCGCCGACTCGGGCGGTGGGGCGCCGGTCTGCGTGGCCGGCGGCACCGGCTGCGAGACGGTCGCCGAAAGCGCCTACTCGCACCTGTTCGGCGTCAACATCGCCGTCTTCGGCATCCTCGGATACGTGTTGCTGCTGGCCGCCTCGCTGCTGCGCGGCGACCTGGCGCGCATGCTCGGCTTCGGCGTCTCGCTGGTCGGCTTCGGCTACAGCGTCTACCTGACCTACCTGGAGCTGTTCAAGATCGAAGCGATCTGCCAGTGGTGCGTGGCCAGCGCCACCCTGATGGCGATCCTCTTCTGCCTCAATGCGATCCGCATGGTCGGCTACGTTGGGAGGCCGGAATGAACGACGAACGCCGCAGACGCCTGCTGCAGATCGGCAGCGCCGCGATCTTCGTCGCCGTCGTCGTCGTCGCGGTGCTGATCGTGGTCAGCTCCAACGAAACCGACGGCGGCGACACCAGCCTCGAGGACGTCGGCCTGGTGAAGCGCCAGCTGCGCGGCATCCCGCAGACCGGGCTGACGCTGGGCGACCCGACGGCGAAGGTGACGCTCTTCGAGTACGGCGACCTGCAGTGCCCGGTCTGCAAGGCGTTCTCGGAACAGATCGTGCCGCAAGTGATCGAGTCCAAGGTCCGCACGGGCGAGGCGAAGCTCGAGTTCCGCAACTTCACGATCATCAGCGAGGAATCCGTGCCGGCGGGCGCGGCCGCTCTCGCCGCGGGCCAGCAGGGCCGCGGCTGGAACTACGTCGAGCTCTTCTACCGCAACCAGGGCCGCGAGGCGTCCGGCTACGTGACCGATGAGTTCCTCACCGAGCTCGCCAGGGGCGCCGGGGTCGCGGACCTCGACCGATGGAACAAGGA
>DASSBJ010000146.1:0-3174 GCA_035698885.1 Solirubrobacterales bacterium
GGAGACGGGCGAACGGCGGGCACGGGTGCGTACGCGGCGGCGATCGCCGGCACGGCGATCGCCGCCCTGCTCGCCGCCCTGCTGGTGTCCGGCTGCGGTGGCGGCGACAGCTCCTCCGCCGAATCGGTCAGCTTCGACGGCGCCGCGTACCCCAACGGCGACGCTGCCAACAGTCGCCGCGCGAGCGGCCCGATCAAGGCGGCCAACGTCGCCGAGCTGGAGCAGGCCTGGAGCCTGCCGCTGACCGCGCAGAGCAGCTTCGGCGCATACGCCTCGACGCCGGCGGTGAGCAACGGGGTGCTCTACTCGCAGGACCTCGAGTCCAACGTGCAGGCGATCGAGCTCGAAAGCGGCGACGTCCTGTGGACGAAGAAGTACGAATTCGCCGATCAGGGCCCCAACGGGGTCGTCGCCGCCGGCGGCCGCGTCTACGGCGGCACCGCGACCTCGGCCTTCGCGCTCGACCGGGAAACCGGCAAGCAGCTGTGGTCGGTGCAGCTGACCCGCAACGAACAGGAAGGCATCGACATGGCGCCGGGCTATGCCAACGGGATGGTCTTCATCTCGACGGTGCCGTGGAACGCTGGCTCCTACTACGAAGGCGGCGCCGTCGGCACGCTCTGGGCGCTGGACGCGAAAAGCGGAAAGAAGCTGTGGCACTTCGACACCGTGCCGAGAAGCCTCTGGGGCGAGCCATCGGTCAACGCGGGCGGCGGCCTCTGGTACACGCCGGCCTTCGACGGCAAGGGGTCGATGTACTTCGGGGTCGGCAACCCGGCGCCCTTTCCGGGTTCGCCGGGAGCGCCCTGGGGGTCGAGCCGGCCCGGCCCCAACCTCTACACCGACTCGATCGTCAAGATGGACGCGAAGACCGGCAAGATGGATTGGTACTTCCAGCTCACGCCGCATGACCTCTACGACTGGGACCTGGAGGGCCCGCCGATGCTGATGAACGTGGGCGGCCGCGAACTGGTCGTCGCGGGCGGCAAGTCGGGCTTCGTGATCGCGCTCGACGCCAGGAGCGGCAAGCTGGTCTGGAAGCGCGCGGTCGGCAAACACAACGGCCACGACGAAGACGGGCTGCTGGCGATGCAGGGCGAAACGTCGAAGCTGAAGCCGCCGTTCGAAGTCTCCCCCGGCACCCTGGGCGGGGTGATCGCGCCGATGTCCACCGACGGTTCGCGTGTCTTCGTCCCGGTCGTGAACCACCCGGTGACCGTCGGCTCAGGCGGAGAAATCGAAGAAACGAGCCCGGAAAACAGCGGCGAACTGGTGGCGCTGAACGTAAAGGACGGATCGCTCGTCTGGAAGCACGAATTCGCCGGCGCGCCGGCGTTCGGTGCGACCACGGTGAGCAACGATGTCGTCTTCGCCACCACCTTCGACGGCAAGGTCAACGCGTATGAGGCGCAATCGGGGCGCCAACTCTGGCAGGAACAGCTTCCGGCCGGCAGCAACGCCGGCGTGACGATCTCCGGCGACATGGTGATCGCCCCGGCCGGCCTCGCCTCCGCCGAAGGGCAGACGCCCCAGATCGTCGCCTACCGCCTCGGCGGCTAGGCCCGCCGCTCAGCCGAGCAGCGGGTGGGTGAGCCCGTGCTCGGCGCAGATCCGCGGCACGGCCTCCATGTCGAACTCGATCCCGTAGCGCTCGCTCAGCGCCTCGGGGTCGAAGCTGCCGTCCTTGGTCGTTTCGTCGAACTCGCGGAAGAAGTGCTCGAAGCCGCCGGGCGAGATGATCTCGAGGATCCGCGCGGGCTCGTCGCCCGCGTTCCAGAAGGTGTGCCACTGGTCGCGCGGCTTGAACGCGAGCTCGCCGGCCTCGGCGTAGATCACCTCGTCGCCGAGCAGCGCCCCCATGCGGCCCTCGAGCACGAAGCTGTACTCGTCGACGCCGGCGTGGCGGTGCAGCGGCGCGCAGAGCGAGCGCGGCGGGATCGGGTGTTCGACCAGCGAGAAGCCGCCGCCGGACTCCTCTCCCCAGACGAGGAAGCGAGCGTCGCAGCCGCCGAGCTCGGCGACGTGCCCCTCCCCCGGGCCGATCTTGCGCGGGCCCTGTGCGGCGTCGAAGCGGCGCAGCGCCTCGACGATCTGGCTGGGTGGCATCTTGCTACCTCCATTTCGTTGAACGATGATGTGCGATGAAGCTAGCAGACATCCGGCGCACCTGTCAATATTGGTTGAACATCTATGGCAACGAAAGAACGGAAACGGCGGCAGGAAGGCGGCGGCAAGCGGCGCTACCGCAAGCGGCGGCGCGCGGCCCAGGAGGACGCGACGCGACGACGGATCACCGAAGCGGCGGTCGACCTGCACGGCTCGGTCGGCCCGGCGAAGACGACGGTCAGCGCCGTCGCCGAGCGCGCCGGAGTGCAGCGGGCGACCGTCTACCGCCACTTCGCCGACGAAGCGGCGCTGTTCGCCGCCTGCTCCGCGCACTGGCTGGGCGAGCATCCGCTGCCCGACCTCGAGGCCTGGGCGGCGATCGCCGACCCGGAGCTGCGCCTGCGCACGGCGCTCGGCGAGCTCTACGCCTGGTTCGAGCGCGGCGAGTCGATGCTCGAGAGGACGACCCGGGACGTCGCCGTCGTGCCGGCCCTGCGGCCGGCGATGGAAGGGTCGGCGATCTGGACCGAAGCGGCGGCCGAGGCGCTGATGCGCCGCCGGCGCGAGCGCGGCGCTCGGCGCCGCCGGGTGCGCGCGGCGATCGGCCATGCCCTCTCCTTCCCCACCTGGCGCTCTCTGGTCCGCGAGCAGGGCCTCGGCGGCGAGGAGGCGGTGGCGTTGATGGCCCGGCTCGTCGCCGCGGCCTGAGCTTGGTCCGCGGCGTCGAGCGCCGCGTATAGCCTGCGGCGCGATGAGCTGGGGAGCGCTGCTGCGCAGCAGGAAGGTCTGGGTCTGGGCGGCCGTCTGGCTGGCGACGCGCTTCCTGATCGTCGCCCACGTCGGCTTCTGGAACGACGCGATCGGGCCGCAGTGGGAAGACGTGGGAATCTTCGGAGCGTGGTCGGACGAACTCGGCCACGGAGTGCTGCCGACGGGAGAAGCCTGGCAGTACCCACCGGGGGCGGCGCTGCTGCTGGTCCTACCGCGGATCGGCTGGGCCGGCTTCGGCTACGACTTCGTCGCGACGATGCTGATCGTCGACCTGATCGGGCTCGTCCTGGTGGCGCG
>DASSBJ010000147.1:0-7943 GCA_035698885.1 Solirubrobacterales bacterium
GAAAGCTCCTGAAGCTTCGAAGCTTTGGAGTCTCGGAGGGCGAGGCCCCCGAAGCTTCAACTCTCTGAACGCTCGAGAAGGGGACCTCCGCGCCCCTTGCCGCCCTCACAGAAGACTCGTCATAGCCGCATCGATCTCGGAATACCGGAACTCGTAACCGAGGTCGAGCGCCCGCCGGGGCATCACCCGCTGGCCGCCCCGCAGCACCTTGCCGAACTCTCGCCCGAATTTGAGGTCGAGCACGAATCCCGGCACCGGCACCGACGCCGGACGGTTCAGCGCGCGGCCGAGCGCGTGGGAGAACTCGCGGTTGGTGACCGGGTTGGGGGCGGTCGCGTTGATCGTGCCGCTGACCGCGTCGTCGTCGAGCGCCCAGAGCAGGATGCCGAGCTCGTCGTCGATGTGGACCCAGGAGATGTACTGGCGCCCGCCGGCGATCGGGCCGCCGACGCCGAGCTTGAACGGCGTCAGCAGTTCGCCGAGCAGGCCGCCGCGCGGGTCGAGAACGTGGCCGCTGCGTACGACGACCAGGCGCACACCCGTCCCCTCGGCCTCGCGCGCCGCCGTCTCCCACTCGCGCACGACTTCGGCGTCGAAGCCCTCGCCCGCCCCGGTCGACTCGTCGACGATCGCCTCGCCGCGGTCGCCGTAGAAGCCGATCGCCGACTGGTTGACCAGGACCCTGGGCTTGCGCTCCAGCGCCGCGATCGCCGCGACGAGGTTGTGCGTGCCGGTGCGGCGGCTCTCCGTGATCCGTCGCTTGGCGTCCTCGGTCCAGCGCTGGTTGATCTTCTCGCCCTCGAGGTTCACCACCCCGTCGATGTTCTCGAAGGCCGCCGCGGGCGGCCGTTCGAGGGTCGGCTCCCAGGCGTGCCAGAGGACGCCCGGGTTCGTGCCGCGGGCGCGCTGCGGGTCGCGCGAGAGCCCGATCACGGTGTCGCCGCGGGCGAGCAGCGCGTCGCAGAGCGCCGAGCCGATGAAGCCGCTCGCTCCGCTGACGAGGACGCGCACCGGGTCAGCCCACCTCCACCGTGGAGAAGGTGCCGGTCTCCTCGCTGAAGCGGGCGAGCCCCTCGCGCTTGGCCTCCTCGACAACCGCCTTTGCGACCATCGGCGCGACCTCGCGGTTGAACACGCTGGGGATGATGTAGTCCTCCGAGAGGTCGTCGTCGGTGACCACCTCGGCGATGCCGCGGGCGGCGGCGAGCTTCATCTCCTCCGTGATGTTGGGCGAGCCGGCGTCGAGCGCGCCGCGGAAGATGCCGGGGAAGCAGAGCACGTTGTTGATCTGATTCGGGTAATCGGAGCGGCCGGTGGCCATGATCCGCACGTAGGGCGCGGCGTCCTCGGGCATCACCTCGGGCGTCGGGTTGGCCATCGCGAAGACGATCGCGTCGTCGTTCATCTTGTCCAGCGCCTGGGCCGAGATGATCCCCGGCCCGGAGAGGCCGACGAAGAGGTCCATGCCCTCCACCACGTCCTCGGGCTGGCCGGCGAGCTTCTCGGGGTTCGAGCTCTCGGCGTACCAGCGCTTGATCCCGCTCATCTCGCCCGACTGGTAGTCGGCGCGCTCGGTCGAGAGGGCGCCCTGGCGGTCGCAGCCGACGACGTGCGTCACGCCGGAGGCGAGCATCATCTTCGTCACCGCCACCCCCGCGGCGCCGAGGCCGACCACGAGCACCCGCAGCTGCTCGATCGGCTTGCCGACGATCTTGAGGGCGTTGAACAGGGCGGCCATCGTGACCACGGCCGTGCCGTGCTGGTCGTCGTGGAAGACGGGGATGTCGAGCGACTTCTTCAGCCGTTCCTCGATCTCGAAGCAGCGGGGCGCCGAGATGTCCTCGAGGTTGACGCCGCCGAAGGTCGGAGCGATCAGTTCGACCGCCTTGATGATCTCCTCGGCGTCCTGGGTATCGAGGCAGATCGGAAACGCGTCGACCGCGGCGAACTCCTTGAACAGCATCGCCTTGCCCTCCATCACCGGCATCGCCGCCTCGGGCCCGATGTTGCCGAGGCCGAGCACGGCGCTGCCGTCGGAGACGACCGCGACGGTGTTCTTCTTGATCGTGTACTCGAAGGCCTTGGCGCGGTCGGCGTGGATGTCCTGGCAGACTCGGGCGACGCCCGGCGTGTAGGCCATCGAGAGGTCGTCGCGGGTCTTCAGCGGGTACTTGTTCTCGACCGAGATCTTGCCGCCGCGGTGCATCTGCATCGTGCGGTCGACGTAGTCGAGCACCCTGGCGCCGCGGGTCGAGCCGATCGCCCGCAGGATCCGCTCCCAGTGCGGCCGGTCCTGGGCGTCGATCGTGAACTCGCGCACCCGTTTGCCCTCGCCACCGGCGCCCGGCACGAGGTCGACCCCCTGCAGCTGCCCGCCCGCCTCGGCGATCGACGCCGTCAGCTTGCCCAGGGGCTCCTGCCGAGCATCGAGCTCGACCCGGATCGTGACGCTGTATTGGGCGCTGACGGCCATCGCCGCGCATCATAAGCTTGCGCGCGATGCCGAACGACGCGCCTGACGCAGCCGACAAGCCGGAGCTCTTCCTGATCGACGGCAACTCGCTTGCCTACCGGGCTTTCTTTGCGCTGCCGGAGTCGATCGGGACCAGCGACGGGCGGCCGACGAACGCGATCTACGGGCTCGCCTCGATGCTGGTGAAGATCATCGACGAGCACCATCCGGCGGGGGTGGTGGTCGCCTGGGACGCCGGGATGTCGGGGCGCGAGGTCGCCTACGACCTCTACAAGGCGCAGCGCAAACCGCGGCCCGACCTGCTGCGCGAGCAGTGGCCGCACCTGATGCCCCTGGTCGAGGCCTTCGGCTACACCAACGTCAAGGTCGAGGGCTACGAGGCAGACGACGTGATCGCCTCGCTGGCCAGGCAGGCGCGCGAGGAGGGGATCGAGGTGATGGTCGTGACCGGCGACCGCGACGCCTACCAGCTCGTCGGCCCGGGGATCCGCGTGATGAGCACCTCGCGCGGGATCACCGAGACCAAGGTCTACGACGAGGCGGCGGTCGAGGAGCGCTACGGCGTGCCGCCGGGCCTGATCACCGACCTGATGGGGCTGCGCGGCGACACCTCCGACAACATCCCCGGCGTTCCCGGGATCGGCGAGAAGACCGCGACGCAGCTGCTGCAGAAGTTCGGCGACCTCGAGGGGGTGCTCGGCAACGTCGAGGAGATCTCCGGCGCCAAGCGCAAGCAGAACCTGGTCGAGCACGCCGACGACGCGCGGATGTCGAAGCAGCTCGCGACCCTGCACTACGACGTCGAGACCGGGGTCGACCTCTCCGCGGCGATGGCCTCCGAGCCGGACCGCGGGGCGCTGCGCGACTTCATGCGCGAGTTCGAGCTGCGTGCGGTGATGGAGCGGCTCGAAGAGGCGCTGCCCGAGGGCGAGGCGGTTCCCGGCCGCAGCGTCGAGCAGGAGCTCGCGGTCGAGGTCGAGGAGGGGTCGCCGCGGGATCTCGCCGAGGGCGCCGTCGCCCTGGCGATCGCCGGCGAGCGCTGGGCGGCGGCCCAGGGCGAGCGCACCCTGGCCGGCAGCTCGACCCTCGACGAGCTCGCGACGGCGCTCGCTCGGCACCCGTTGGCCGCACACGACGCGAAGTCGCTCGGCGGCGGCCGCCACGGCCTGCTCGCCGCCGCCGCACGCGAGGGGGTGACGCTGGCGCTCGAGCACGACACGATGCTCGCCGCCTACGTGCTCGAGCCGCAGCGGCGCACCTACGAGCTGACCGAGCTGGCGGCCGACGCCGGGATCGGCATCGCCGAGGGCGCCGCGGCCGAAAGCGACGAGGAGGACGCTCAGATGGCGCTCGGCGAGGAGATCGAGGCGGGTCTCGACCCGCCGCGGGAAGCGCGGCTCGTCGCCGCCCTCGCCGACGCCCAGCGGCCCCGCCTCGAGCAGCTCGAGCTGACCTCGCTGCTGCGGGATATCGAGCTGCCGCTGGTCCACGTGCTCGCGGCGATGGAGCGCGAGGGCTTGAAGCTCGACGCCGAGCGCCTGGCCGAGGTCGGCGCCGGCTTCGGCGAGCGCATCGCTAGCTTGGAGCAGGAGATCTTCGAGCTCGCGGAGGAGGAGTTCACGATCGGCTCGCCGCAGCAGGTCGGCCGCGTCCTCTTCGAGAAGCTCGGCCTGACCAGGAAACGGCGCGGCAAGACCGGCTTCTCGACCGACGCCCGCGTGCTCGCCCAGATCCGCGACGAGCACCCGATCGTCGAGAAGATCGAGAGCTGGCGCGAGCTGACCAAGCTGAAGAACACCTACCTCGACTCGCTGCCCGACCTGATCGACCCGGAGACCGGCCGCGTCCACACGACCTTCAACCAGGCCGCGACGACGACCGGGCGGCTCTCCAGCACCAACCCCAACCTGCAGAACATCCCGATCCGCACCGAGCTCGGCCGCCCCGTCCGCGCCTGCTTCGTCGCCGAGCGCGGCCACCGTCTGCTCTCCGCCGACTACAGCCAGGTCGAGCTGCGGGTGCTCGCCCACGTCGCCGAGGAGGAGGTGCTGAAAGAGATCTTCCGCGCCGGCGAAGACGTCCACGCGGCGACCGCGGCCGAGGTCTTCGAGATCTCCCGCGACGAGGTCGACGTCGGCCAGCGCTCGAAGGCCAAGATGGTCAACTTCGGCATCGTCTACGGCCTCACCGGCTTCGGCCTCGCCGACCGGCTCAACATCCCGCGCAAGGAGGGCGAGGAATTCGTCGCCCGCTACCTCGAGCGCTTCCCCGCGGTGCGCGCCTTCAGGGAGCGGGTCATCGAGCGCGCCCAGGAGGAGGGCCACGTGCGCACGCTGATGGGGCGATGGCGCGCGATCCCCGAGCTGCGCTCGGGCAACCCGAACACGCGCCGGCTGGGCGAGCGGCTCGCCGTCAACACCGTGATCCAGGGCACCGCGGCGGACATCATCAAGCTGGCGATGGTGCGCTGCCAGAACGCGCTCGCCGGTCGCGAGGCGAAGACCCGCCTCGTGCTGCAGATCCACGACGAGCTGCTGTTCGAGGGCCCGCCGGGGGAGATGGACGACGCGACCGAGCTGGTGCGGCGCGAGATGTGCGCCGCCTACCAGCTCGATCCGCCGCTGGAGGTCGACATCGGCGTCGGCAAGGACTGGCTCGACGCCAAGTGAGCGCATCGCATGGATAAGGGCGTCTACGTCGTGCTTACCGCCCTGGCGGGCGGCCTGATCGCGCTGCAGGCGCCGATCAACGCGGGTCTCGGCCGGGCAACCGGGAGCCTGCCGGCGGCGTTCGTCTCCTTCGGCGTCGGCACGCTTGCGCTCGCGGCGATCGTCGTGCTCAGCGGCCAGGCGGGCGGCCTCGGCTCGCTTTCCGGAGTCAGCTGGTACTACCTGCTCGGCGGCCTGCTCGGGGCCGTCTACGTGACCAACGCCCTGATCGCCGTCTCCGCGATCGGCGCGGGCGGAGTCGCAGCGGCGACGATCACCGGGCAGCTCGTAGCCGCGGTGGCGATCGACCGGTTAGGCCTGTTCGGCCTGAGCGAGGTCGCGCTCGACCCGCCGCGCGTGATCGGCGTCGTGCTGCTGATCGCGGGGACGGTGCTCGTCGTCCGCTGAGACGGGGGGCGGTGGCGCAATTCGCAGGTAGTGGTCGAAGGACCAGTCGACGAGGCGCTTGGCGCCGAGCAGGCGGATCAGCGGCCCGAGCAGGCGCGGCGGGATCCGCGGCACGAGCTTCTGCGCGCGCAGCATCCAGCGGAACTTCCACTCGTGCGAGTCGTGGTAGGAGGCGTAGTTGGCGGCGGCGCGATCGCGGTCCTGGCGACCGTCCTGGACGGCGCGCAGCTCGCGCCCCAGGGCGGCGCCGAAGTAGATCGCCGTCCTGATCCCCTCCGCCGTGAGCGGCAGGCAGTGGCCGGCCGAGTCGCCGGCGAAGAAGACGCCGCCCTCGGTCGCCCGGCGCAGCTTGTGCGGGATCCAGTTCCCCTGGTAGCGGACCCGGTCCCGACCCAGATCCTCGGCCAGCAGCTCGGTCGTCTCGCGCACGTGGAAGCGCGGGTCGAAGGAGCCGACGCCGATTCGCAGCTCGTCGCGCGCCGGGAAGGACCAGCCGTAGCCCGCGGGGACGTAGCGGCGGTCGATCCAGACCTCGAGGTCCTCGGCGCTGCCGTGCGGGTGCACCTCGAGCCCGCGCGAGAGCGGCGCGTCGGGTGGCTGGAAGCCGTCGCCGGAGGCGAGCACGCGGCGCCAGCCGAGCGCGTCGACGACGAGCGGCGCCGAGAGCACGCCGCGGTCGGTCTCGACCGCGATCGCGCCGTCGCCGTTGGCCGCTGCGGCACGCCCGTTCACCTTCGCCGTCTCGAAGCGCGCGTCGCACTGCTCCCAGAGCAGCTCGCATAGCGCCCGATAGTCGAACGTGGAGAAGGTCCAGGGCAGCTCGTAGCGCCTGCTGCCGTGCGGGGTGTGGATGAGCAGCGAGCCGAAGCGCTGGCGCTCGGCCCCGATCAGCCCGGTCGCCCGCAGCCAGTCGGTCGGGATGCCGCAGGCCGAGGTCTGGCGCTCGCCGATCTCGTAGCGGTCGACGACCAGGACGTCCGCGCCGCTTCCCGCCAGCTCGCGGGCGACGGCGAGCCCGGCGAAGCTCGCCCCGCAGATCAGCACGTCGCAGCTGCCGGAGAGAGGAACGCGCTCGTCGCCACGTTTGGTCGCCCGGGTCGGCACGACGCAGAGCGTACCTACGTGCCATTATTCGCCGCTGTGTCCGTGACCGATACGACCATCGCCCCTGCTGCAAACGGGTCCCCTGTGGAGGGCTCCGCCGGCCTGCTGCTCGAAGTCGACGGCAAAGTCGTTCCCAACTACGCGGCGACGATGGTCTCCTTCGACGAGGGCGACGTCGTCAAGGGGAAAGTCGTGCGGATCGACAAGGACGAGGTCCTCGTCGACATCGGCTACAAGTCGGAGGGCGTCATCCCCTCGACCGAGCTCTCGATCCGCAAGTCGGTCGACCCGGCGGACGAGGTCGGGCTGGGCGAGGAGATCGACGCGCTCGTGCTCACCAAAGAAGACTCCGAGGGCCGCCTCGTGCTCTCCAAGAAACGCGCCCGCTTCGAGAAGGCGTGGCGCAAAATCGAGGCCGCCGCCGAGTCGGGCGAACCGGTCGAAGGCAACGTGATCGAGGTCGTCAAGGGAGGCCTGATCCTCGACCTCGGGGTGCGCGGCTTCCTGCCCGCCTCGCTGGTCGACATCCGCCGCGTGCACAACCTCGACGAGTTCCTCGGCCAGACGCTCGAGTGCAAAGTGATCGAGCTCAACCGCAGCCGCAACAACGTCGTGCTCTCGCGCCGCGCGGTGCTCGAGGAAGAGCGCAAGGAGGTGCGCGAGCAGATCCTCGGCCGGCTCGAGCCCGGCCAGGTGGTCGAGGGCAAGATCTCCAACATCGTCGACTTCGGCGCCTTCGTCGACCTCGACGGCATCGACGGCCTGATCCACATCTCCGAGCTCTCCTGGAGCCACGTCAACCACCCCACCGAGGTGGTCTCGATCGGCGACACGGTGCGGATCAAAGTGCTCGACATCGACCGCGACCGCCAGCGCATCTCGCTCGGCCTCAAGCAGACCCAGGAGGACCCGTGGCAGCGGGTGATCAGCACCCACCGTCCAGGCGACGTGCTCGAGGGCACGGTGACCAAGGTCGTCGCATTCGGCGCCTTCGTCGAGATCCTGCCCGGCGTCGAGGGCCTGGTGCACATCTCCGAGCTCGCCGACCACCACGTCGAGAGCCCGAGCGAGGTCGTCGAGCCGAACTCGAGCCTGAACGTGAAGATCCTCGAGATCGACGAGGAGCGGCGCCGCCTCTCGCTCAGCATCAAGCGGGTCGAGGGGCAGAACATGCCGATGGGCGACCTCGGGGAACAGATCGAAGCGGCTGGGTCGGAGGACGTACAGGACGAGACGTCTCAGCCCGCGGG
>DASSBJ010000148.1:0-9596 GCA_035698885.1 Solirubrobacterales bacterium
CTCGACCGCCGACGAGCGCAATCCGGCCTACTCGCCGGACGGCGCGAAGGTCGTCTTCCAGAGCAATCGCGACGGCAACTACGAGATCTACGTCATGAACCGCGACGGCAGCGACGCGACGCGGCTGACCGACGACGCGGCCGCGGACACCGAACCGTCCTACTCGCCGGACGGGCAGCGCATCGTCTTCGTCAGCGATCGCGACGGCAACGCGGAGATCTACGCGATGAACGCCGACGGCAGCGGGCAGACGCGGCTCACCGACGTCGTCGCGGCCGACCGCGAACCGGTCTTCGACCAGGGCGGCAAGCGGATCTACTTCGTCAGCGCCCGCGACGGCAACCGGGAGCTCTACGCGATGAACGACAACGGCAAAGGGCAGAAGCGGCTGACGAAGGAGGCCGGCGACGACCTCGGCCCCTCGGTCGCGCCGGGCGGCGAATGGATCGCGTTCAGCAGCGAACGCGACGGCAACGCCGAGATCTACGCGATGCAGACGACGAAATTCGGCCAGCCGCCGGTGCGCCTCACCGAGGACCCCGCGGCCGACACGCAACCGGCCTACTCGCCGGACGGCCGGGGCATCGTCTTCCAGCGCGACGAGGCCGGCGGCAGCGCCGACGTCTGGGCGATGGGCAACGACGGCAGCTCGCCCCAGCTCATGTACGCCACCTCGGCCTTCGACGGCCATCCCGAATGGGGGCGCTCGACGATCGTGTGCGGGCACGAGCAGGTGACCGTGCTCGGCACCCGCCAGAACGACAAGCTGGTCGGCACGCCGGGCAACGACGTGATCGTCGGCCTCGACGGCGCCGACCGGATCGTCGGCGGCAAAGGCGAGGACATCGTCTGCGCCGGCAAGGGCGACGACCTGATCACCGCCGGGCCCGGCGACGACCTCGTGATCGCCCGCGCCGGCGACGACGTGGTTCGCGGCCGCGACGGCAACGACCGCCTCTACGGCGGCTCGGGCCGCGACGTGCTCGACGGCGGCCGCGGCGACGACAGCATCTGGGGCATCTCGGGCGCCGACGTGCTGTTCGGCCGCAGGGGCGAGGACTTCCTCAACGGCGGTCCGGACCACGATTTCTGCAACGGAGCGCGCGGTTTCGACACTGGCAAGCTCTGCGAGCGGAGCGTCTCCATGTGACCAAACCGCTTGACAATGTCCGTTCCGACCTTTCCAGTCGGGATTAGGCAGACCGCATTCCAGAGCGGAATTTGCCATCCTAAAGGAGATGTCTTCGGCGCCTGGCGATGAGCTTCACGAGTTAGCGGAACGCCAGGACCCCCGGCTCCTGCGGGCACTGGACGTCGTCGCCCCCGGCGCCGCGCTGCGCGAGGGCCTGGACAACATCGTCCACGCCAGCACCGGCGGCCTGATCGTCGTCGGCGACCCCGGCGACATCTCGCACCTGCTGTCCGGCGGGATCAGGCTCGACATCGACTACACGCCGGCGATGCTCTACCAGGTGGCGAAGATGGACGGCGCGATCGTGCTCAACGCCGAGGCGACGAAGATCGTCTGGGCCAACGTGCAGCTGATGCCCGACCCGACGATCCTCTCCTCGGAGACGGGCACCCGCCACCGCACGGCGGAGCGCGTCTCCAAACAGACCAAGGCGCTGGTCGTCGCGATCTCGCAGCGCCGCGACGTCGTCTCGCTCTACGTCGAGGGCACGAAGTACATCCTGCAGGAGATCCCCGCCGTGCTGGCCAAGGCCAACCAGGGGCTGGCCACGCTGGAGAAGTACCGCGAGCGGCTCGAACACGTCTCCAACCGCCTCACCGTGCTCGAGTTCGAGGGGGGCGGCGTGCTCTACGACGCGCTCACCGCGCTGCAGCGGGCCGAGCTGACGACGCGGATGGCGGTCGAGGTCGAGCGCTACATCGTCGAGCTCGGCACCGAGGGCCGCCTGATCGAGATGCAGCTCGAGGAGACGATGGTCGGCGTCGCCGCCGACAAGACGGCGCTGATCCGCGACTACCTGGTCGAAGACACCGAGCAGAACCTGGCCACCGCGCTGCAGTCGCTTGCCCGCTTGCCGCACGAGGACGTGCTCGATTTCGGCCGCCTCGCCGAGCTGCTCGGCTACGACCGCAAGCTCAACACGCTCGACTTCCCGGTCGCCCCGCGCGGCTACCGGATCATGGGGCGCATCCCGCGCATCCCGAAGCTCGTCGTCCAGAAGATCATCCGCGAGCTGGGCGGCCTGGAGGAGGTCCTGGCGGCCTCCGACGCCGACCTGGAGGCGGTCGAGGACGTCGGGCAGACGAGGGCCAAGGACATCCGCGAGGGCCTGCGCAGGCTCCAGGAGGTCGACTTGGTCGACAGGTACTTACAGAGTTGACGGCCAGCAGAGGCCGTCGCGAAATCGAAAGGAGCAGAGCGATTCCCCAGCTAGAGGAGGCCACCGAGGTCAGCGTCGAGGAAGTCGAGTACGTGTGCGACTTCGAGGAGGGCGACAAGGTCGTCTATCCGCACCACGGCGCCGGTCTGGTGATGAAGAAAGAGGCGCGTGAGCTGATGGGCGAGGAGCGTGACTACCTCACGATCAAGATCCTCCACAACGAACTCACCGTGATGGTCCCCTGCGAGAACGCCGGCAAGGCGGGCCTGCGGCGGGTCATCGACGAGGAGGAAATCAAGAAGGTCACCTCCGTCCTCACCGACGAGGTGTCGGAGATGCCGAAGAACTGGAACCGGCGTTTCAAGTACAACCGCGAGAAGATCAAGACCGGCGATGTGTTCGAGCTCGCAGAGGTCGTCCGCAACCTGGCGATCCGCGAGATGGAAAAGGGCCTCTCGACCGGTGAGAAGCAGATGTACACGCGGGCGAAGAAGATCCTCGCCTCGGAGTTCATGTACGCGCTGGACAAGGACGAGGACGGCGCGGAGGAGTACCTCGACGGGCTGCTGGAGGAGCGCTTCGCCGCCACCGCGTAGCAGTCCTGCGGCATCCGTCACCGCGGTCGTCGCGGCGGCCGGCTCCGGGAAGAGGCTCGGAGCCGGCGGCCCGAAGGCCTTCGTGCCGCTGGCCGGCCGGCCGCTGGTCGAGTGGTCGATCGCGGCGCTGCGCGCCGCGGCGGGTGTGCGCTCGATCGTCGTCGCCTGCCCGCCGGGTCACGTCCACGACCTCGGCGGCCACGACCTCGGCGTCGTCGACGGCGGCGCCACCCGCGCCCGGTCGGTCGCCAACGCGCTCGCGGCGGTCGGCACCGAGCTGGTCGCGATCCACGACGCGGCGCGGCCGCTGGTCACGCCCGAGCTGATCGAGGGCGTCATCGCCACGCTCGCCGCCGACCCCGCGGCCGACGGCGCGATCGCCGCGACCCCGGTAACCGACACGATCAAGCGCGCCACCGGCGGGGCGATCGAGAGGACCGTCGACCGCGGGCGACTCTGGGCTGCGCAGACTCCGCAGGTCTTCCGAGTGGATGCCCTGCGGCGGGCACTCGAGGCTGACCCAGGGCAGATGGAGGGCGCGACCGACGAGGCGACGATGGTCGAGGCCGCGGGCGGGAGGGTGCTGATCCACCCGGCGCCACCCGAGAACCTCAAGGTGACGACGCCGCTCGACCTTCGCGTCGCGGAGCTGTTGCTGGCCGAGCGCTCAGCCGAGTAGGACCCAGACGAGCGCCGCGGCGAAGCAGACCTGGCCGACGCCGAGCGCGACTCCGAAGCTGACCGCGCCGAGCGCCGCCGCGACCGCGGCGCCGAGCGCGAAGGCTCCGAGCACGATCGCGAGCTGGCGGATCACCGGCGACGCCGCTGGGTCGAGAGGCCGGCGGCGGCGCGGGAGCGGTCGCCGCGATGCCGGCTGCGGCGCCGCTGGAAGACCCGGCTCTGGATCAGCAGCGTCGCCACGCCGGCGATCACGATCGCGGTCAGGTTGATCGCCAGCTGCGCGATCGCGCCGCGCCATTCGGGCCAGTCGCCGAACGCGGCGGCGACGCCGATCGCCGCCGCTGCCGGAATCGTCGTCACCGAGATCAGCACGCCGACCAGCGCACCCGACTTGGCCGAGGTCAGCGAGAGCACGCCGGCGGCGCCGGCGAACAGCGCGACGATGAACGAGAAGGCGCTCGGTTCGGAGATGAAGGCGGTCAGCTGGTGTTCGCCGAGCAGGAATCCGGCCTCGATCAGGCCGGTCCACCTGGCGAGCAGGCTGAACAGAAAGGCGCCCGTGATGCCGACCGGGAAGCCGATCGCCAGCGCGCTCAGCGAGCGGACGGCTACCTCGGGCCGGCGCTGGACGATCGCCACGCTGAGCCCGGCGAGCGGCCCGAACTCGGGGCCGACGACCATCGCGCCGACGATCAGCACCGGCTCGCCGAGCATCACGCCGACCGAGGCGATCAGGCAGGCGAGCACCATGAAGGCGAGGAAGTTGGCGTTGAGCTCGATGCTCTCCGAGGTGTGCGCCTCGACCTCCTCCCAGACCACGGCGTCGCCCGGTGAGCCGCGCGCCGCCCGCTCGGCCCGATCCGCGGCGCGCGAGAGCTGCGAGTCGATCTCT
This sequence comes from Solirubrobacterales bacterium, assembly GCA_035698885.1. Classification (GTDB taxonomy): domain Bacteria; phylum Actinomycetota; class Thermoleophilia; order Solirubrobacterales; family 70-9; genus VRUE01. The sequence continues at coordinate 4,521 of DASSBJ010000148.1, forward strand.
TCGACCGAGATCGAGCCCTCGTCGGGGATGCCGAGCTCACGCAGGTCGTCGATCACGACGCTGGCGTCCTCGCGGGCGACGTCGCAGAGCACGAGGTCGCCCGGCGGCTTGCGCGAGGCGCCCTCGAGCCGCGCCAGGCTGAACACCGACGGGCTCGCTTCGAGCAGATCGACGACGCGCTCGGACTTGGAGGTGGGGACGACGATCCGCAGGTGGATCATTGCCCGCGCGAGGGTAACGTGGTGCGCCGATGCTGACCGACTACCACCTGCACCTGCGGCCCGACGAGCCCGAGACGACGGCTGAGCGCTACTTCACCGCGGAGAACGTCGAGCGCTACCGCGGGGCCGCCGAGGCCGCCGGGATCGAGGAGCTCGGGGTCTCCGAGCACGTCTACCGCTTCGTGCAGGCGCTCGAGCTGTGGCGCCACCCCTTCTGGCGGGAGCAGGCGCGCGACGACCTCGACGCCTACTGCGAGTTCGTCCGCGGCGCCGGCCTGCGGCTCGGGATCGAGTGCGACTTCGTCCCCGGCGCCGAGGAGCGCAGCGCCGAGCTGCTCGCGGCGCGCGACTTCGACTACGTCGTCGGCTCGGTCCACTTCGTCGGCGAGAAGGCGGTCGACCACGAGGGCTGGGACGTCTGGGAGGGCACCGGGGACGCCGACGAGGTCTGGCGCCGCTACTTCGAGGCGCTCGCCGAGTGCGCCCGGGCCGGCCTCTTCGACATCCTCGCCCACCCCGACCTGGTCAAGGTCTGGGGTCGCGGCCGGCCGTTGCCCGAGCGCGACCCTCGGCATTACTACGAGCCGGCGGTCGAGGCGATCGCCGAGAGCGGGATCGCGGTCGAGCTCTCGACCGCGGGCCTGCGCAAGCCGGTCGGCGAGCTGTACCCGGCGCGCGGCTTCGCCGAGCTCTGCGTCGAGGCGGGGGCACCGTTCGCCCTCTCCTCCGACGCCCACCTGCCCGAGCAGGTCGGCTTCGGCTACGACCGCGCGCTCGACTTCCTCGCCGAGCTCGGCGTCGGCGAGATCGCCGTCTTCGAGCGCCGCGCGCGCAGGTTGGAGCCGCTGCCCGCCCGGGTAGGCGAGGATTGAGCAGATGAGCGTCGGCATCGGCTACGACAGCCACCGCTTCGCCGAGGGCCGCGCCCTGATCCTGGGCGGGGTCGAGATCGAGCACGAGCGCGGCCTGGCGGGGCATTCCGACGCCGACGTGCTCACCCACGCGGCGATCGACGCGCTGCTCGGCGCCGCCGGCCGGGGCGACATAGGCACGCTCTTCCCCGACGCGGACGAGCGCTGGCGCGACGCCGACTCGATCGACATGCTGCGCACGGTGGTCGGCACGATCGGCGGCCGGATCGAGAACATAGACGCGACGCTCGTCTGCCAGGGTCCCCGCCTGGCGCCATACCGCGAGGAGATGGAGCGCAACCTCGCCGAGGCCACCTCGGCCCGGGTGAGCGTCAAGGCGACGACCAACGAGGGCATGGGCTGGATCGGCCGCGGCGAGGGGATCGCCTGCATCGCGGTCGCCTCGGTCGATGGCGATTAGGACATAGGCTTCGCCGTCCCATGGGCAGGCTCGGATCGATCGCAGCGGCGGCGCGGCAGGCGGCCTCGGACAAAGCGTTCGAGGTCAGGGTGCTGCGCGAAGCGGGGATCGTCGAGCCGCTGCGGCCGGACAAGGCGCTGAAGATCGGCGCGACGTTCCTGCGCTGGGGCGCCTCGCCGGCGACCGGCGTCGCCACGGCGGCGATCCACCACCCGGACGCGACGGCGCTGATCGACGAGCGCGGCTCGCTCACCTGGGAGCAGCTGCACCGCCGCACCAACGCGCTCGCCGACTCCTTCGCGCGGATCGGGATCGGCTATGGCGACGGGGTCGGGATCATGTGCCGCAACCATCGCGGCTTCATCGAGGCGACGCTGGCGGCGGCCAAGCTCGGCGCCGCGGCGCTCTACCTCAACACGATGTTCGCCGGGCCGCAGCTGGTCGAGGTGACGCGGCGCGAGGCGCCGAAGGCGCTGGTCTACGACGAGGAGTTCGGCGAGCTGCTCGACGGGGTGGACGAGGGCGTGCAGCGGCTCGTCGCCTGGACCGAGGGCGGCGCCGAGGCGCCGACGCTCGACTCGCTGATCGCCGCCGGCGACGAGGCCGATCGCAAGCCGCCGCCCGACAAGCCGCGCTTCGTCATCCTCACCTCGGGCACGACCGGCACGCCGAAGGGCGCGCAGCGCTCCAGCCCCGAAGGCCTGGGGGCGGTGGCGGCGCTGCTCGACCGGATCCCCTACCGCAGCCGCGAGACGATGGCGATCGCCGCCCCGCTCTTCCACTCCTGGGGCTTCCTGCACTTCATCATGAGCCTGCCCACCGCCTCGACGATGGCGCTGCGGCGGCGCTTCGACCCCGAGGACACGCTGCGGGCGGTGCAGGAGAATCGAGCCGAGGTGCTGGCGGTGGTGCCGGTGATGCTGCAGCGCATCCTCCAGCTGCCCGCCGAGACGCTCGACCGGTATGACCTCTCCTCGCTGCGGATCGCGGCGCTCTCCGGCTCGGCGCTGCCGGGTGAGCTGGCGCTGGCCTGGATGGACCGCTTCGGCGACAACATCTACAACCTCTACGGCTCGACCGAGGTCTCGTGGGGCGCGATCGCGACCCCGCAGGAACTGCGCGCGGCGCCGGGCACCGCCGGGCGCCCGCCGCGGGGGACCGTGGTCCGGCTCTACGACGAGGCCGGGCATGAGGTGCCGCGGGGCGAGGTCGGGCGGATCTTCGTCGGCAACGAGATGTCCTTCGAGGGCTACACCGGCGGCGGCGGCAAGGACGAGATCGACGGGCTGCTCTCGAGCGGCGACGTCGGCCACTTCGACGCCGGCGGACGGCTCTTCATCGACGGCCGCGACGACGAGATGATCGTCTCCGGCGGCGAGAACGTCTTCCCGCGCGAGGTCGAGGATTTGCTCTCCGATCACGAGGCGGTCGAGGAGGTGGCGGTGATCGGGGTCGACGACGAGCAGTTCGGCCAGCGGCTGAAGGCCTTCGTCGTGCTCGCCGGCGAGGTCGAGGTCTCCGCCGCGGAGCTGCAGGCGCACGTCAAGGCGCACCTCGCCGCGTACAAGGCGCCGCGCGAGGTCGAGTTCCTGGACGAGCTGCCGCGCAACGCCACCGGGAAGGTCCTGAAGAAGGACCTGCAGGCGCACGAGTCGGAGAGCTCGGCGAAGTAAGCGACTGCCTCCTCGCTAATTGCGGGGTTTTGCCCCGATCGGCGGTGGCGCCGCCTCCGGCTCGGGTAGTAGTTTGCGAGCGGATGGGTGAGCCGGCGATCAAGCTGAACTCCGTTGCGGAGGCGCGCGGGGAGATCCAGGGGGTCGCCGAGCAGGCGCTCCTCTGGGTTCGCCGGAGCGAGGAGCGCTGCGCGGCGGCCGAGAAGCGTGTCGGAGTGGCCGAGGGGCGCGCGGAGGCCCAGGTCGCCGAGGTCAAGCGGCGGGCGAAGGCGGCGCTGGCGAAGATCGGCGAGCAGGGGCGCGAGCGGATCGCGGCCGAGCGCGTGAAGCGTCGCGCCGTCGAGTCCCGCGTCAAGCAGGCCGAACAGGGCCGCGACCGCGCCGAGCAGGGCTTCGAGCGGGCACGGAAGCGTGCCGAGGCCGATCGCGAGGCATTCGCCACGCAGCTGACCGAAGAGCGGGACAAGGCCGAACAGGCCGTCGCGACGGCGGTGAAGCGGACCGAAGAGGCGGCCTCGAAGCGGACTCGCGAGGTGCTCGAAAAGGCGCAGGCCGAGGCGGACAGGCGCGTCGCCGCCGCCGAGCAGCGCGCCGCCGAGGCCGAGGCGCGGGCCGAGGAGTCCCGCCAGCTTGCGGTGCGGCTCGAGGCGGAGATCGAGGAGCGGGTGATGCAGGGCACCGAGGACGTGCGGCGCGAAGCCGAGGAGCGGGTGCGCGTGCTGGTCGAGAAGGTCGAAGGCGAGGCCAGCGAGAAGGCCCGCGCCCGCGCCGAGGAGCAGCTGCAGGCGGAGTCCGAGCGGATCCGCGGCCAGGCCGAGCAGCGCGAGGAGCGGCTGCGACGGGCGGCCGAGGAGGAGATCAAGGCGAGCGCCAAACGGGCGCGCCGCGAGGTGCTCGCGGTGGCCGACGAGACCGCGCCGACCTGGTCGCGCAACGAGGCGTGGCCCTCCGGGGCCGGCTACCGGACCTTCTGATCCCCTCTAGCATCCGGCCTCATGCGTGAGGTGCGGATCAGGGACACGCTGAGCGGCGAGCTGCGCACGCTCGACCCGGCCGATCAGATCGGCATCTACGCCTGCGGTCCGACCGTCTACAGCCGCATCCACATCGGCAACGCGCGGCCGTTCGTCGTCTTCTCGCTGCTGGCGCGGTTCCTGAACAGCGAGGGCTACCGGGCGAAGCTGGTGGTCAACGTCACCGACATCAACGACAAGATCTACGAGGCGGCGCGGGCGGCGGGCGAGTCTTCGGCGCGGTTCGCCGCGCGGATGACGCGTGCCTATTTCGAGGACACCGATCGGCTCGGCCTGGGCCGGCCCGACGCGGAGCCGCTGGCGACGGAGACGATCGGCGAGATCCTCGAGCTGATCGCCGAGCTGATCGACAGCGGGCATGCCTACGAGTCGGGGGGCGACGTCTACTTCAAGGTGCGCAGCTTTCGGCCCTACGGCAAGCTCTCCAACCGGCGCACGGAGGACATGGACCAAGGGGAGGAGGCCGGCTCGGAGTCGCTCAAGCAGGAGCCGCTCGACTTCGCTCTTTGGAAGGCGCACAAGGAGGGCGAGGACACGTCCTGGCCGTCGCCGTGGGGCGACGGGCGGCCCGGCTGGCACATCGAGTGCTCGGCGATGGCCGAGAAGATCCTGGGCGCCGACTTCGAGATCCACAGCGGGGGGTCGGACCTCGTTTTTCCCCACCACGAGAACGAGATCGCGCAGACGGAGGCGGCTCGCGGCAAGCCGCTGGCGCGGCTCTGGATGCACAACGGGATGGTTGAGATGGGCGAGGAGAAGATGGCCAAGTCGGTGGGGAACATCCGGCTGCTGCACGGCGCCCTCGAGCAGTTTGGG
>DASSBJ010000149.1:0-15281 GCA_035698885.1 Solirubrobacterales bacterium
GACGCGCGACCCCCCAGAACCTGCATCAGCGCCCAGTCGGCGGGCGTGTTCGAGAGCGGCGAGGGCGGGCACACCCGGTTCTTCTCGGCGTCGTCTTCGCGGGTCGCCTCCACGTAGCCGATCAGCGCCGCCGCCAGGCAGGGGAAGCCCGCCCGTACCGGCTGGATCGTGATCGCCTGCTCGCCCCAGATCGGAACCAGCGGCGGGTACTGGAGCCCGGCTGCGGCGCAGTGGACGATCGCCGCGTCCCTGTGGATCGCGGCGTCGCCTTCCTCGAGTTCGATCCGCCCGGGTTGCACCCCGCGGACGTGACCGCGCCGCACGACCCGCTCGATGCCGCGCAAGAGGTCGAGCTCCCAGCGGGCTAGGGTCGGGGTCTTCGCCATGGTCGGCGTCACCGAGGGGTCGATGCGGAGCATCACCCCCGCCGCCTCCATGCGCAGGAAGAGGTCATCCGGGGAGGAGGCCTCCCGTGCCGCCTCCATCGTGTCGGCCGCCATCCCGATGAACACGGCGGGATCGGGCTGGACGACCGCGCGGTCGAGCATCCAGGGGTCGCGGGGACGGACCCAGCAGATCGAGTCCGGGTCGACGCCGTTTTGAAGCAGCCAGACGCAGGCGTCGGTCGCCGTCTTTCCCGACCCCACGACGACGAACTCGCCGGGCGCGGCCTCCAGCCTCGGCAGCTCGTTGACCGGCAGCACCCGGGCCCCGTCGGCGACCCCGAACGGCGGCTCGGTCGTCGCGGGAATCTCGGGGGCGAGGTAGCGGGCGTCGACGACCCTGCAATCCGGCCCGGCCCGGTAGCGCTCTCCGCTCAGGCGGGAGACGAACGAGCCGTCGCCGAGGTACTCGCAGCTCGGGTGGAACTCCACCCGGCCCGAGGTCATCAGCCGCTCGTTCAGCAGCCGCTGGTAGTAGGCGCAGATCTCCGCTGCGCCGGCCCGCTCGTGCAGGCCGGCCTCCGGTCCTTCGCTCTGGATCGATCCCGAGCCCAGCACGGTCGAGGCGACGCCGTAGAACGAGGACGCCTGGTGCAGCCGCACGAACGGGTAGGCGTCGAGCCAGTGCCCGCCGGGCCCGTACCGGCGATCGACCAGGGCGACCCGCACGTCCGCATGCTGGGTCAGCGCGTCGGCGAAAGCCATGCCCGACGCGCCCGCTCCGACCACCAGGTAGTCAGCCTCGAGCCCACGCGGCATCGCAGCCATTCAACCACGCCTCGGATCTACAGTCGCTTCGGGCGGGAGCCGGATGCAGCCGCGAGGAGCGGCCGGTCAGCTCGCAGTCGACTCCGCCTCGCCCAGACTCCCGAGTAACTCGAGCATCATCTCGTGGTAGGCGACGCCGGCGACCAGGGTGCGCTCCGAGGGCTCCCAGCCCTCCCCCTGACGGACATCATCGAGGTAGCCGCGCAGCTCCTCAAGCTTGGCCCGGTGCCAGTCGACCCGAGCCGCTGTAAGCGCGAAGGGATTCGCCCCGGCGAAGACTTTGAGCAGCAGTTCGTCGCGCAGCTGCGGCGGCGCCGCGACCGGCTCGCTCGCCCACGCGGCCAGTGCCTGGCGGCCCTCCTCGGTCAGCGAGTAGCTCTTGCGACGACGACCGCCGGGCTCCTGCGCGACCGACAGGAAGCCGCCCGCCGCAAGGCGCGCCGGCTCCTCGTAGGCGGTCGTGTGGGGCACCGGCCAGAAGTTCTCGATCGATTTGTCGAGCGCCTGCTTGATGTCGTAGGAGGTTGCCTCGCCGAGCTGCTCGAGCAGCGCCAGCAGCGCGTAGGAGGTGGTGGTCAGCCTGATCTGCGGCTTTTCGCGGGTCATCGACTTGCTTCCCATCGTTCTAAGCGTATAGTACGAGACGTATCGTCCGGACTCTACTCAGCGCCCCACCGGAGGTGGCCATGAGCGACACAGCAGACCGCAACGCAAGCCGGCCGGCCGGCTATGACGCCGTGATCGTCGGCGCCAGTCTCGCAGGCTGCGCCGCCGCGATTCTCCTCGGCCGCGCGGGGGCGCGGGTCGCCGTGCTCGAGAAGCAGCCCGATCCGCGCGCGTTCAAGCGCATGTGCTCGCACTTCATCCAGGCCTCGGCGGTGCCTTCGATCGAACGTCTCGGCATGCTGGAGCCGATCGAAGCAGCCGGCGGGGTGCGCTCTCGCTTCCAGGCCTGGACGCGCTGGGGTTGGATCAGGCCCCCTTTGGAGCGGGCCGCCGTCTCGCTCAACGTCCGCCGCGAGGTGCTCGACCCGATGCTCCGCGAGAAGGCCGCCATGACCCCGGGCGTCGAGATGCGGCTCGGGCAGGCCGTGCACGGTCTGATCCGGGACGGCGCCGAGGTCGCCGGCGTCATCGCCCGCGACAGGGACGGCGGCGAGCAACGACTGCGGGCCAGGCTGACGATCGGGGCGGACGGTCGCGACTCGAAGGTCGCCGAGCTCTCCGAGATCGGGGAAAAGGTCCTGCCCCACGGGCGCTTCGCTTACGGCGGCTACTTCGAGGGGGCGACACCCGACTTCGCGCCCGACGCCTCGATTTGGATGCTGGACCCGAACTGGGCCGCAGCCTTCCCCACCGACAGTTGCCTCACCTTCTACGCAGCTATGGCGACCAAGGACCTCTTGCCGGAGTTCAAACGCGACCCCGAGGGGGCGCTTGTCGAGTACGTCAGCTCGGTTCCGGAGCCACCGCCGATCCGCGAGGCGCGCCTGGTCGGTGACGTGCTCGGCAAGATCGAGATGCCGAACCGGGTCCGCGTCACCACGGCCCCGGGCCTCGCTCTGGTCGGAGACGCGGCGCAGGCCGTCGATCCACTCTTCGGGATCGGTTGCGGCTGGGCTCTCCAGTCGAGCGAATGGCTCGCCGACTCGGTCGTCCCGGCCCTGCGCGGCGACGAGCCCCTCGAGCGGGGTCTGAAGCGCTATCGCCGCCTGCACAAGCGAAGGCTCGGGGGCCACACCTTGATGGTCAACGACTACGCCAGCGGACGGCCGATGAACCGCGGCGAGAAGACGATCTTCGCGGCGGCCGCCCGCGACCCGAAGGTCGCGGCCAACTTCGACGCCTTCGGGACGCGCCAGATCGGCCCGGCGAGGATGTTCGCGACCACCGTGCCGCGGGCTCTGGCGGTCAACCTGCGATATTCGCGGAGGCGACGGCGCGAGGATGTGCCTATCGCCGACGACGGGCAGGCCCGGGCGGCAGTTCGATGACCACGCCGACGCCGGAGCGCACCCGGATCGTGACCGGCGGGATCGAGGCGCGGCTTGTGCAGGCGGGGCCGCGCGAAGCGAGCGCAGCCGTCGTCTTCGTCCACGGCAACCCGGGCTCCGCCGACGACTGGGAGGCGCTGGTCGCCGCCAGCGGCGGCGCCGGCCTCCGCGCGGTTGCCTTCGACCTGCCGGACTTCGGCGAGACTGTGGCGCCGGAGGGCTTTGAGCACTCCGCGGTGGGTTACGCGACGTTCGTCGCGCAGACGCTCGAGGCGCTGGGAATCGAACGCGTTCACCTCGTCCTGCACGACTTCGGCGGCCCGATCGGCCTGATCTGGGCGGCGATGAACGCTGACGCCGTGGCGAGCGTCACGCTGATCGACACCGGTGTGCTGCCCGACTACAAGTGGCATCGGCTGGCGCGGATATGGCGCACGCCGGTGATCGGCGAGATCTTTCAGGCTATCGCCACCCGAGGGGCATTCCGCCGCCTTCTCAACCGCAACGAGCCGCAGGGGCTGCCCCGTCCCTTTGTCGAACGGATGTACGACCACTACGATCGCCGTACCCGCCGCGCGGTGCTGAACCTCTACCGGGCCACCGACGACCCCGGGGCGGCAGGCGCCGAGTTCGCTGCCCTAATGGCTCCGCGCGACATCCCGGCGCTCGTGATCTGGGGAGAGCAAGACGCTTACCTGCCGGCTGCTTACGCCATACGCCAGCGCGAGGCCTTCCCCTCCGCAGATGTCCATGTGCTGCCAGCGAGCGGCCACTGGCCTTACGCGGACGCCCCGGAGACGGTCGAGCGGCTGCTGCTCGATTTCCTCGGCGGGGCGGCGCCGCTTTCGTAAATGATCCTCCGAGTGCGTCGCGCGTGATGCCGAGCTCGATATAGACCGGCCCTTCTCCTCGCGCGAAGCGAGGGCGCCCACAACCTGCGCTCCGTCGCGAGCGATTCGAACTTGTCGCGTCCGTTGGGGTGATCGCACTGCGGCATCTCGCACTTCAGCTCAAGAATCTGCCCACGTTCGGCCATCTGCACGAGGATGCCCTTCACGCCGAATCCGCGGAGTCGGTCCGCAACCGATTCATCTGCCATGCGGCGATCCTGACACAACTGCTCTCGCGTGGTTGCGAGCGCGTCGTCGGTTGTCGTGCCTGCTACCGGCTTGGACGAGGAGCGGGAGCGGCGCTCTCATAACGCCAACCCAGAACGCGGGCGCTATGGTCGAACGATGTTCGACCACGTTGGGATTCGGGTCGTGGACCTCGCCGCCTCGGAGCGCTTCTATCGCACCGTTCTCGCTGCGCTCGGCATCGAGCCGACGCACGTTGCTGGTGACGAGAGGATCGAGTGGGACGACTTCCATGTGGCAGCCGCTTCGTCGACGAATCTGTCAACCCGACACCTGCATGTGGGTTTCGTCGCGCCCTCGCGGCAACAGGTGGACGAGTTCTGGCGGGCTGGAATCGACGCCGGCTACGAAGACGACGGGGCGCCGGGCGAGCGTCCCCAGTACACCCCCAGCTACTACGGAGCCTTCCTGCGGGACCCCGACGGCAACAGCGCCGAGGCGGTTCGACACGACTTCGTGCGGAGCGACGGCAACATAGACCACCTCTGGATCCGCGTGCGCGATCTCGCTGCCACGAGCGGCTTCTACGCGGCGACCATGCGGCACACCGGCCTGCGCGAGGGTCGCCGCTGGCCACAGGGCCGCCAGTTCCGCGGCGCCTCGGCGACGTTCTCACTCGTCGCCGACGACGGCCCGGTCACCGAGCATCTCCAAGTCGCCTTCCCCGCGCCCGATCCCCAGACTGTCGACGATTTTCACCGCGACGCGATCGCCTTCGGCGGCAAAGACGCCGGCGCGCCTCGCGAGCGATTCGAGGATCGGGCGCGCGCCTACACAGCGGCAGTCATCGACCCGGGCGGGACGAGGGTCGAATCCGCATTTCGACAGGCCCGCTGAGCTTCGCCGAGAACCGGCCCTGACACCAGTCCCGCCGATGCCTGGCGCTCAGAACTCGTAGGAGCGCGCCTTGGCGTGGCGTTCGATCGCGAGGTTGACCAGGCGGTCGCATAGGTCCGGGTACGGGAGGCCGGTGGCCTCCCAGAGCTTGGCGTAGACGCTGGTCTCGGTGAAGCCGGGCATCGTGTTGAGCTCGTTGACGAGGACCTGGCCGTCGGGCTCGACGAAGAAGTCGCAGCGGGCGAGGCCGGCGCAGCCGGCGAGGCGGAAGGACTCGATCGCGAGCTCGCGCAGGCGGGTGGTCTGGTCAGGCTCGAGCGGGGCGGGGACGATCAGCTCCATTCCGCCGTCGCTGTACTTGGTCTCGTAGTCGTACCAGTCGCCGTGCGCGACGACCTCGCCCGGCTGGGAGGCCTCGACCGCCTCGTTGCCGAGCAGCGAGCACTCGACCTCGCGGCCGTGCGCCGAAGCCTCGACGATCACCCGCGGGTCGTGGCGCAGCGCCAGCTCGACCGCCCGGTCGAGCTCGGGGCCGAGGCCCTCGACCCTGCTGATGCCGACGCTCGAGCCGAGCCGCGAGGGCTTGACCCAGAGCGGCAGGCCGAGCCGCTCGCAGCGCTCGCGCCAGCCCGGCTCGCCGGCGCCGACGAACCCGACCTGCGGCAGGCCGGCCTCGGCGAACAGCCGCTTCAGCGTCAGCTTGTCCATGCAGATCGCCGAGGCGAGCACGTCGGAGCCGACGTAGGGGACGTCGAGCCACTCGAGCACGCCCTGCACGCTGCCGTCCTCCCCGAAGGGCCCGTGCAGCGCCGGAAAGACCGCGTCGGCGCCGAGCAGCCCACCTGCCGGCGAGAGCTCGACCGGCGCGCCGCCATGGCTCCAGCGGCCGTCGCGCGCGATCGTCACCGCCAGCGCCTCGTGCCCTGCCTGCTCCAACCCGCGCGCCACCGCCTCGCCGGAGCGCAGCGAGACGTCGTGCTCGGAGGAGCGCCCGCCGCTGAGGACCGCGACCCTCATTCGCCTTCCACTTCGGCTTCGCCTTCGGCCGCCCGCTTGCCGACCGCGATCGTCACCGGCGAGCCCGGTTCGACCTGCGAGCCCGGCGGCGGGAACTGGTCGAGCACGCGGCCGATCTGCTGCGTCACTTCGGTTTCCTCTTCGCGCACGCTCGGTTCGAGGCCCGCTTCGCGCAGCGCTTCGACCGCCTCGCGCCGTTCGGAGCCGATCACGTTCGGCACCTTCGCCTCTTCGACCCCCGTCGAGACGACGATGCCGACGCTCGAGCCGGCGGGCAGCTTGGTGCCGGCGCTCGGCGACTGGCGGATCACCTCGCCCGCCGGCTTGGCGCTTTCTTCTTCTTCGACGCCGGGGCTGAAGCCGCGGCCGCGAATCTGCTGCACGGCGACCGAGCGCTGCGTGCCGACGAGCACCGGCACCCTGCTCAGCTTCCGGCCCTTGGAGACGACGAGCAGGACGGTCGAGCCGCGGGTCGCCGTGCTGCCGCCGGCGGGTTCGGTGCGGATCACCGAGCCCTCTTCCACCGCTGCGGAGTTGACCCGTTCGACCTGCGGCTCGAAGCCTGAGGCTTCGACCCGTTCGACGGCTTCTTCGACGGGCACGCCGGAGAGGCCGCCCGGGACCTTGGCGCTGCCCGGCCCGGCGCTGACCGTCAGCGCCACCTTCGGCTTCGAGCAGAAGTAGCTCAGCAGCGCGCAGTCGAGCGAGGCCTTGCCCGCCGGCGGGTCCTGCTCGAGCACCGTGTTGGCGGCCACGTCGCGCCGCACCCGGGTGATCGTCCCGACCTTGAAGTCGTTCTGTTCGAGCAAAGCGATCGCGACGCCGAGCTGGTTGCCCGTCACCCCGGGGACCTCGGTGCCGGTGTCGCGGGTGAGCGAGAAGCCGATCAGCGCCCCGATCAGCACCGCGATCGCCGCCAGCATCCACCAGGTCCGGCGGCGGCGCCTGCGTCGCTCCTCCTCCTCGTCGGGCTCCGCCGCGACCGCCTCGCCGGGGGCGAGGGCCGGTGGCGGCAGCGGCGCGAAGGCCGCCGTGCCGCCGCCGCCGCCCGGCTCGCGCGCCGCGCCGTCGAGCGCCGCGATGAACGCTTCGGCGCTCTGGAAGCGCTGCCCCGGGTCCTTTTCAAGCGCCCGCATGACGACGGCGTCGAGCGCCGGCGTGACCGCCGGGTTGATCGAGCTCGGTCGCTGCGGCGTGTGCGAGACCTGCTTCATCGCGATCGCCACAGCGGACTCGGCCTCGAAGGGGACCCGGCCGGCCAGCGCCTCGTAGAGCACCACGCCGATCGAGTAGAGGTCGGAGACGGCGGTCACCGCCTGGCCCTGGGCCTGCTCGGGCGAGAGGTAGTGCGGCGTCCCCATCACCGAGCCCGCCTGGGTGATCTCCGAGGCGCCGGCCCGGGCGATGCCGAAATCGGTCACCGTGGCCTTGCCCTCGTCGTCGACGATCACGTTCTGCGGCTTCAGGTCGCGGTGGACGACGCCGTGCCGGTGCGCGTAACCGGCGCCCTCCAGGACCTGGCGGAGCAGGCTGACCGACTGGTCCGGGGTCAGCCCCTGGTCGATCAGCTCCTTCAGCGTCCGTCCCTCGAGCAGCTGCATCGCGATGTAGTGGGTGCCTTCGACGTCGCCGCGGTCGAAGACGGCGACGACGTTGGGGTGCGAGAGCCCGGCCGCCGCCTCGGCCTCGCGTTCGAAGCGCTCGACGAATTCGCGGTCCTGGGCGAAGCGGCGGTGCAGGACCTTGAGCGCGACGCGTCGCTGCAGGTCGGGGTCCTCGGCCAGCCAGACGTCGGCCATCCCGCCCGAGCCGATCCGCCGCAGCAGCCGGTACCTCCCGTCGATGACGCTCCCTTCGCCGACTTCAGCCGACACCCTCAGCTCCCTTCGTCTTCGAGGATCTGTTCCGCCACGGCCTTGAAGATCGGCGCCGCCGCGTCGTTGCCGAACCGTTCGGTGCACTCGACCGTCGCCGCGATCGCGACCTGCGGGTCTTCCGCCGGCGCGAAGCCGATGAACCAGGCCTGGTTCTCCGCTTCGCCGCCGCCGCACGATTCGTTCCCCGGCGTTTCCGCCGTGCCCGTCTTGCCCGCCACCTGCACGCCCGGGATCGCGGCGTTGGTGCCGGTGCCTTCGCTGACCACGCCTTGCATCGCCGTCGTCAGCTCTTCCGCCGTCTGCCCGTCGATCGGCTGGCTGTACTCGGAGGGCTCGAGGCGCTTCGTCACCCGCCCGTCGGGGTCGATCGTGCGGCTCCAGATCTGCGGCTTCATCAGCTTGCCGCCGTTGGCGACCGCGGCGGCGACCTCGGCCATCTGCAGGGGCGTCACCGCCAGCCGCTCCTGGCCCATCGCGACGCGCGCGACGTCGACCGGATCGCCGGGGCCGAGCAGGTCTTCTTCTTCGTAGATGCCGCTCTTGGAGACCTGGTCGCTCGGCAGGTCGATCGCCGGGGTCGAGTTGAAGCCGAAGCGGTCCATGTATTCGAACAGCGTTCCCTGGCCCAGTTTCTGCCCGAGCTGGGCGAACCAGGTGTTGACCGAGCTGGTCAGCGCGGTGTCGAGCGAGATCGGCGGGAAGCTCTCGTTGAAGTCGTTTTCCAGCGGCTGCGTTTCGACTTCCAGCGGCGAGGGCGCCGCGAACGCCGTTTCCGGCGTGATCAGGCCGGAGTCGAGACCGGCCGCGGCGGTCACCACCTTGAAGGTCGAGCCGGGCGGATACTGCCCCTGGGTGGCACGGTCGAAGAGCGGCCTTTCGAGGGTGTTGAGGTTGAGCTTTTCAAGTTCGTAGGGGACGCGGTTGGGGTCGTACGGCGGGTTGGACGCCAGCACCTCGACCCGGCCGCTGGCGGGCTCGATCGCGACCACGGCGCCGAAGCCCTGTTCCTGCAGCGCGGACATCGCGACCTGCTGGGCGGCGGGGTCGATGTTGGTGACGATGTCTTCGCCTTCCTGGTTGCGGCCCGCGAGCTGGTCGAGGATCGAGCCGAATTCCGATTCTTCGCCGACCAGCTGGTCGTTGTGGAATTTCTCGAACTCGCTGTCGCCCTGGCGGACGAAGCTGTAGCCGATCGGGTGGCCGTAGAGCGCGCCCTGCGGGTAGCGCCGCACGTAGCGCCGGCCGGCGCCGCGGCCCTTGCCGACCGACTTCGCCAGCACGGTCCCGTCCGCCGCGAGGATCCGGCCGCGCCTGATCTGCTGCTGCTCGAGCAGCGGCCGCGCGTTCGCTTCCTTGCCCTTCAGCGACTTGGCGTCGAAGACCGCCCAGTAGGAGGTGAAGCCGATCAGCACCGCGAACAGCACGACGACGAAGGCGAAGAGCTTGACGATCTGCCGGTTCACCTGACCGCCGCCTCGCGCCGGGCGCGGTCGGAGATCAGCAGCAGCAGCGCCAGGAGGACGAAGTTGGCGACGATCGAGCTGCCGCCGTAGCTGACGAACGGCAGGGTGACGCCGGTCAGCGGGATCGCCCGGGTGACGCCGCCGACGATCACGAAGGCCTGGATCGCGAAGACCGCGGTGAGCCCGGTGGCGAGCAGCTTCGAGAAGCCGTCGTCGGCGAGCAGCGCGATCTTGAAGCCGCGCGCCGCGACCAGCAGGTAGGTGAGGATCAGCGCGCAGGCGCCGAACAGCCCGAGCTCGTTGACGATCAGCGAGTAGATCGTGTCGGTCTGCGCCGCCGGCAGCAGCGCCCTGTTCGTGCCCGGGAAGTCGATCAGCGCCTGGCCGAAGCCCTTGCCGAAGAGGCCGCCGTCCGCCTGGGCGAAGATCGACTGCAGGATCTGGTAGCCGTTGCCCGCCGGGTCGCCGTAGGGGTTGAGCCAGACCTCGACCCGGTCGTGGACGTGGGGAACGGTCGAGGCGAAGAACCAGGCGCCGAGCAGGAACAGCGCCATGCCGATGACGACGAAGGAGAAGCGCCCGGTCGCCACGTAGAGCAGCGCGAGAAAGGCGGCGAAGAACATCAGCGAGCTGCCGAGGTCGCGGATGAAGACGAGCATGAACATCGAGGCGCCCCAGACGACCAGCAGCGGCCCGAGATGCTTGAGCGGCGGCAGGGTGACGCCGAGCACGCGCCGCGCGCCGACGATCAGCACCTCGCGATGCTCGCGCAGGTAGCTGGCGAGGAAGACGACGAGGCAGATCTTCGAGAACTCCGCCGGCTGGAAGGCGAGCGGGCCGAGCTTCACGCCGAGGTAGGCGCCGTTGACCTGCTGGCCGATCCCCGGCAGGCGCGGCGCCAGCAGGAGGAGGAGGCCGGCGCCGGCGATCGTGTAGCGGTAGCGCTCGAGCACGTCGTAGTCGCGCAGGAAATGGATCGTCAGGGCGAAGAGCACGAGCCCGAGGACGAACCAGTTGGCCTGGTCGCGGGCGAGGCTCTCGTCGATCCGGTAGACCATCACCAGGCCGAATGCGGTCAGCAGGGCGACCAGCGGGAAGAGGTAGGGGTCGGCGTCGGGCAGCCGCATCCGCAGGTAGACGTGGGTCGCCAGGCAGACGGCGAGGAAGTAGGCGCCGTAGACGAGGCTGAGGTTGCCGAGCCGCGCGTTCTCCTGCGCGAAGACCGCGGCGAAGCCGGCGCTGAGCAGCAGCGCGACGGGGATCAGCGCCAGCAGCTCGCGGTTGCGCGCCGGCGACCTGAGAGCGCTCAAGGGATCCCCTGGCTGCGTTCGATGTCTTCGAGCAGCGAGACGGCGTCGGCCTGAGAGCGCACGTCGTGGCCGGCGACCGCGTCGCGTCGCTTGCGGTTGAGCGCCGCGGTCTGCACCGGGCTGGCGTAGCGCTCTTCGTAGAGATCGACGCCGAAGGGCAGCTCGTACGGCAGGCCGCGGTAGAGGGCGGCGCGGCCGCTGTCGTCGGTGCCGAGGAACCAGGCCTGGCGATTCCCGTACCAGGCGCCGAAGGCGAGGGCCGCGAGAACCGCGGCGAGCGCCAGCAGCTTGGCGGCGGTGCGCAGGCCGCGCCGCGGACGCTCGGCGGCCTGTTGCTCGCGCCGCTCGCGCGCCGCCTCGGCGGCGGCTCGGCGCCGCACCTCGGTCGCGGTCAGCCCCGCCTCCTCCGCCGCCGCGCCGACCAGGGTCGCCTCCTCGGCGCGCTCGCCGAGCGGCGCCGCGGCATCGGCGAGGCGGAAGGCGAGCGCGGTGATGTTGTCCCGGCCGCCGGCGCCGTTGGCCTCGTCGACCAGCGTGCGCACCGCCTCGCGCATCGAGCCGGCGGCGGCGAGCACGGCGGCGATCCGCTCCTCGCTGACCATCGTCGTCAGCCCGTCCGAGCAGAGCAGGAAGACGTCGCCGGGCGAGGCCGGCACGGTCTGCAGGTCGACCTCGACCTGCGGCTCGGGGCCGAGCGCGCGGGTGATGATCGAGCGCTGCGGATGGTCCTCCGCCTGGGCGTCGGTGATCTGCCCTTTGCGCCGCATCTCCTCGACCAGCGAGTGGTCGCGGGTCAGCCGCTCGAGCCTGCCGCGCCGCAGCCGGTAGGCGCGGCTGTCGCCGACGTGGCCGATCCCGACCTCTTCGGTGCGCGCGTCGACGATCGCCGCGGTGATCGTCGTCCCCATTCCCGCCCGCGAGGGGTCGGCGTGGGCGAGATCGTGGATCCGCCGGTTCGCCTCCTCGATCGTCTCGCGCAGGAAGCCCTCGGTCGGCCCCTCGGGCAGGTCGCGGTCGAAGGCCTCGGCGGCGGCCTTCGAGGCGACCTCGCCGGCCTGCGCGCCGCCCATCCCGTCGGCGACGACGAAGATCGGCGCGCGGACGAAGAGCGAGTCCTCGTTCTCGCTGCGCTGCCGACCGGTGTCGGTGCGAAAGGCCTGGTCGTCGATCCGCAGCAAGCCTAGGTCCCCCCCGCCTCGAACCTGAACTCGGTGTCGCCGATGCGGATCGTGTCGCCGTCGATCAGCTCCGCCTCGCCGTGCAGCGCGGCGTCGTTGAGCAGCGTGCCGTTGGTCGAGCTCATGTCTTCGACGTAGGCGCGTCCCTCACGCGAGAAGATCCTCACGTGCAGGCCGGAGGCGTAGCGATCCTCGATCCGCAGATCGGCCTCCTGCGAGCGGCCGATCGAGAGCCCGCCGAAGAGATCGAAACGCTCGCCCTCGCGCAGGCCGCCGCCGCGCAACGCCACCAGCCAGGCGTCGCCGCCGCTCGCCGGCGCTCCCTCGTAGGCCGGCACCGGGTGGAAGCCGGTCGCGTCGGGCGCCGGGGAGACCGTGCGCCGCAGGTCCTTCAGCGCGCTGCGCGCGATCCAGAGCAGGAACAGGTAGAGGACGGCGAGGAAGCCGAACTTCAGAGCGACCGAGATCGGTTCGTAGTCCACCCCCGGCACCCTAGAGCCAACTGAGGCGCTACTCCTCGACGTCGAACCGGAAAGTCGTCGTGCCCAGCGTGACCTGGTCGCCGGACTTCAGCCGGGTCGAGCCGACGCGGCGGCCGTTGACCTTGATCCCGTTGGTCGAGCCGAGGTCGGCGATCGTCCACTCGCCGCGCGCGGAGCGGCGCAGCTCGGCGTGGTGGCGGGAGACGTTGGGGTCGCGCAGGACGCAGTCGGCGTCGCGCGCCCGGCCGATCGTCGAGCGCTCGCCGTCGAGCACGTAGCGCCGGTCGTCGACGGTGACGATCGCGCGGCTGGTCACTTCGGCGCGGTGCGAGGGCCGCTCCTCGGGCCGCTGCGGCGACTCGCGCACGGCCGAGTAGACCATCGTGTGGCCCTCCTCGCCCTGGCTCGGCGCCTCGCCCTCGTGCGCCGGCGGCTTGACCATGCGCGGCTGGATGCCGAACTCGCCGAGCCGCAGCCGCTCGTCGGTCTCGAAGGCGACGGTCGGCCGGGTCAGCAGGTCGTAGCCGCGGCGCCGCGCGTGCTCCAGCAGGTAGCCGGAGAGCTCCTGCTCGAGCGAGCGCTCGTAGCCCTCCAGCCGCGTGCGGTCCTTGCCGGAGAGGAAGACCGTGTACTCGTTGGGAACGTAGACGCGGGCGACGCCGGCCGTCTTGTGGGCGTCCATCTCCTTGGCCAGCTTGCGCGCCAGTTCGACCGGTTGCACCTCGGAGCTGAAGGCGCGGCTGAACACCCCCTCGACGAGGCCTTCGATCCGACTCTCGAGGTTGCGCAGGACGCCGATCGGAAAATCCTAGAGGTCCGGTTAGGGGAGCACGACCCCGTGGCCCAGGGCGAGCCAGGCGCCGAGCATCGCGGCCGCCGCAAGGGCGCCGGTGCGCAGGCCGAGCGCCATGCGGGCGTCGGGGAGGTCGTCGGGGAGCAGGTCGAGCGAGCCCTCGATCGCGCCGCCCAGGTCTTCGAGGCTCGGGCGGTGACCGGGCCGGCGGCTGAGCGCGGCGTCGATCGTCTCGCTGAGCTCGCGCGGCAGGTCCGGGCGCAGGCGGCGCAGCGGACGCGCGCGCGTGCCGATCGCCCGTGCGGTCGCCGCGGGAGTGGCGCGGCGGTTCGGGTTCTCGCCGCCCCAGCACTCGTACAGCGTCAGGGCGAGCGAGTAGACGTCGGCCTCGGGCCCGGCGGCGCGGCCCTCGGCCTGCTCGGGGGCCATGTAGGCGAGCGTGCCGACGACGTCGCCGGGCGCGGTCAGCGAGGCGCCGTCGGCGAGCCGGGCGATGCCGAAGTCCATCAGCTTGGCGCGGAACTCCCCGTCGGGGGCGACGACGACGTTGTGCGGCTTGATGTCGCGGTGCACGACTCCGCGCGAGTGAGCGTGGTCGAGCGCCTCGCAGAGGTCGGCGCCGATCTCGCCGATCTCGCGGTCGCTGAGCGTCCCCTCGCCGACCAGCTGGGCGAGGGTCGAGCCCTCGACCAGCTCGGTGACGAGCAGCGCGTTGCCGTCCTCCTCGCCCATCTCGTAGAGGGTGACGATGCCCGGGTGGTTGAGCCGCGCCGCCGCCTGCGCCTCGCGCAGCACCCTCCTTCCGGCCTCGCCGCTGGACTCGATCGCCTTGACCGCGACGGTGCGCTCGAGCCGCCCGTCCCAGGCCTCGTAGACGACGCCGAAGCCGCCGCTGCCGATGCGGCGCTCGATCAGAAAGCGGTTGAGAACGAGTGAACCGACCAAGACTCCTCCGAGTTCGCCGCGATTCCGCTTCCTCCTGCGACATACTCCCCGCTACTTGGAGGATTCCCCCGCAGCCCAGCCGGGGCGTCGAGCGCGCCCGCCCCGCCGTCCCGAACGGCAGCAGATCCTGCTCAGGCGCGGCCTGGCGCTCGGCGCCGGCCTGCTGATCCTGATCCTGATCGTGCTCGGCGTGCGCGGCTGCCTCAACGCCCGCAAGCACCGCGCGCTGAGCGACTACGCCGGCAACGTCAGCCAGATCGTCGAGGAGACCGAGCAGACGAGCAAGCGGTTCTTCGGCAAGCTCTCCGAACCCGGCGAACTCTCGGTCACCGAGTTCGTCGCCGAGGTCAACGCCGACCGCAGCGCGATGGACAACTACGTCTCGCGGATCGACTCGCTGGATACGCCGGGCGACATGAGCAGCGCACAGCGGTCGCTCGAACTGGCCTACGAGCTGCGCGGCTCGGCGATGACCGAAATCGCCGAAAAGACGAGCACCGCGCTGGGCGACGTCGGCTCGAAGAAGGCGACCGAAGCGATCGCCAGGCAGATGGGCGTGCTGGCGGCGAGCGACGTCGTCTACGCCGAAGTCGCGAAACCCGAAATCGACGGGGTGCTCGCCGACAACGGGATCGAGGGGCACGACCTGCCGAAGAGCGAATTCGTCGCCGAAGGGACCAAGTGGCTCGACGAAGGCGCGCTCGGCTCCGCGCTGGGCTCGGTCAGCGGCTCGAGCGGCGGGGCGGCGACGCCGGGCGTGCACGGCCTGGGCCTGCTCTCGACCAGCATCGCCGGCAGCGAACTCTCGAGCGAAGAAGCGACCTCGGTCAGCGCCGAAGAAACGCCGGAAGTCGAAGTGCGGGTGCAGAACCAGGGCGACTCGACCGAGAACGGGATCACGGTCTCCGTGACCGTGAACGGCAACACGCTGACCGGCGACATCAGCAGCATCGAAGCCGGCGCCGAAGAAACCGTGACGATCCCGCTGACGCCGGCGCCGAAGGGCGAAGCGACGCTGGAAGTCGAAGCGGAGCCGGT
>DASSBJ010000150.1:0-10847 GCA_035698885.1 Solirubrobacterales bacterium
AGTAGACGGCGACGAGGACCCCCACCGTCACCAGCAGGCGGACGACGCCGGCGCCCAGGTTCCCCAGGAAGTTGCGCAGGATTTCCACGCCTCGCGCACCCTATCCCGCCCGGCGGGATGTGCGCTCAGGCGGTCGCGGACTATCCTGCGGAGCGTGGCGAAGGACACCGAGAAGCTGATCCGCCAGCTCTCGTTGATCTCGTTCCTGATGGCTCAGGGGAGGCCGGTTTCGGCCCTCGAGATCAAGCGCGAGGTGGAGGGCTACAGCGACATGAACGACGACGCGTTCGCGCGCCGCTTCTACGCGGATCGCGCCGAGCTCGAGAGCCTCGGCATCCAGCTCGGCGTCGAGAAGCCGGGCGAGGGCTTCTTCGAGGCCGAGCTCTACTCGCTGCCGCCCGAGAACTTCTACCTCGACGCGATCAAGTTCTCCGACGACGAGCTGGCGGCTCTGAGCACGGCGCTGATGCTGCTCACCGACGGCGGCTTCGCCTACGCCGAGCCGCTGCGCCTGGCGCTGCAGCAGGTCGCCTGGGGCCACCCGAACCCGCTCAGCGAAGGCGAGCGCGCTCCGGTCGAGATGGCGATGACGGCCTCCGCCGGCGGCCGCGAGCTCTCGCAGCGGCTGTCGAAGATCGAGACCGCGATCTCACGCCGCAAGACGATCGAGTTCACCTACTACACGATGGAACGGGGCGAGGAAGAGAAGCGCAAGGTCGACCCCTACCACCTGGTCTTCCGCGGCGGCCAGTTCTACTTGATCGGCTTCGCCCACGAGCGCGACGCGGTCCGCGTCTTCCGTCTCTCGCGGATCCAGGGCAAGGTCGGCTACGCCTCCAAGGCCGAGCACGACTTCTCGCCGCCGGAGGACTTCGACCGCCGCGACTACGGCAGTCGCGCCGACTGGCAGCTCGGTGAGATCCGCGGCCGCGCGAAGATCTTCGTCCGCGACCGGATCGCCTGGCTGATCGAGCGCGACTTCGGCGAATACGGCGAGCTGCGGCCGGCCCGCAAGGCCGACGAGGCCCCCGGCAAGGGCTCGATTTTCGAGACCGACTACGCGTCGCCGCGCGAGCTGATCGCCTGGGTGCTGCGCTGGCGCCAGAACGCCGAGGTGCTGGAGCCCGACGAGCTGCGCGCCGAGGCGCGCGAGCGGCTCGACCTCCTGCACGACCGCCACCGTGGCGAGTTCGACGTCGCGGAGGTCGTCGACCGGCCGCTGCGCGAGGCGCCGTCGCGCTCGCGCGGCAACGGCCGCGGCGAGGCGGCGATCCGGCCCGAGCGCTTCGCCCGCCTCGTCACCCTCGCCGGCCTGCTGATCGACTCGGCGAAGCGCGGCGAGCGGCTGCGCGTCTCCGAGCTGCGCGAGCGGCTCGAACTGAGCGGCGAGGAACTGCAGGAGGACATCGACCTGCTCAACGTCGTCAACTTCGGCGGCGGCACCTACGTCCTCTACGCGGAAGTGCTGGGCGACGAGATCGAGGTCGACACGCAACCCTACGGCGACAACTTCGCCCGCCCGGCGCGGCTGCTGCCGCTGGAGGCGAAGGCGCTGGTCGCGGCGATCGACCTGTTCGGCGACCGGCTGCCGCAGGGCGGCCTGCAGAGCGCTCGCGAGAAGATCGTCAAGGCGCTCGGCCACGACCCCTCCGAGGAGGGGCTCGAGATCGCCTCCGGCAGCGGCGGCGACGCCGAGGTGGCGCGGCTGGTCAACGACGCGATCGGCTCCCGCCGGGTGCTGGAGATCCAGTACTACAAGGAGAACGAGGATCAGTTCACCAAGCGCCGGGTCGAGCCCTACCGGCTGGAGAACGGGCGCGAGGGCTGGTACGTCGAGTGCTACGACCTGACCAAGGAGGGCATCCGCCACTTCAAGCTCGACCGGGTCAAAGAGGCGCAGGCGAGCGAGCAGACCTACGAGCCGCGCCAGGAGGTCGAAGAGCTGGCCGGGGTTGAGGGGTGGATGACCGACGGCGAGGTGCCGACGGCCCAGGTCGCCCGCGTCTGGGTCTCACCTGAGCGCGCCCGCTGGCTGCGCGAGGAGCGCACCGTGGTCGAGGAGCTGGCCGACGGGGCCGTCGTCGTCGAGCTGCCCTACGCGGGCGCCTCCTGGCTGGTGCGCGAGATCCTGCGCGGCGCCGGAGACCTCGTCGTGCTCGAACCGGACGAGGCCCGCGAGGCGATCGCCGCCGAGGTCGCGGCCAGCGCTGCCTGAGGCCGCGCCCGGGCACCCGGAGATAGGGCGGTTGACGGCCCCCAACCCGGGGCCGATGACGCTGGCCGGGACCAACACCTACCTGTACGGGTCGGATCCGTGCACGGTGATCGACCCGGGGCCGGACGACGCCGGCCACCTCGATGCGGTGCGCGCCGCCGCCGAGGAGCGCGGCGGGATCGGCCTCGTCCTGCTCACCCACAGCCACGGCGACCATGCGGACGGGGCGCAGCGGCTGGGCGCCGAGCCGGTGCTGCCCGGCGACGGCGAGCAGCACGGCGGCCTGCGGGCGCTGGCGACGCCCGGGCACGCCGCCGACCACGTCTGCTTCATGACCGGCGACGGCGTCTGCTTCAGCGGCGACCTGGTGCTCGGCGAGGGCTCGACCTTCGTCCCTCCCGACGGCGGCTCGCTCGCCGCCTATATGGACTCGCTGCGCCTGCTCGGAGCCGAGCCGATCGAGCTGATCTGCCCCGGCCACGGCCCCTGGGTGACCGACCCGGGGGCAAAGCTCGCCGAGTACGTCGAGCACCGAGAGATGCGCGAGCGCCGCCTGCTCGCCGCGCTCGAGCGCGGCGAGCGCTCGAAGCGGGCGCTGCTCGCCGACGCCTGGTCCGACGTCCCCGAGCAGCTGCGCCCCGCCGCCGCCCTGGTCATGGACGCCCACCTGCAGAAGCTCGAGGCCGAGGGGCGCCTCCCGACCGACCTGACCGATTGAGGTTCCGGTGCGACTTTCGTACCTGTGGAGTACGAAAGTCGCACCGGAAGCGAAACTGGCCAGCTGGCCAGTAAGGTGTGGGCATGGATCGCGGGCGGGCGGCACGGGTCGGGATCGCGGCGGGCGCCGCGGGCGCCGGGCTGGCCGCTGCCGGGACTGCCGCGCTGTGGCACTGGCTGGCGCGGCGGCCGCTTCCCAAGCAGAAGGGGACGATCGAGCTCGACGGGCTGGAGGGGACCGTGCGGGTGCGGCGCGACCGCTGGGGCGTGCCGCACATCGAGGCCGCCTCCGCCGCCGACCTCTGGTTCGCCGAGGGCTTCTGCCACGGGCAGGACCGGCTCTGGCAGATGGACTTCTACCGCCGCGTGCTCTCCGGCCGGGTCTCCGAGTTCGCTGGCGAGGAGGGTCTGCCGGTCGACCGGCTGATGCGGACGCTGGGCATGCGGCGGGTCGCCGAGCGCGAGGCGCTCGCCCTCGACACGGAGCTGCGCGCCCTGCTCGAGCGCTTCTGCGCCGGCGTCAACGCCGCCGCGCGCAGCGCCAAGGCGCCGCCGTTCGAGATGCGCCTGCTGCGGCTCGAGTTCGAGCCCTGGCGCCCGGCCGACATCCTCGGCCTCGGCAAGCTGCTCGCCTTCGGCCTCTCGACCAACTGGGAGAAGGAGCTGCTGCGCGCCGACATGACGCGTGAGCTCGGCCCCGAGCTGGCGGCCCGGCTCGATCCCGGCTACCCGGCGGACAACCCGATCGTCACGCAGGAACCGTGGTCGGGCGACGGGCTCGGCCTGGCCGAGCAGATCGACGCCGTGCGCCGCTCGATCGGCCTCGCAGCCGAGGCCAGCGGCTCCAACAACTGGGCGGTCGCCGGCGGGCTCAGCGCTACCGGTGCGCCGCTGATCGCCGGCGACCCGCACCTGCCGCCGAGCATGCCGGGCATTTGGTACCAGGTCGGCCTGAAGCTCGGCGACCGCTTCGTCCGCGGCGCCTCGCTGCCGGGCATGCCGGGCGTCTACATGGGCCAGAACAACGACGTCTGCTGGACCTTCACCAACGTGATGGCCGACGTCCAGGACCTCTTCGTCGAGCGGGTCGACGGCGACCGCTACCTGTTCGAGGACGAGTGGCGGCCGCTGGAGATCGTGCGCGAGGAGATCGCGGTCAAGGGACGCGCCACGCCGGAGGCGCTCGACGTCCGCATCACCCACCACGGGCCGCTGGTCAACGCGGCGCTCGGCGCCGACGACGCCGAGCCGCTCGCCCTGCGCTGGATCACGCTCGACAACCCGACCGCCTTCAAGGGGATGTTCGACCTGCACGGCATCCGCTCCGGCCCCGACCTGGTTGCGGCGCTCGAGGGCCACACCTCGCCCGCCTCCAACCTGATCTGGGCCGACCGCCACGGCTCGATCGGCTACAAGCTGATCGGCCGCCTGCCGCTGCGCCGCGGCGGCTGTCCCGACCTGCCGAAGCCGGGCTGGGACGGCGCCTATGAGTGGGACGGCGAGGTGCCCTACGACGACCTGCCGGAGGTCGTCGACCCGGAGAGCGGCTTCCTCGTCACCGCCAACAACCGGATCGTCGGCGACCAGTACCCGCACCACATAACCAGCGACTGGCTCGACGGCTTCCGCGCACGGCGGATCGAGCAGCTGCTGCGGGCGAGCGAGGAGCACGACGTCGAGGGCTTCGAGGCGATGCAGTCCGACAACCTCTCGATCCCCGGGCTCGAGGCGGCGCGCCGGCTGGGCCGGCTGACGCCCACCGGGCAGCGCGAGCTGAGCGCGCTCGAGCGGCTGCGCAGCTGGGACGGACGGCTCGACCCGGACACGATCGCCGGCACGATCTACCAGGCATTCCTGCTGCGCCTCGGACGCGAGGTCGCCCGCGCGGCGATCGGCGACCGCGACCTCTGCGAGCGCTGGCTAGACCGCGCCGACAACGGCTTCACGCCGCACGTCACCTCACCCTGGCGCTGGCACGCCCGCCTGATGGAGCTCTGGGAGGAGGCCGACGAGGAGCTGATCGGCCGCCCCTGGGACGAGCTCGTGCTCGAGGCGCTGGCGGGGGCGCTCGACGACCTCACGGACCGCTTCGGGCCCGATCCCGAGGCTTGGCGCTGGGGGCGCGTCCACGAGATGGAGTTCCCGCACCCGCTGGGCGAGGCCAACCCGCTGCTGCGCAGGCTGCTCAACCGCAGCCTGCGGGCGGGCGGCGCGCAGGAGACCGTCAGCCAGATCGCCTACGACCCCAACAACCCCTACAAGGCGGTCTGGGCGCCGAGCTGGCGCATGGTCGGCGACCCGACCGCGCCCGAGCGCTCGCGCTGGCAGATGTTCACCGGCCAGTCGGGCCACCCCGCCAGCCCCCACTACGACGACCTGCAGGAGGACTGGCTGCACGGCCGCACCCAGCCGATGGCCGGCGAGGGGCCATGGCGCGAGCTGGATCTCGTGCCCGCCTGAGCGTCATCTTGCGAGCTCGCCCGCAGCGGGCCGAAACGTTTGCGGGATGGAATGGTTGAGGGGAGAGATGCGGCGCGCGCTCCTGGTCATGCTCGCGCTGGCCGCCGTGCTTCCCGCCGGCGCCGGCGCCAAGACGATCGATTTCCGCGGTGAGACGGTCACCGCCCCCGACGGCTGGCCGGTCGTCCGGCTGGCCGAGCGCCCGCATGCCTGTGTGAGGCTGGACCGCAGGGCGGTCTACCTGGGGACGCCGGGACCGAGCCAGCGCTGTCCGGCTAGCGCGATCGGGCGGCGGCGGGCGATCGTCGTCGACCCCGGGGCTGAGGCTCGCGCCGCCCGGGCGCGCGCGCGGGCGAGCCGGGTGCGGCCGGCCCGGATTTCCGCCGGCGACTACACCGGGCTCGGCTTCGACGCCTGCACCGCGCCCTCGCGCCGCTCGATGTCGGCCTGGTCCTCCTCGCCCTACCGGGCGATCGGCGTCTACATCGGCGGCCTCAACCGCGGCTGCTCGCAGCCCAACCTGACCGCGAGCTGGGTGGGCGAACAGACGGCCGCCGGCTGGCACCTGATCCCGACCTACGTCGGGCTTCAGGCGCCGACCTCGAGCTGCAGCTCCTGCGCCAAGCTGAGCGCCGGCTCGGCCACGCTGCAGGGTGGCCAGGCGGCGACCGACGCGGTCAACGACGCCCGCCTCGTGGGCATCGGCGAAGGCAGCCCGATCTACTTCGACATGGAGAGCTACACGCGGACCGCCAGCGCCAGCAGCGCGACGCTCGCCTTCCTCGGCGCCTGGACGACCCGCCTGCACGCGCTGGGCTACGAATCGGGCGTCTACAGCAGCAGCGCCTCGGGCATCGCCGACCTGGTGGGCCGCCTCGGCGGTCTCTACCAGCTGCCCGACCACCTCTGGATGGCCAACTGGAACGGCCGCCGCAGCGCCGACGACCCCTACGTGCCGGCGAGCGCCTGGAACGACCACCAGCGCATCCACCAGTACCGCGGCGGCCATGACGAGAGCTACGGCGGGGTGACGATCAACATCGACAACAACTACGTCGAAGGAGCCACGGCGGGCTCGGGTTCCTCAAGCGACGATCCACGCGGCAGCGTCGACTCGGTCAGCGCGCCGGCGCCCGGCCAGGTAGCCATCTCCGGCTGGGCCTTCGACCCGAACGCGCCGCACAAGCAGGTCTCGATCCGCGCCTACGTCGGCGGCAAGGCGGGCGAAGGCGAAGCGACCCGCTTCGAACTCGGTCCGATCGCCTCGCAGGAACGCAGCGACCTGGCGGCGACCTACCCGCGGGCGGGCGCCGGGCACGGCTTCGAAGCCAGCTTCCCGATCGTCGGCAGCGGCCGCCAGCGGGTCTGTGTCTACGCGCTCGACATCGGCGCGGGCTCCGACAAGCTGCTCGGCTGCCGCGAGGTCGGCGTGCCGGTGCCGATCTCGCTGCTGCGGGCGAAGGGTGGCGGCAACGCGGTGCGGCTCCGCCTGCGCTGCGAGTGGCCGGTCGGAACCGAGTGCCCTGGCCAGATCGTCCTCCGCGCCCGGCTGCCGAAACGGGTGGTCATTCGCCGGCGGGGTAGGCGCCGCGTGACCACGCGGATCGTCCGCCGGGCGATCGCGCGGCGCGGCTTCCACCTCACCGGTGGCCAGGCCCACACCTTCCGCGTCGGCCTCGGCCGCGCCGGGCACCGCCTCGCCAGGGCGAGCGATCGGCCTGTCGCGCAGCTGCTGGTCGCGATCCCCGGCGGCAGGGTCGGGCGCAAGCTCAGCTTGCGGTAGCCGGACGCCGCCGCGAGCTTTCCGGCGGCCGGTCAGTCCCAGACCGCAAGCGGGAGGTTCTCGCGGATCGTCTCGTCGGCGGTGACGAGCTGAGCGTTGGCGACGATCGCGTGGGCCGCGATCAGGCGGTCGAAGGGGTCCCGCGTCCAGGAGAGCGGCGCCGCGGCTTGGACCAGCTCGGCAAGGGAGGCATCGGCCACTTGCAGGCCGAGCTCTCGCCTCAGCGCCGAGAGGGGCGCCGAAGGCGGCTCCGAGACGCGGCCGATTTCGAAGAGATAGGTCAGCTCCAGCTCGACGACTGGAGAGACCGTGAGGGCGTCCTCCTCGAGCCGCGCCCGGATCCCTTCCGGGATGCGCCTCAGCTCGCCCTCGTAGAGCCAGCCAACGATATGAGTGTCAATGTGGATCAGGATTCCACTCCGAGGACCAGTCGATGTGGATCAGCTCGTCGGGATCGCCGACGATGAAGCCCTCGCGGCGCGGCAGCCGATCCAGACGGGAGCCCTTCTCCGCGGGCTCCTTCGGCTCGACGACGAGCAGCTTGCCGTTGCGCTCGATTTCCAGCGGCTTGCCGGTTTCGAGCACCTCGTCGAGCAGGCGGTAGACGTCGGCGCGCAGTTTTGAGGCGGTAATCGCCATCGGGTCCTCCAGTGGAATCGTACGTACGCTCATCTTATTAGACGTACGTACGTTAGCACGACCTGACGGACGCGTTGGCGTGGCGGGACCAGCGAGGAAATTCATGCCGCCACGCTAGGAGGTTCAGGCGCACACGTGGCGCGCAAAAGCTAAGAATTGTGCGGCGCTTTACGCGCGGCTTGCGCGACTCATCGCCGTGACGGCCTCGACGATCTCGGGCGGCGCCTTCTCCGGGGACCCCGAGTCGAAGGGCGGGTCGGGGTCGTACTCGATCCCGAGCTGCACCGCCTGGGCGACCTCCGGGCCGGCCTCGCGGCCGACGAGGTGGAGGGCCATGTCGATGCCGGCGGTGACGCCGGCCGCCGTGACGATCTTGCCGTCCTCGACCCAGCGTCCGCCGACAGGGTCGGCGCCGTATTCGGGCAGGCGGTCGAGGAAGAGCCAGTTCGAGGTCGCCCGTTTGCCCTCGAGCAGGCCCGCGGCGCCGAGGATCCCGGCGCCGGTGCAGACGGAAATCGTCCATTTCGTGCGCTGGTCGATTCGCCGCAGCCAGTCGAGCACCGCCGGGTCGCCGGCGACAGCCTCGCTGCCGCGCCCCCCGGGGACGAGCACCGCGTCGGCCTCGGCAACCTCATCGAGGCTGCGGTCAGCAACGAGGCCGAGCCCGCCTTCGGAGCGCACCTCGCCGGGGCGCGTGCCGACGAACTCGACCTCCCAGCCGGGCACGCAGCGGAACACCTCGTAGGGGCCGACGGCGTCCTGGGCGGCGAGCTTGTCGAAGAGCAGGATCGCGATTCGCATCGGCGTCGCCATCCTAGTCCGTAAAGTCTCGCCGGTGAGCCGCCGCGACCAGATCCAGCTGAGCGAGGCGGAGCAGCTGGAGCTGCTCGAGGCCGAGCGGGTGGCGGTCGTCTGCTCGAACGGGCCGCGCGGCTTCCCGCACTCGATGCCGCTCTGGTTCGTGCCGCGCGAGGGCGAAGTCTGGATCTGGACCTACGCCAAGTCGCAGAAGGTGCGCAACCTGGAGCGCGACCCGCGGGCGACCGTGCTGATCGAGACCGGGCACGAGTACGGCGAGCTGCGCGGCGCGATGATCGAGGCCGAGGCGCGGATCCACCGCGACTTCGAGACCGTGCTCGGCTTCGCCGAAGAGCTGACCGTGCGCTACGCCGACGGCATCGACTCGGTCGAGGGCGACGCCAAAGCGGCGCTCGAGGCGCAGGCGCCGAAACGGGTCACCATCCATTTCAAGCCGCTGCGCACCGCGACCTGGGACCACCGCAAGCTCGGCGGCGCGTATTGAGGAAGTAGTGACACGCCGAGCGACAGCGACGATCGCCGTCTTCCTGGCAGCCGGGCTCGCGCTCGTCCCCGGCGCGCAAGCGCGCCCGCCGCGCGACTTCTTCGGCATCGTGCCGCAGAGCTCCGTCGGCCCGGCGGACACCAACCGGATGGGCCACGCCCACGTCGGCGCTCTGCGGCTGCCGCTGTCCTGGGACGCGATCCAGGCCTCGCCCCGCTCCGGCTACGACTGGGGCGGGACCGACCAGCTGGTCGCGACCGCCGCACGCGCTCGCCTCGAAGTCCTGCCCTTCGTCTACCGGACCCCGCGCTGGCTGGCCGGCCGCCCGACCGACCTGCCGGTCGCCAACGGGCGCCAGCGCCGCGCCTGGAGCGCCTTCCTGCGCGCCGCGGCCGAACGCTACGGCGTCCACGGCAGCTTCTGGCGCGAGCACAACCGCGCCTCGGGCGACTTCGTCCCGCGCCGGCCGATCAAGCGCTGGCAGATCTGGAACGAGGAGAACTTCTTCTACTTCACGACGCCGGTCTGGCCGCGCCCCTACGCCGTCCTGCTGAAGATCTCCCACCGGGCGCTGCGGCGGGGCGACCGGCGCTCACAGGTCGTCCTCGGCGGGCTCTTCGGCGACCCCAAGCCGCGACCGCCGCGCGGCATGGACGCCGTCGACTTCCTCGACCGGCTGTACCGCGTCCCCGGCATCAAGCGCAGCTTCGACGGCGTCGCGCTGCACCCCTACGCGGCCGACCAGCGCGCCCTGCGGCGCCTCACCTGGGGGGTGCGCCGCACGATGCTGCGCCACGGCGATCGCCGCGCCGGCCTCTACGTCACCGAGCTCGGCTGGGGCTCCCAACACGATCCGCGCCGGGTCGCCTTCGAGGTCGGCTGGCGGCAGCAGGCGCGCGAACTGCGCCGTGCCTACGGCTTCCTGATCGACAACCGGCAGCGGCTCAACCTGAAGCAGGTCTACTGGTTCACCTGGAAGGACATACCCGGCTCATGCAGCTTCTGCGACTCGGTCGGGCTGTTCCGGCGCGGCCCGCGCTTCAAGCCGAAGCCCGCCTGGCACGTCCTCGTGCGGCTCGCGCACGGCGGCCTGCGCTGAACGCCGGCGACCACGCGCACGCGGTTGACACCGCGACTCCGCAAACGTGATTGGGTTCCCTCCTTCGATGACCCGGAAGCGCTCGACCGCAGCCGTGCTCGCCGCCCTCGCGGTGCTCTTCGCCGCTCTTGCGGTGCTGCTCCCCGCCGCCACGCCGGGGCCCGCCTCGGCTGCCGCGAACGCGCGTGCGCCGCGCTCCTTCTTCGGCGTCGTGCCGCAGACGCCGCTCAGCGAAACGGACGCCGAGTACATGCGCGGCGCCCGCATCGGTTCGGTGCGCTGGCCGCTCTCCTGGGGCGGGACGCAGCCGGAAGCCGGCGGCGAATACCAATGGGGCGGCTTCGACGAAGTGGTTGCCACGGCGGCGCGCCAGCACCTGCGCGTGCTGCCCTTCGTCTACTCGACGCCGTCCTGGGTCGCGCGCAAGTACACGACGCTGCCGGTCGGCGGCGGCGCCCAGCGTCTCTGGTCGCTCTTCCTGCGCGCCGCCGTACAGCGCTACGGCCCGCGCGGCAGCTTCTGGAGCGAGCACAGCCGCGCCTCGGGCGACTTCGTCCCCAGGACGCCGATCCGCGAATGGCAGATCTGGAACGAGGCCAACTTCTTCTACTTCGCCCGCCCCGCCTCGCCC
>DASSBJ010000151.1:0-5061 GCA_035698885.1 Solirubrobacterales bacterium
TCGAAGCGGGCGAGCGCCTGGTGGGTCGGCAGGCCGCAGTAGTGCGAGTCGCCGATCGCCGCGTTGGGGCAGCGGCGGCCGTTGGAGAGCACCGCCATGCAGTGCCCGTCCGACTGCTCCTCGCCCTCGTAGTCCTCGACCTCCTCTTCGGAGGCGAACTCGGTCTCCGACTTGATGTCGACCCGCCAACCGGTCAACCGCGCCGCCAGGCGGGCATTCTGGCCGTCGCGCCCGATCGCCAGCGAAAGCTGGTCGTCGGGCACGATCACGGTCGCCTGGCGCTCGGCGTCGTCGACGATCACCTCGCGCACGCGCGCCGGCGAGAGCGCCTTGGCGACGAAGCGCGCGGGCTCCTCGTTGTAGGGAATGATGTCGATCTTCTCGCCCCGCAGCTCGGAGACGACCATGCGCACGCGCGAGCCGCGCGGCCCGACGCAGGCGCCGACCGGGTCGACCCCGTCGGTGTGGGAGACCACCGCGATCTTCGAGCGATAGCCCGGCTCGCGGGCGACGCCGACGATCTCGACCAGCTTGTCGGCGATCTCCGGCACCTCGATTTCGAAAAGGCTCTTGATCAGCTCCGGGCTGCGGCGCGAGACGACGATCGCCGGCCCTTTGGTCGAGTCGGAGACGTCGGTGATCACCGCCTTCACCCGCATCCCGTGGTCGTAGCGCTCGTTGTAGACCTGCTCGGACTTGGGCAGCAGAGCCTCGACCCGCTCGCGCAGCTGGACCAGCGTGTAGCGCTTGTCGGACTGCTGGATGATCCCGGTGATCAGCTCGCCGACCCGGTCCTGGTACTCGTCGAACATCATCATCCGTTCCGCCTCGCGGATCCGCTGCAGGATCACCTGCTTGGCGGTCTGCGCGGCGATCCGGCCGAAGTCCTCCGGCGTCACGTCACGGGTCTCGATCTGGTCCTCGTAGGGGGCGATCATCTCCGGGTCGAGCTCGGGCTCCTCCGGCTCTTTCAGCTCTCCCGTTTCGGGATCGATCTCGCGCTCTTCCTCTTCCTGCGCCTCGGCCGCCTCGGCCAGCAGCTTCTCCTCCAGCTCGGCCGGCAGGATCAGTTCGAAGACGCGGAAGTCGCCCGTCTCGTGGTCGAGGTCGACCCGGGCGTATTTGGCCGCTCCGGGGGTCTTCTTGTAGGCGGACAGCAGGGCATCGGCGAGCGCGTCCATCAGCTTGTCGGCGGAGATGCCCTTCTCCTGCTCGAGCCCCTTGATTGCTTCGACGATCTCTTTGCTCACGACTGCTCCTTACGGTATTTGGGGCCCGGCGAGGAGACCTCCAGCGCATACTCGGCACGCAGCTCGTTGAGGTGCCTGGTGACGCGTTCGCAGAGCGCCAGATCGACCCCTCCGGGGTGGTCGATGTAGAGCCGCAGCGATTCGGTCGCCGGCTGCTCGAGCGCGACCAGATCGAGCTCGGCGTCGAGCTCGATCAGCTGTTGCTGGATGCTGTCCTTGAGGTCTGTCATGCCTGGTTCGGGACGAAAAAAAAGTGGGCCAGGCCCACTTCTCGCTACTGCATAGGGACAAAAAGCTTGCGGTCAGTATAGCCCGCCACCGAATTGAGCCAGAGGGCGGCCGGAGGGGCAGTCCCCTCTTCCGACTCGCGGCCCTTACGGGCCGCTCCGAGTATCCGCCGGCTGAGGGGACTGCCCCTCCGGCCTCAAGGCATCGACGTGGTCGAGGATCTGCTCGGCTATTACGTCCTTGGAGGCTTGCGAGAGGTGGGCCTCTTCGGTGAAGCCGATCAGGGTTGCCGCGTTTTCGGGGCTGTCGAAGCCGATCTCCGGGTCGGAGATGTCGTTGAGGACGATCAGGTCAAGGCCCTTACGGGTGAGCTTTTGGCGGGCTCGCTCGACGTCGTTGCCGTGTTCGGCCGCGAAGCCGACCACGGTCTGGCCCTCGCCGGAGTCGAGACCCCCGAGGATGTCCTGCGTGGGCTCGAGGCGCAGATCCAGCGATCCCTCGCGCGCCAGCTTGTTCGTCGCCGGATCGCTCGCCTTGAAGTCCGCCGGCGCCGCGGCCATCAGCAGGATGTGGGCGTTCGCGAACTCCGATGCCGTCGCCTCGGCGAGCTCGGCCGTCGTCTCCACGTCGATGCGGCGCACGCCCGCGGGCTCGGGCAGGGCGACGTTGGCGGCGATCAGGGTCACCTCCGCCCCGCGCCGCTGCGCCGCGGCGGCAAGAGCGAAACCCATGCGACCGCTCGAGCGGTTGCCGAGGAAGCGCACCGAGTCGAGCGGCTCGCGCGTGCCGCCGGCGGTCACCAGCACGCGCAGTCCGCCCCAGGGCCGCTCGCCCGCCGGCAGCGTCGCTTCCACCCGGGCCAGCAGCTCGGCCGGGTCCGGCAGGCGCCCCGTGCCGTGCTCGCCGCGCGAGGCGAGCCGGCCCTCGCCGGGCTCGATCACCTCGACGCCGCGCTCGCGCAGCGTCGCCAGGTTGGTCTGGGTCGCCACGTCGGCATACATGCGGTCGTTCATCGCCGGCGCGACGAGGCGCGGTGCCGTGCAGGCGAGGAAGGCAGTCGTCGGCATCGAGTCGGCGAACCCCGCGGCCAGCTTGGCGATCGTGTTGGCCGAGGCCGGGGCGAGCAGGTAGGCGTCGCAGTTGGCGACGACCTCGAGGTGGCCGATCGGGTCGTGGGCGGGCCGCGGGTCGCCGGGGAAGGCGCCGCCGAGCGGGTCGCGCTCGAACTCCGAGCTCAGCACCGGCGCGCCGACGATGCCCTCGAAGGAAGCGGCGCCGACGAAGCGCCGCGCGTGCTCGGTCATCAGCACGCGCACGCCGTGGCCGGCGAGGGTGGCGAGCCGGGCCAGCTCCAGCGCCTTGTATGCGGCGATGCCGCCGCTGACGCCGAGCAGGATCCTGGCCATGTCCGCCTCCTGGGTCTAGAAGGGCGCGCTAGGCGCGGTACTCGTATTTGAGCTTGCCCTCGGCAAGCTCCTCCAGCGCCATCGAGAGGTAGTTGCGGTCGCCGCGAGTCTCCACCATCGGCGGTGGGTACTCGCCGAAGCCGCCCTCGCCGAGATTGTGGAAGTAGCTGTTTATCTGACGTGCCCGCTTCGCCGCGACGACGACTGCGGCGTAATGCGAGTCGGCGTGCTCGAGCAGCTTGTCAACGCGTGGCTTGATCATTCGGCGCCGGAGTCTAGCGGCAGGCCGAGCTCGGCGCGCACGATCCCCTCCAGCTCGCCCGCCGCGCGCTCGAGATCGTCGTTGACGATCCGATGGTCGAAGTCGCCCTGGGCTGCGAGCTCGAGTTCGGCGGTTTCGAGGCGGGCGCCGATCGCCTCCTCGGAGTCGGTCCCGCGCCCCTCCAGGCGCTGCCGCAGGTCCTCGGCCCGGGGCGGGGCGATGAAGATCTGCACAGAATCCGGCTCCGCCGCCCTCACCTGCTGCGCTCCCTGCACCTCGATCTCGAGCACCACCGAGCGGCCGCCGGCCAGGCTGCGCTCGACCTCCGAGCGCAGCGTTCCATAGCGGTTGCCGCTGTAGGTGGCGAACTCGAGGAAGTCGTCGGCCTCCATCCGCGCTTCGAACTCCGCGGGTGTGAGGAAGTGGTAATCGCGCCCGTCGATCTCTCCCTCGCGCGGCTCCCGCGTCGTCGCCGAGACCGAGAGCTCGAGGTCGGCGACGCGCTCGAGCAGCCTGGAGATCAGCGTCCCCTTGCCGACGCCCGACGGACCCGTGATCACGAACACTTTGGCCATGGCGGCCGGAGATACTGACCGGTCGACCGGTCGGCTAACTAGCGGCGCAGCTGACTGACCAGCTCGGCTCGCTGGCGCTCGGAGAGGCCGCCGATCGTCTTCGAGGGCGAGATCCGGCACTGGTTGAGCACCCGGTTGGTCTTCACCCGGCCGTACTTGGGGACCGCGAGCAGCATGTCGAAGACCTTCGCGGTCATCACGTACTCGGGCGGGTCCATCAGCAGCGCATGGATGCTCGACTTGCCCGCCTTGAGGTCCTTCTTCAGCTTGGCGCGGGCGGTGCGGATGTCGTTCGCCCGCCTGAGCGCGTCCATTCGCTGGTCCAGCGACCTCTCGGGGGCCGCTGCGGAGGTCTTGACCGAGGCGGGCATGTGGGCGGCGAGTATAGCCGCGGCTCACCGGGGTGCAAGGGAAACCGCCCCCATTTTCCCGAAATTCACCTGGACCTAAAGTCGAGGTTGAGAGTAGAGCCACCGCTCAGAAGTCTCGGAGAGCTCAGCGGCGATCCGAGTCCCGGCCCGCGGGTCGCGAAAGCTCTCGGTGCCGACGGCGACCAGAGTCGCCCCGGCGGCGAGCATCTCGGCCGCGTCGGCGCCGCTGCAGACCCCTCCCATGCCGACGATCGGCAGCGACACCGCCGCGGCGACGGTTTTGACCTGGGCGATCGCGATCGGCCTCACGGCGGGGCCGGAGAGCCCGCCGCTGACGGGCCCGCCGCCCGCCTTGACCGTGTTGATCAGCGAGACCGCGTCGGCTCCCCCCTCCTCTGCCGCGACCGCCACCGCGGCGGGGTCGGCGACGTTGGGCGTCAGCTTCACGATCAGCGGCTTCCCGGTCAGCGGCCGCAGTGCCTCCAGCAGCGCCAGCGTCTCGG
Source organism: Solirubrobacterales bacterium (assembly GCA_035698885.1). Taxonomy (GTDB): domain Bacteria; phylum Actinomycetota; class Thermoleophilia; order Solirubrobacterales; family 70-9; genus VRUE01. The sequence continues at coordinate 4,596 of DASSBJ010000151.1, forward strand.
ACGGCTGCTCGCCCACGATCAGCCCGGAATGGACGTTGGGGCAGGACACGTTGAGCTCGAACCCCGCGACCTCCTCACGGGGCTCAAGTGAGCGGAGCATTCTCGCGAAGTCCTCGTGACCGGTAGCCATCACGGAGACAATCAGCGGCACCGGAAGCTCTTCCAGCTGTGGCAAGTCCTCGCCGATGAACCCGTCCAGCCCCTTGTTGGGCAGGCCGATCGAGTTGATCATCCCAGCGGGGGTCTCCCAGATCCGCTGCGGCGCATTTCCAGCCCGGGACTCCAACGTGATCGTCTTCGAGACGAAAGCGCTGAACGGAAATCGCTCCAACAGCTCCTCGCCATACACGCGCCTCGCCGCGATCGCATCGAAGGTGCCTGACGCATTGATCACGGGGTGCGCCAGCCCGATCCCGCAGAAATCGACAGTCCTGCCGTCTCCTGTCCCGTCTTCTGCGCGTCTGCC
>DASSBJ010000152.1:0-5153 GCA_035698885.1 Solirubrobacterales bacterium
AGCTTTGGAGTCTCGGAGGGCGAGGCCCCCCGAAGCTTCAACTCTCTGAAAGCTCGAGACGGGGCGCGGAGGTCCCCCCAGGGGGCACCCCCGCGCCCCTTCTCGAGCTTTCAGAGAGTTGAAGCTTCGGGGGGCCTCGCCCTCCGAGACTCCAAAGCTTCGAAGCTTCAGGAGCTTTCGAGGTGTTCGAGCACCCGTCGCATTGCCTTAGCTCCAGGGATCGCTGCGTACTGGGGAACTTGGGCTTCTTCGAGAATCGGCTCCGCAAAGCGGGAGGCAGCTTGCGTCGGTTCCCCGATGTAGGCGATCGAGCTCGAGTCCTCCGTGGCCCTTCGGGCGTTCGAGCCGATGGTGGCGAGATCGAGCTTGCCACCCTTTTCGGAGCTCGGAAGGCATACGGCGCGAACCTTCACGTCCCCAGCTTCAGGCCCACGGTGCGAAAGCTCTTTCTCAGCTTCCGAGCAGAGAGCTCTCGCCACATAGACCGTCACCGTGGCTCCGCTGGCGATCCCGTCGCTGCTTCCACAGCCAGCTCCAAAGCCAGCTATTGCCAGGAGCAGCACGGAGATCGCGACGAGCGTCGCGCGCCCCGATCCCGTAGGGCGGGCCGGGCGTCCCCCCGCGGCAACTTGTGAGCCAGCATCGAGCACCGCCAGCTTGGCCTGAGTCCGCCGGGAGGGACGGGGGTCCCCCCGAGGCAACTTGTGAGCCAGCATCCCGCCCGCGCCCCCGCAAACTGAGCGGCGGCGGGTTGCAGCGGGGGGACACCCGTCCCTCCCACCCCACCCCAGCTCAACCAAAGAAGACCTCAGCCTCTTCGTAGAGCTCCTTGGGAACGGTCTTGAGCTGCGCCACAGCCTCGCTCAGCTCGACGAGCTGGATGTCGACCCCCCGCAGGGCGGTCATCTTGCCCCACTCTCCCGCGTGCGCGGCGTCGATCGCGTGCAGGCCAAAGCGGGTCGCGAGCACGCGGTCGAACGCGGTCGGGGTGCCGCCGCGCTGGACGTGACCGAGCACCGTCGCGCGGGTCTCCTTGCCCGTCCTCTCCTCGATCTGCCCCTCGAGCCAGTGCGCGATGCCGCCGAGGCGCACGTGACCGAAGGCGTCGAGGCCCTTGTCCTGCGTCTCGGGGATGCCGCCTGCCGGCTGCGCGCCCTCGGAGACGACGACGATCGGCGCGAAGCGCGCCTCGAGGCGCTGGCCGACGAGCCGGCAGACCTGGTCGAGGTCGAAGGGCTGCTCGGGGATCAGGATCACGTTGGCGCCGCCGGAGAGGCCGGCGTGGAAGGCGATCCAGCCGGCGTGCCGTCCCATCACCTCGACGATCAGCACGCGGTGATGGCTGTCGGCCGTGGTGTGCAGGCGGTCGATCGCCTCCATCGCGATGTTGACCGCGGTGTCGAAGCCGAAGGTGTAGTCGGTCGCGCCGAGGTCGTTGTCGATCGTCTTCGGCACGCCGATCACCTTGACGTCGTGCTCCGCGTGCAGGCGCGCGGCGACGCCGAGCGTGTCCTCGCCGCCGATCGCGATCAGGCCGTCGACGCCTTCGCTCTCCATGTTCGCGACGATCCGCTCGGCGCCGCCGTCCTGCTTGAACGGATTGGTTCGCGAGGAGCCGAGAATCGTGCCACCGCGCGGCAGGATGCCGCGCACCTCGGGCACGCCGAGCGTGCCGCCGTCGCCCGCCAGCGGCCCGTGCCAGCCGTCGCGGTAGCCGACGAACTCGTGGCCGAGCTGTTCGACCCCCTTGCGCACGATCGCGCGGATCACCGCATTCAGCCCGGGGCAGTCTCCCCCGCCGGTGAGCACGCCGATGCGCATGCTCCTCAGCTTAGAAAAGCTGGAAAGCGAAAGCGGCGCGCGTTAAGTTGGACGAAACCGAAAGGAGACGAGGGATGAGCGAGACGGTGGACCTGAAGGCGGTCGGAGAGGTCCAGCAGCAGACCTGGTCGGAGGGCGACTTCGCGATGGTCGCCGGGCTGATCACGATCGTCGCCGAGGAACTGGCCGAGTCGCTCGGCATCCTCCCCGACGAGCGTGTGCTCGACGTCGCCTGCGGCAGCGGCAACGGCGCGATCGCCGCAGCCCGGCGCTCCTGGGGCGACGTCGTCGGCGCCGACTTCGTCCCGGCGCTGCTCGAGCGTGGCCGCGAGCGCGCCGCCGCGGAGCGGCTGGACGTCGAGTTCGTCGAGGCCGACGCGTCCGACCTGCCGTTCGAGGACGCGAGCTTCGACGTCGTGATGTCGATCTTCGGCGCGATGTTCGCCGCCGACCAGGAGCGAACCGCCGCCGAGCTGCTGCGGGTCTGCAAGCCCGGCGGTCGCATCGGGATGGCCAACTGGGTGCCGGACGGCGGCGTCGGCCAGATGTTCATGACGATCGCCAAGCACGCCCCGCCGCCGCCCGGGGTGAAGCCGCCGCTGCTCTGGGGGACCGAGGAGCACCTGCGCGAGCTCTTCGGCGGCGGCATCTCCGATCTGCGGGTCGAGCGCAAAAAGTCGCGCCAGGCATTCCGCTCCGCCGACCACTTCCTCGACTTCTTCCGCACCTACTTCGGCCCGACGAAGGTCGCATTCGAACGCGTCGGCGCCGACGGGGAGGCGGCTCTGGAGGCCGACCTGCGCGCCTACCTGGAGGAGCAGAACACGGCCGGCGAGCGGGCGCTGGTGCTCGAGCCCGAGTACCTGCAGGTGGTCGCTACGAAGGCCTGAGGACCCGCAGGGCCGCGCCGAGCAGCAGGACGCCGAAGAAGATCAGGCCCGAGACGCCGCCGCCCTGGCCGAGCCAGGCGTAGACGACCGTGGTGGCGCCGAGCGCCGCGAAGAGGCTTACGACCATTCCCATTGCGGCGGGAATCCTAGTAGAAGCAGCGGCCTACGCGGCGAGCGCGGCGCGCGTCTCGCGCAGGAAGCTCGACACGGCCTGCGCCGCCGCCTCGGCCGAGCCGGCCTCGCCGGCGGCGCGTACCAGCCGGCTGCCGACGATCACGCCGTCGGCCACCTCGCCCACCTGGCTCGCCTGCTCCGGCGTGCCGATGCCGAAGCCGACCGCGACCGGGACCTCGGCATCTTCCTTGGTCGCGGCGACGAGCTCGGCCAGGCCGGGCGGCAGCTCCCGTCGCTCGCCGGTCGTGCCGACGGTCGAGACGACGTAGACGAAGCCCTGCGCGGCGGCGCAGATCCGCGCCCGCCGCTGCGGCGGCGTGGTAGGCGCCAGCAGCGGCACGAGGGCAAGCCCCTCGGCGTTCAGCGCCTCGCGCACCTCGCCCGCCTCCTCCAGCGGCAGGTCGGGGACGATCGCCCCGGCCGCGCCGGCCTGCGCCGCGCGCCGGGCGAACGCAGACGCGCCGCCGTGCGCGAGGACCATGTTCGAGTAGACCATGAAGACGACCGGCAACCGGGCCGCGACCGACTCGCACACCTCCAGCGCCGTCTGCAACGTCGCCCCCTCGGCCAGCGCCTTCGTCGCCGCCGCGTGGATCGTCGGCCCGTCGGCGAGCGGATCCGAGAACGGCACCCCGAGCTCGATCAGGTCCGCCCCCGAGTCCGCATACGCCGCGGCGACGGCAAACGACGACTCGCGGTCGGGAAACCCGGCCATCGTGTACGGCATCAGCGCCGCCCGCCCTTCCGAACGAGCCGCCTCGAAGGCCGCCGCGATCGAGCTCACGTCCGGGTCAACTCGACGACCTCGGCCAGATCCTTGTCGCCCCTGCCGGAGAGGCACAGAACATCGAAGCCGTCCCCCCCGCCGTGCTCGAGCAGCCAGGCGATCGCGTGTGCGGACTCGAGCGCCGGGATGATCCCCTCCAGCCGCGCCAGCTCGCCGAAGGCGGCCAGCGCCGCGGTGTCGGTGACGGCGGTGTAGGTGGCGCGGCCGCTGTCGCGCAGCTGGGCGTGCTCGGGGCCGACGCCGGGGTAGTCGAGGCCGGCGGAGACGGAATGCGCCTCGAGGATCTGGCCCTCCTCGTCGGCGATCACCGAGGAGAGCGAGCCGTGCAGGACGCCGGTGCTGCCGGCGCCGAGCGAGGCGCCGTGGCGGCCGCTGTCGAGCCCCTCGCCCGCCGCCTCGACGCCGATCAGCGCGACTCCGGCGTCGGCGATGAAAGGGGTGAAGACGCCGATCGAGTTGGAGCCGCCGCCGACGCAGGCGATCACCCGGGCGGGCAGCTCGCCCTCGGCGGCGAGCGCCTGCTCGCGCGCCTCGTCTCCGATCACCCGCTGCAGGTCGCGCACCAGGGCCGGGAACGGCGCCGGGCCGACGGCGGAGCCGATCACGTAATGGGTCGTCTCGACGTTGGCGACCCAGTCGCGGATCGCCGCGCTGACCGCCTCCTTGAGCGTGCGCGCGCCGGCGTCGACCGGCGCGACCTCGGCGCCGAGCAGCTTCATCCGCTCGACGTTGGGCGCCTGACGGCGGATGTCCTCGGTGCCCATGTAGACGACGCATTCGAGCCCCAGCAGGGCGCAGGCGGTGGCGGTGGCGACGCCGTGCTGGCCGGCGCCGGTCTCGGCGATGATCCGCGGCTTGCCCATGCGCTGGGCCAGCAGCACCTGCCCGACCGCGTTGTTGATCTTGTGGGCGCCCGTGTGGCAGAGGTCCTCGCGCTTCAGGTAGACGCGCCGGTCCGCCCGCTGGGAGAGCCGCTCCGCCAGGTAGAGCGGAGTCGGCCGGCCGACGAAGTCGCGCCGCAGCGAGGCGAGGCGCACGCGGAAGTCCTCGTCGCCGCTCGCCGCCGCCCAGGCCTCGCTCAGCTCGTCTAGGGCGGGGATCAGCGTCTCGGGGACGTAGCGGCCGCCGTAGGGGCCGAAGCGCTCTTCGACGGTCGTCATCCGGCGGTAACGCTAGCGCCCTGGGCGGCCTCGAAGAAGGCGGTCATCGCCGCATGGTCCTTGCGACCCGGCTCGGCCTCGACGCCGCTGGCGACGTCGACCGCGTAGGGATGAGTCGCGGCGATCGCCTCGGCGACGTTCTCGGGCCGCAGCCCGCCGGCGACGATCGCCGGCACCTGCGAGCGCCGCTCCTTCAGCAGTCCCCAGTCGAAGCTCTCGCCGCTGCCCCCCCAGAGCCCCTTGCCGCGCTTGTCGAAGAGGTGGAAGTCGGTCCGGAACGCCTCGGCCGCATGGATGTCGGCCGCGCTGGAGACATGAACC
>DASSBJ010000153.1:0-2206 GCA_035698885.1 Solirubrobacterales bacterium
CAGGTTGACGTGGACGATGTCGAAGCCCATGTCGCCCGGACGCGAGTGGCCCATCACCGCGTTGAGGTTGGCGCCGTCGTAGTAGAGCGTCCCCCCCGCCGCGTGGATCAGCGCGGCGATCTCGGCGATGTTCTCGTCGAAGAGGCCGAGCGTGTTGGGGTTGGTCAGCATCAGGCAGGCGACCTCTTCGTCGACCTTCGCCCGCAGGTCGTCCATCTCCACCCCGCCGCGCTCGTCGGTCGCGACCTTGACGATCTCGTAGCCGGCCATCGTCACCGAGGCCGGGTTGGTGCCGTGCGAGGTGTCGGGCGCCAAGACCTTGGTCCGCGCTTCGCCGCGGTCGGCGTGGAAGGCGCGGGTCAGCAGCAGGCCGGCGAGCTCGCCGTGCGAGCCGGCGGACGGCTGCAGGCTGACGTGCGGCAGGCCGCAGATCTCCGCCAGCGACTCCTGCAGCAGCCACATCAGCTCGAGCGCGCCCTGGGCGCGCCGGGGGTCCTGCGCCGGGTGCAGGCGGGCGTGGCCGGGCAGCGCCGCGACCCGCTCGTTGAGGCGCGGGTTGTGCTTCATCGTGCAGGAGCCGAGCGGGTAGAAGCCGCTGTCGAGGTCGAAGTTGCGACGCGAGAGCCGGTTGTAGTGACGGACGATCTCCGGCTCGGCGACCTCCGGCAGGCGCGGCGGCTCGTCGCGCAGCAGCTTCGCCGGGATCAGCTGCTCGAGCGGCGGCTCGGGGACTTCGGCGTCGGGCAGGACCGCGGCGCGGCGGCCGGGCTGCGAGCGCTCGTAGATCGTCAGCACCTGCTCCTCCTGCTGGTTCATCGGACCCCCTCTGGCGCGTTGGTCGCGCTATTTGCGACCAAGTCGCCGGCCTCGGCCTGTATCGCGGCGCCCAGCGCCTCGGCCAGGTCGTCGATCTGCGCCCGCGTGCGCCGCTCGGTGATCGCGACGAGCAGGCCGTCCTCGTGCTCGGGGTACTCACGGCCGAGCGGGTAGCCCGCGGCGATGCCGCGCTCGGCGCAGCGCTCGAGCACGCGCTCCACCGGCGCCTCGAGGCGCAGCGCGAACTCGCGCGCCACCGGCGCCTCGTGCAGCAGCTCTACCCCCGGGACGGCGGCGAGCCGCTCGCGCGCGTACGCCGTGCGCCGCACCAGCAGCTCGCCCAGCTCGCGGTAGCCCTCGCGGCCGAGCCAGGCGAGGTGGATCGTCGCCGCCAGCGCGTTCAGGGCCTGCGCGGTGCAGATGTTGTGCGTCGCCTTCTCGCGCCGGATGTGCTGCTCGCGCGTCTGCAGCGCGAGGACGAAGCCGCGGCGCCCGTCGACGTCGTCGGTTTCGCCGGCGATCCGGCCCGGCATCTTGCGGATCAGCTCCTCGGCGCCGCAGAAGAAGCCGAACGAGGGCCCGCCGAAGTCGAGCCGGTTGCCGAGCGGCTGGCCCTCGCCGAGCGCGATGTCGGCGCCGCACTCGCCCGGCGGCCGCAGCACGCCGAGGGTCATCGGGTCGACGGCGACGACGAGCAGCGCGCCGTGCCGCTTGGCGGCGGCGCCGAGCGCCTCGACGTCCTCGACCGCGCCGAGGAAGTTGGGGCTCTGCAGGATCACCGCGGCGGTCTCGCCGTCGACCGCCTCAGCCAGCGCCGCGGCGTCGGTCAGCCCGTCCTCTAGCCCGACCTGCTCGATCTCGGCGCCGAACCCCACCGCGTAGGTGGCCAGCGCCTCGCGGCTGTGCGGGTGGACGCCCCGCGAGACGACGAAGCGGCGCCGGCCCTTGGTCGCGCCGATCGCCAGGTAGGCGGCGGAGGCGACCGAGGAGGGCCCCTCGTAGAGGCCCGCCGTCGCCACCGGCAGCGCGGTCAGCTCCGACATCGCCGTCTGGAACTCGAACATCGCCTGCAGGCCGCCCTGCGAGATCTCCGGCTGGTAGGGCGTGTACGGGGTGAGGAACTCGGAGCGCGAGGAGATCGAGTCGATCAGCGCCGGCACATAGTGGTCGTACATGCCGGCGCCGAGGAAGCTGATCTCGTCCTCCGCCGAGACGTTCTGCGCGGCCAGGTCGCGCAGGTAGCCGTACACCTCCTGCTCCGGCTTGCCCTCCGGCAGGTCGAGCGGACGGCCCAGCCGCACGCCCTCGGGCAGGTCGGCGAACAGCGCGTCGATCGAGTCCGCGCCGATCGCCGCGAGCATCGCGCGGCGATCCTCGTCCGTGGCGGAGG
>DASSBJ010000154.1:0-8270 GCA_035698885.1 Solirubrobacterales bacterium
GTCCGGTTGGGGCCCGGAGTCACGCCGAAGCCGTAGTTGCCGGCGGCGTCGGTGTAGGCGAGGCCGAGGTAGTGGCGGGCGCGCTCGCCTTCGACCTGTTCGAAGACGCAGAGCGGGGCGCCCGCGACCGGGGCGCCGGAGCTCTCGCGAAGCGCGCCCTTCAGGGTCGAGCCCTGACCCTGCTGAACGACGGCATCGGAGAGCGCCGCGTCGAGGTGGGCTCCGCTTCCCACGGGCGAGCGGGCGCATTCGTAGGAGAGCGACACCGTCGCGGGTGCGCCGGCGTTGCCCTCTGCGTCCTGCAGCCACAGCTTCAGCGTGTAGGCGCCGGCGGAGTCGGGGGCGTGGATGTCGGCGATCGAAGAGACGTCAGTCCGGCGCTCCGTCTGCTCGGGGACGGCGAGATGGCCCGAGCCGTCGAGCACCTCGTAGTGGGCTGCGTCGACCGGGGAGCCGTCGTCGCCGATGTTTCTCCAGTGCAGGTCGAAGCCGTCCCTGCTCCTCGGCGTGTCGGGGGCGGCGACCTGCAGGCGCTGGGGCGCCGCGGGCGGCGTGGTGTCGATCGGCAATGGGACGCTCGCCGCGGCGCCGACGTTGCCCTCGGCGTCTTCCAGCCAGACCTGGGCCTCGTAGCGGCCGCGCCGCGTCGGCGTCAGCAGGCCGTCGATGGCTTCGGGGTTCTCGCCCGAGATCGTCTCGGTGGAGCCGACCGGCTCGCCGGAGGGATCGAGGAAGCGGTAGTGCGCGGCGTCGATCGGCGAGCCGGCGTCGACGATGTTGGCCCAGCGCAGGTTCAGCTTGTCGAGCCAGCGGGAGGTGCTGCCCGCCGACCGCAGACCCTGCGGCGCCGCCGGTGGAGTCGTGTCATGGGGGATCGCCACTTCCGCCGCGGGTCCCTGGAAGCCGACCGAGTCCTCGAGCCAGAGCTTCAGCCGGTAGGCGCCCGGGGCCTTCGGTCCCTGGATGGCGGCGACTTCGGTCGGGTTGGTGGCGGAGACGAGCCGCTCGGGGACGACGGCTTCGTCCTCGGCATTGAGGATCATGTAGTGGACGCGGGCGATCGGGCTGCCGGGGTCGGGCGGCAGCGAGAAGGTGGCGCCGAAGTGGTCGAGGTAGCGGTCGGGGTTGGCGCTTCTGATCGCCAGCGCGGCCGGCTTGCCGGGCGCGGTGTTGTCGGTGTGGATCGCGCGTTGATCGCAGCTCTCCCCGGCGGTGGCATCGAGGCCCGCGGCCTGGGAGTAGTCCTGCGCGCAGACCTGCAGCGTGTGGCCACCGTCGGGGACCGAGGCTGTGTTCAGCCCGTAGCCATGGCCCCAGGGCCCGCCGACGGGGCAGGGCTGGAAGACGCGGGCGAACTCGCCGCTGGCCTGCGACCAGCCGAGGTCGCACTGCCCGCCGTAGTCGTTTGCGGAGAGCTGTGCGCCATCGAGGCGCAGGCGTTCGAAGCGCATCCCCGAGCCCTGGTCGGAAGAGCTCCAGCCGATGTTCTGGGTGCCGCGCGCCCACGCGCCGGAGAGGATCGCGTCGCCGCCGAAGCCGACCGAGGCGGGCGAGACGTCGGCGAGGGTCAGGTGGATCGTGTTGGCGTCGACCGCGTTCCAGCCCGAGCGGTCACAGCCCGCCGGGCGAAAGCAGGTCATCTCGAAGATGAAGCGGCGGTAGTAGCCGTAGGTGGGGAAGGGCCACAGGTGGGAGGCGAAGGTCGAGGTGGTGCCCCAGCCGATGCCGCCGTTGGAGCCGTTGGGCACGCCGGTGCCCTGCAAGAGGATATGGTGGCCGCCGCCGCCGAAGTCTTCGGCCCAGAAGCGGCCGCGCCAGCCGTCGTTGAAGGAGCCGGGCTCACGCGTGTAGCCGCCGCCGGCGAGGATCGCCACCCAGGGCGGGACGGTCCAGGAGATCGAGCCGTAGGCGGAGTTCCCGGCGTTGCCTCCCGACTGGTTCTCGGCAAGCCGCAGGAAGGCGCCGTTGCCCGCCGGGTCGCCGGCGGGCCCGCAGTAGTTCTCGAAGCTGAAGATGCCCCCGGGGTTGGCGCCGCTTACCGTGTTGGTCGCGGTGTCGAAGCTGTTGGAGCCGTTGTTGCCGGCACAGAGCAGCATCCGGTAGTTGGCGGCGTGGGCGGTGGTCACGTGGAGCACCAACCCGAAGGCGCACAGGGCGAGCAGCATCAGGAGCTGGGAGCGGGTACGCGACATCGGCATCTCCTCGGTCGGGTTGCAATGGGACAGACGGACCGGAGTTGAGAGGCGCATCAGCCCGCCCTCCGCCGGGCGTGGCGGGCATTGCGCTTGCGGTGTGCCCGCGCGCACAACCTGTGGACGCGGCGGCGCGGCGCCTTGGCCGTCGGGCGGCGGCGCAGGGCGCGGCGGGCGCGGGCACAGCGCTTGGCCGCACTCGCGCGGGGCAGCGCGCAGCGGGCCTTGCCGTGGCGCTTCGCCAGGTGCCGGCCCTTGGCGCAGCGGCGATGCTTGGCCTTCGGCAGCACCTTGAGCGCGACCGGGTCCGAGTCGCCCTCCATATATGGGTAGCCGCCCGATTCGCGCAGCTGGGCGCGGAATTCATAGGTGGTCGGGCGGGTGGTGCGGTGGAACGGGTAGGCGGCCTCGTAGCGCCCGCCGCCGCGGGTGCGGTAGCGACGGAAGGCCAGCCAGCCCTTGCCCTGGCGCACCTGGAGGACGATCACGACGTCGTCGTTGCGCGGGCCGGGGATCTGGCCTTCGAGGTGGGCGACCTGGCCGTTGTGGATCACGCTCTTGCGGGCGCGCAGCGTCGGCTTGACGCGGGTCTTCAGGTCCGCCTGGGCTGAGAGGCGACGGTTGCCCGGCCGGTAGACGGTGCGCAGGGCGCGGTTGGGGCCGGGCGAGACCGCGAAGCGGTAGCGCCCGGCGGCGTCGGTGTAGGCGAGGCCGAGGTAGTGACGGGCGTCCTCGCCTTCGACCTGCTCGAAGACGCAGAGCGGCGCGCCGGCGACCGGGGCGCCGGAGGACTGGCGCAGGGCGCCGCTCAGGGCCGCACTCTGACCCTGCTGCACGGTGCCCTCGGAGAGGGCGGCGTCGAGGTTGGCGCCGCCGGGCACCGGCGAGCGAGAGCACTCGTAGGCGAGCGGCACGCTGGCCGGAGCGCCGGCGTTGCCCTCGGCGTCGGAGAGCCAGAGCCTCAGGGTGTAGCTGCCGGCGGAGTCGGGGGCATGGACGTCGGCGATCGCCGAGACATCCTTGCCCCGCACCGTCTGCTCGGGGACGGCGACGTGGCCCGAGCCGTCGAGCACCTCGTAGTGGGCTCCGTCGACCGGGGAGCCGTCGTCGCCGATGTCGGTCCAGTGCAAGTCGAAGCCGTCCCGACTCCGCGGCGTGTCGGGGGCGGCGAGCTGCAGGCGCTGGGGCGCCGCGGGCGGCGTCGTATCACGGGGAAGCTCGACGCTCGAGGGGGCGCCGACGTTGCCCTCGGCATCGGCGAGCCAGACGCGGACCGCGCAGGCGCAGCGCTGGGCGGGCGTGTCGATGCCGTCGATCGCCTGGACGTTGTCGGCGCGCAGCACCTGTGCGGCGCCGAGCGGGTTCCCCGCCGGGTCGAGCAGCTGGAAGCGGGCCGTGTCGATCGGCGAGCCGGCGTCGACGATGTTGGCCCAGCGCAGGTTCAGCTTGTCGAGCCAATGCGTCGCGGCGCCGGCGACGCCGAGATCCTGCGGCGCCGGGGGCGGCGTCGTGTCGTGCGGGATCGGCGCTTCGGCGGCGGGGCCGCTGTAGCCGACGGAGTCGGTGAGCCAGAGCTTGAGGCGGTAGGCGCCCGGCTCGGCCGGCCCTTCGATGTCGGCGAGCGAGGTCGGGTCCGTCGCTGCGACGGTGCGCTCGGGGACGACGACTTCGCCCTTGCCGTTCAGCACCTGGAAGTGGACCGCGGCGATCGGGCTGCCGGGGTCGGGCGGCAGCGAGAAGCGGGCGCCGAAGTGGCGCAGGTAGCGGGCCGGGTTGGCGCTGGTGACTTCGAGCGCCGCGACCTTGCCGGGCGCGGTGTTGTCGGTATGGATCGTGCGGCTGTCGCATGACTCCGAAGCAGAGCCGCCGAGGTGCTGGTACTGGGCGAAGTCCTGCACGCAGGTCGCCAGCTGATGGGCGCCGTCGGAGAACCATTCGGTCCTCAGCGGGTAGTAGCGCAGGTACGGGCCGGCGGTGCAGGGGGTGAAGTCGCGGGCGAACTCGCCGTTGGCGTCGGAATGACCCGTCCTACAGCCGCCGTTTGCCTGGTAGTCGATCGTGCCGTCAGACAGCGTCGCGCCGTCGACCTTGAGGCGCGAGAAGCGCAGGCCCGAGCCCTGATCGGATTCGCGCCAGGCGATCGCGTTGTTGCCCCGCACCCAGTCGCCGGCGAGGACGTGGGAGTCGCCTTCCCAGTTGACGTGGGGGGACTCCTTGTCGTTCAAGGTGATCGCGATCGAGTTGGCGTCGGCGGCGTTCCAGCCTTCGCGCGAGCAGCCGGCCGGGCGGTAGCAGGTCATCGCGAAGACGAGCCGCTTGTAGTCGCCGTAGCCGCCGAAGGGCCAGGCGTGGTAGCCGAAGTTGGAGGTCGCGGGGGCGTAGATGCCGTCGTTGGCGACGCCGGAGCCCTGCATCAGGATGTTGTTCTGCGAGCCGTCGTAGCCTTCGGCCCAGAAGCGGGAGCGCCAGCCGGAGTTGAAGTAGCCTGGGACGCGGGTCCAGACGGAAACTGCGGCGATCGAAACGCCGGAAGGCGGCCACCACGAGTAGCTTGCCTCGTCGGTGTTGCCCGCGGTCCCGGTCGTGTTCTCCTCGAGGCGCAGGAAGCCGCCGGTGCCGGCGGGGTCGCCATAGGCGGTGCCGCAATCGTCGGTGAAGTCGAAGAAGCCCGGCCGGGCCCCCTTGACCGGGTCGCCCGAGCCGTCTGCGGCGCCGCAGTACAGCGTCTTGTAGTAGGCGGCGTCGGCCGTCGCGGCGGTGAGGATCGCGAGCGCGAAGGCGAGCGCGAAAAGGGATAGGGCTATCGTCACCGGCCGGTTGACCGGCTGGCTCGGTCGGAAGTGCATACCGCTCTCCTTGTTCTCTGGTGGTGCCCTGTCGCGGGCGGCGGGCCGAGCCTTTCGGCCCTCTCACCCACCTGACGGACGAGCGGGGCGATTCGATACCCCCCTGCGGTGAGAAATCGCGACTGGCCTTTCTTATGTGCGCTCTCCAACAAGCCAACCCGGCTTGTGATTCGGCGCACTCACTCGACCATTCGTTGAGATTTCGCCGGAGCGCTCAAGTCCTCTCGGTGCTCCAGACGGCGGGAGTAAGACACTCGTCCAGCACCGTGGCGACGTCGACGCTGCGCTCGGCCTCGGCAGCGAGGCTGGCGGTGAGGCCGAGTTCGCGGCACTCGCGCTCGAGCTCGTAGGTGGTGCGGCGGGCGCCCTGGGGAACGCCGGCGGCGGAGAGCAGCAGGTAGCCGGAGAGGGTGCGGGCGCGCGAGGGGGCGAGGCGGCCGTCGGCGACGGCTTCGGCGATGCGCTCGACGAGGCCGGTGCCGGGCGCCAGGCGGATGCCGCCCGCGGCCTGCCAGAGCGGCGCGAAGCGGCGGGCGAATAGGTCGCGCAGCGCGGCGGGGTCGAGACTCGCGGGGGCGGGGCGGCGCTCGCGGGGAACGCGCCACTGGGCCTCGAAGCGCAGCCGGCAGCCGGGCGAGGCGCCGAGCTGGGCGCCCTTGTCGTAGAGGCGGGCGAGGGTGCGGCCGGCGCGGCTCTTTATGAGGACGCTCTCGGTGCGGCGCTCGGCCCGGTAGGCGGCGAGCTTGCCGGCGCCGCAGGAGGCCGCGGCGACGCACTCGAGCAGCGCCAGGCCCTCGACGGCGGAGTCGGTGCGCAGGTCGGCGGCGACATCGAGGCGGCGCAAGCCGGCGCAGCGCTCGGGGGCCGCGGCGATGCCGAAATCGGCGAGGGCGGCGCAGAGCCGCTCCAGCGCGGCGCTCGCCGCGGCGGCGGGGAGCAGCGCCTCGCCGCCAGCGCGGCCCTCGGCGAAGACGAGGCGCGGATCGGGGAACCAGCCGACGCGGTGGCCCGCCACAGGCTCGGGCAGCAGCCGGGCGCGGCCGCTCGTCTCGGTGGCGAGAGCGTCGAGCGCGCGGGAGAGCGGCGAGCCCAGAGGGGCATACCAGCACGGCGACCAGGTGTCGACGCCGGCGGCGAGGACGCGGCCGTCCGCCGGGACCGGGCGCAGCGCGGCGCGGGAGCGCGGGCCGCAGGCAGCTGCCTCCCCCGCACCACCTCGGCCGTGCGCCGGCCGCAGGGCGCCGTCGGGCTCACGACGCAGCAGCTCGGTGGCGCGGCGCCAGCGGGCGTTGCGCTCGCGCTCGGCGCGGGCGGCCTCGTGGCGCTCCCAGAGCGCGCGCAGCTCGTCCTCACCCGGCGGGTCGCACTCGGGCGCGGCGGGGGCGAAGTCCTCGGGCGGGCGAAGGGCCATGTCCCTGAGAGGGGTGGGACGCGGGTTCTCCCGCCTCGGCAGCGACCGCGCGAGCCCTGGGCGTCGACTGCCGGGCTAGGATTTGAAGATGCGTCTGCCTTGCCGGGGTGCCATTTTCCTTGCGGCGCTCGCCGTGGTCTTCATCTGTCCCGCCGTCGCGGCGTACGGAGTAGCGCCGCGGCCCCAGGTGATCTGCATCGCCTCCTCGAGCCCGGTCGAGAGTCCGGTCGGCTTCTACGCGAAGCAGCCCCGCGGCTGCAACTTCCATGAGCGCGGCCAGCCCGCGGCCTACGCGTACCTGCTGGAGATGAGACGCATCCACTGGCTTCACTGGGGCGCGAGGATCGCGGTCGGCAGCGGCAAGGCGCTCGCCAACATGGTCGGGCCGGTCGCGGCGAGGGTGCGGCTGAGCGTGCCGAGCACAGTCTGCGGCCATCGTGTGTTCACGCTTGCCAGGTTCAAGTTCAACCACGGAGGCTTCGGCAAGGGGATGCAGCTGGATAGGCGACTCTCGGGGTGCCGGTAGCGCCCTCGCGAGACGTTCAAACGGAGGTGAGGCGCTCGATGCGGTGGGCGACCGGCGGATGCTCGGCGCGATTGAGCAGGAAGCGGCGCTGCGGGGGATCGAAGGGAAGCTCCTGGTCGGCCAGGTGGCGGGCGAGGTCCTCGGCTTGGCCGAGGGCGGCAGCGTGGGCGTCGGCGGCGTACTCGCGGGAGCGCCAGTGGGCGGCCCAGAGCGGTCGCAGCAGCGCCTCGGCGCAGCCGCCTCCGGCGAGGCGGAGCAGCCAGCGCAGGCAGCCGAGCAGGAGACCGCGGGGATGGTCGTCCCCGGGCGCGGCGGCCTCCCCGTCGCGCGGCTCGAGCGGGCCCAGCGGGTCGCCCCAGAGCTCGAGTCGGTCGAGGGCCTCGGTGAGGCGGGCGTCGAGCGAGCGGAGGTGGCCGAGCTCGTGGGCGTAGACGGCTGCCGTGTCGGGAGACTCGAGCAGACCGCGGCTGAGCAGAACGGCGGAGCCTCGTGCAGCGGCCGCGGGGAGCGGGTCGTCGAGGACGTAGGTGGGCGGCGCGGGCAGCGACGGGTCGACACCGCGCAGCACGCCGTCGGCGTCCTCGATCGCCAGCGCCTCCTCGGCGCTGGGTCGGCGGCCGCCGACGCGGCGCGTCCACAGCCAGCCGCGACCGGGGGCGATCAGCGCCGAGGCGGACCAGGCCAGCGGGGCGAGGGCGATGAGCCAGGCGGCCTGGCCGGCGCTCAGCCCGAGGGGGACGATCGCCCCCACGGTCGCGGCGAGCGGCCAGGCGAGGAGCCAGCGGGCGCCGGCTCCGAGGATCCCCTCCCCGAGGAAGGTCAGCAGGTAGAGCGGCAGACCGGTTGCGGCGGAGAGCCCCGACGCCGGATGGCGCCGGGTCCTGCGATCGCTCTCCGCCTGGGTGTGCATGGGCGAGCAAAGGCACGCTCGCGTGCGACGATGCGAGTCCTGCGCGCCCAGGCGGAGAGCTTCGACTGGTCACAAGCGGCGTTGCGTGCCCGCGGGACGGACGCGGAAATGTAGCCAGAATGTAGCCATGAGCGGCTGGCAGGCATGGGAACAGCGCGGAGCGGCCCGGAACGGGCTGCGACGGGCGTTGGGGAGGATTCGGCTTGCCAGAGCCGATAGACGGCACAGAGCGGAATGAAGAGGAATGCGCCCGACGAGAATCGAACTCGCGACCTTCGGCTTGAAAGACCGACGCTCTTTGGACCCCGTGAAGGGTCCGTTGACCACTGAGCTACGGGCGCCCTGCGCGTGTACTTTATCGGCGTGAAGCTGTTGGAGCATTGCG
>DASSBJ010000155.1:0-14434 GCA_035698885.1 Solirubrobacterales bacterium
GTAGGGTTGCCGGGTGACCTTCCTGGACCGCATCGGCGTCGAGCTTCCGGTCGTCCAGGCGGGGATGGGCGGCGGCCTCAGCCGGCACGAGCTGGCCGCCGCGGTGTCGGAGGCCGGCGGGCTGGGAACGATCGCGGTAAACGGCGCCGCCGCGATCCGCCGCGAGCTCGACGCGGCGCGTGCCCTGACCGGGAGGCCGCTCGCGGTGAACCTGCTGCTGCCCTTCGCGCGGCGCGAGTGGTTCGCGGCGGCCGCCGGCGCCGACGTCGTGGTCACCTTCTGGGGCCGCCCGAAGCGCCGCACGCCCGGCGCCTGGATGCACCAGTGCGGCTCGGTCGAGGAGGCGCAGGCCGCGTTCGCGGCCGGCGCCGACGCGGCGATCCTGCAGGGGGTGGAGTCGGGCGGCCACGTGCGTGGAAGGGTCCCCGCCCTGGAGCTGCTCGAGCGGGCGCGGGCGGTGCTGCCGGACGAGTTCCCGCTGCTGCTCGCCGGCGGGATCGCGGATGCGGCCGACACGAGGCAGGCGCTCGACGCGGGCGCGGCGGCGGCGGTCGCCGGCACCCGCTTCCTCGCCTCCGAGGAGAGCCGCGCCCATCCCGATTACCGGCGGCGCCTGCTCGCCGCGCGGGAGACGATCCTCACCGAGCTCTTCGGCGCCGGCTGGCCGGCGGCGCCCCACCGCGTGATCGCCAACGCCGCCACGCAGCGCTGGCTCGCCGGAGGCCCGCGCGGTCCGCTGCTCAACCGCGCGCTCAACCGCCTCACCGGGCCCGGCGCCCGCTATATGCCGGAGCGGCTGCAGGCGCGGATCGCTCGCGCGCAGCGGCCCGGCAGCCGCCTGCTCTCGCCGCTCGGGCCGGCCGACGACGGCCCCGCAAACCTGCTCGACGCGGGACCGCTCTATGCCGGGGAGACCGTCGCGCGCATCGCCCACGTGAGGCCCGCCGCCGAGCTCGTCAGCGCGCTCGCGGGCTGACGCTGCCTCCTCAGTCGACCTCGGGATCGGTCAACGCCGCCACGTCGGCGCGATCCACCGGCCGCCCACGGGCGAGCTTCATCCGGATCAGGTCGTCGCGACCGGCCACCGGGACCTGAACATCACCGAGGGCGATCACGAGCGCACGGTCGCGCAGACCCTCGAACGGGGCCGCGCCGGGGGCGTCATGCAGGACGTCGATATCGCCGTGTGGCGTCGCGAACTGCCAGATCGTCGCCCGCGGCAGCATCGCCGCGTCGATGTCTACCCCCTCGCTGCCGGGATTGAGCACTCGCGCGTTCAGCGCGTTCAGCGCGCTCGCCAGTCGACCCAGGTTCGCCGGATCCGGTTCCGGGATCACGTCGACGTCATTCGTCATCCGCGTGTTGCCGTGCGTCTGCGCCGCCAGCCCTCCCACCAGGACGAAGTTGACCTCGTGCCGCGCAAGCTCCTCGAAGATCCGCTGGGCGTCGAGCCGGGTGCTGTCGCGGTCAGCCTGCACGCGCGCGCCGCCCAGCCTCGTTCAGATCAGCCGCCAGCCGGTTCCAGGAGATAGCCAGTCGCAATCGCTCGGCGGGCGTCCGCTGGAGCGCCGCGCGGAGGTGAAGCGAATCGTATTCGCGCTCCATCGGCGTCGCCGCCAGCTCCAGCTCCTCGCCCATCGCCGCCAGCAGGCGCTCAACCGTCTCGACGCTGGGTGAGACCCGCCCGCGCTCGATGCGGCTGATCGCCCCCTGATCGGTGCCGGCGCGCAGGGCGAGCGTGCGCTGACTGAGTCCATGGCGCCTGCGGGCCCGCTTTAGCAACTCGGCCGCGTCCATATCCTGATTATGTCATATAAGGCATCAAAAGAATGAACATGGCGCTCACCGTGGGCGCCTTGACGATTCCAGCGTCCTCGGCCCTTGGAAACCCGGACTTCGGTCCCGGCGGCGGGCCCTACCATCCGGGCGCTGAACCGCTGCCGGCGGTCGCGGCTGCCCTACTCGCCCGCCTTCTCGCCGTTGGGGTGCAGCGGGTACCAGGGAGCGCCGAAGGCGTCGACGTCGGTGCCGTTGTCTTCGCCGGGCTTCCTGTCGGCGATGTAGGTGTAGAGCGGCCAGCCCGCGTAGGTGACCTGGGTCGTGCCGTCCTTGCGCTCGGTCGTGCCGAGCTTCGAGGACTCGGCGCCGCTCATCGCCTGCGGCGCGCCGCTCGTCGTCAGCGGGGGCCAGGCGCTCGCGCAGGCGCCGTAGCAGGCCGACCTGCCGCCCTTGTCCTTCTCGAAGTAGTAGAGGGTGAAGCCCTTGGAGTCGACCAGCACCTTGCCGGTATCGCCGACGCTCGCAACCGCGACGGCTCCCGTGTCCGAAGCCGAAGACGGCGAGGAGCCGCCGCCGTAGCGGCCGCCCGCCGATTCGCCGTTCGCGGCCTGGGTCGAGCCGCCGCCTTCGCCGCTCGATCCGTAGGCGCCGGTTTCGCCGGAGTCCGTGCCGCCGCCGCACCCCGCGACGGCCAGCGCCACGGCCAGCGCGATTGCGGTTACGGCTGGAAAGGTCCTGATCACGTCTTCCTCCTTCGCTGTGGGCCCGCCTGATGCGGTCGTCGGCCCGGTCTACGCGGAGCCGCCCCGCCGGGTTCAGCGAACGACGGGCTTTCCGTGCATGAAGGAGTACGAGACCAGCGGCTTCTTCAACGAGAAGGCGGCGGAACCGTTCGAGGCTCCGCCGCCGCTACCGCTATTCCGTTGGGGGATGGGCCTGATCGACCAGGCGCCTCGCCGCGAACGGCTGGGGGCCCGGGTCCTGCTTCGGCAGCATCGCCTTGACCACGACCTTGTCGCCGGCCTGGACGTCGCTCAGGTCGCGCGTTTCGTCGCCGTTGGTGTCGGCGACGACGATGCGGGCTCCGCTCAGGTCGAATGCGACCGTTTCGCCGATGAAGCCGCCCTTGCGAACGCGTGCGTTGCCGTGCTGGACGGCGACCGTGCTCTCGCCTTCGTAGATCCCCTTGAAGACATAGGCGACGTTGTGCGTCTTCGAGTGGCCTTTCGCATGTCCGTGGCCATGGTTCTCGCCCTGGTTGGCGACCGCGGCCGAAGGGACGGCCAGGGCAGCCACGCCGAGGGCGACGATCAGATTTCTGCGCATGCGCGTCATTGTGGTCCTCACGCTCCTTGCTTGTGGATGCAGCGAGCTGTCCCTCGCCATTTCATCGCTTCTAAGGCTGGAACGGTGGAAAGGTCGCGCTGTCAGGGCCGATCGAGGATCGGCTCTGGCGTTGAGCTCGTTCTGTCTCGATACTTCCGCCTACAGCAACTTTCGGCGCGGGAACGTGGAGTGAGCCGGCTCGCCCGAGCCGCGACGCCGACATCCGGGAGCTGGTTGATGCCGCGAGCCGGGCCGCGGCAGGATTGCCGCGACGGCGTTCGAGGTAGAGGATAGGGCGATGACGACGGCCGACCACGCGGCGATCGATGCCTGGTGGCGCGCGGCCAACTACCTCTCGGTCGGCCAGATCTACCTGCTCGACAACCCGCTGCTGCGCGAGCCGCTGCGCGCCGAGCACGTGAAGCCGCGGCTGCTGGGCCATTTCGGCACCACTCCGGGACTGAACCTGCTCTATGCCCACCTCAACCGGGCGATCGTCGCCCGCGACCTCAGCGCGATCTTCGTCACCGGCCCCGGTCACGGCGGTCCCGGCCTGGTCGCCTCGACCTGGCTCGAGGGCACCTACAGCGAGCTCTACCCGCACGTCGGCCGCGACGCCGCGGGAATCCGCGAGCTGTTCCGCCAGTTCTCCTTCCCCGGCGGCATCCCCAGCCACGCCGCGCCGGAGACGCCGGGCTCGATCAACGAGGGCGGCGAGCTCGGCTACTCGCTCGCCCACGCCTACGGCGCGGCGCTCGACAACCCCGAGCTGCTCGTCGCCTGCACGATCGGCGACGGCGAGGCGGAGACGGGAGCGCTGGCGGCGAGCTGGCATTCGAACAAGCTGCTCAGCCCGCGGCGCGACGGGGCGGTGCTGCCGATCCTCCACCTCAACGGCTACAAGATCGCCAACCCGACGCTGCTCGCGCGCATCCCCGAGGCCGAGCTGGCATCGCTGCTGCAGGGCTACGGGCACCGGCCGATCTTCGTCCACGGCGGCGAGGGAGGCGAGGAGCCGGCGGCGGTGCACCAGCGCCTCGCCGCGGCGCTCGACGAGGCGCTGGATGAGATCGGCGAGATCCAGCGCGCCGCCCGCTCCGCCGGCGCCGGCGGCCGGCCGCGCTGGCCGATGATCGTGCTGCGCACGCCGAAGGGCTGGACCGGGCCCAAGCGGGTCGACGGGCTGCCGGTCGAGGGCACCTGGCGCTCGCACCAGGTGCCGCTGGCCGACGTGCGCGAGGAGCCCGAACACCTGCGCATGCTGGAGGATTGGATGCGCGCCTACCGGCCGCAGGAGCTGTTCGAGGAGAGCGGCGCGCCGATCGCCGAGCTGGCCGAGCTGGCGCCGCGCGGCGAGCGGCGGATGGGGGCCAACCCGCACGCCAACGGCGGCTTGCTGCTGCGCGAGCTGCTGCTGCCCGACTACCGCGAGTACGGGGTCGAGGTGGCCGCGCCGGGACGCGACCGCGCCTCGGCGACGCGCGCGCTCGGCCCCTTCCTGCGCGACACGATCGCGCGCAACCCCGACGAGTTCCGCCTGGTCGGCCCCGACGAGACCGCCTCCAACCGGCTCGCCGCCGTGTTCGAGGCGACCGACCGCGAGTGGGAGGCCGAGCGACTGGAGACCGACGAGAACCTCGGCCCCGACGGCCGCGTGATGGAGGTGCTCTCCGAGCACCTCTGCCAGGGCTGGCTGGAGGGCTACCTGCTGAGCGGCCGCCACGGCCTCTTCAGCTGCTACGAGGCCTTCATCCACATCGTCGACTCGATGTTCAACCAGCACGCCAAGTGGCTGAAGACGAGCCGCGAGGTGCCGTGGCGGCGGCCGGTCGCCTCGCTCAACTACCTGCTCACCTCGCACGTCTGGCGCCAGGACCACAACGGCTTCTCCCACCAGGACCCCGGCTTCATCGACCACGTCGTCAACAAGAAGGCCGAGGTCGTGCGCGTCTACCTGCCCCCCGACGCCAACTGCCTGCTCTCGGTCGCCGACCACTGCCTGCGCAGCCGCAACTACGTCAACCTGATCGTCGCCGGCAAGCAGCCCGAGCTGACCTGGCTGACGATGGAGCAGGCGGAGGCGCACTGCGCCCGCGGGATCGGCATCTGGGAGTTCGCCTCGCGCGAAGGCGAGGGCGAGCCCGACGTCGTGCTCGCCTGCTGCGGCGACGTGCCGACGCTGGAGACGGTCGCCGCGGCGGCGCTGCTGCGCGAGCACCTGCCCGAGCTGAAGGTGCGGGTGGTCAACGTCGTCGATCTGATGCGGCTGCAGCCGGAAAGCGAGCACCCGCACGGCCTGCCCGACCGCGAGTTCGACGCCCTGTTCACCAGCGACCGGCCGGTCGTCTTCGCCCACCACGGCTACCCCTGGCTGATCCACCGCCTCACCTACCGCCGCGCCAACCACGACAACATCCACGTGCGCGGCTACAAGGAGGAGGGAACGACGACCACCCCATTCGACATGGTGATGCTCAACGACCTCGACCGCTTCCACCTGGCGATCGACACGATCGACCGCGTGCCCGGGCTCGGCGCCGAGGCGGCGGCGCTGCGCCAGGAGCTGGTCGACCGCCGCTTCGCCTGCCGCGCCTGGACCCGCGAGCACGGCGAGGACCACCCCGACGTGCGCGAGTGGACGTGGCCGGGCTGAGCGACGTCCTCGTCGTCAACGCCGGCTCGACCGGCCTCAAGCTGCACGTCGTGACGGCGCGGGAGGAGAGCCGCCCGGTCGAGTCGATCGAGTCGGTGGGCCCGGGCGAGATCTCGGCCGTCGCGCACCGGGTCGTGCACGGCGGCGCGCGCTTCCGCGATCCCGTCGCGATCGACGAGCGGGTGCGCGAGCGGATCTTCGCCACCGAGCCGCTGGCGCCGCTGCACAACGCCCCCTGCCTCGAGGGGATCGAACGCGCGCGAGAGTCGCTCCCGGACACCCCCCAGGTCGCCGTCTTCGACACCGGCTTCCACGCGACGATCCCGGCCGAGACGGCCACCTACGCGGTGCCGCGCGAGTGGCGTGAGCGGTGGGGCTTGCGGCGCTACGGCTTCCATGGCATCTCCGTCGCCTGGTCGGCCGGTCGCGCGCCCGAGCTGCTCGGGCGCGCGGTCGACGGGCTGCGGCTGGTCGTCTGCCACCTCGGCGGCGGCTGCTCGCTCAGCGCCGTGCGCGACGGCCGCTCGCTCGACAACACGATGGGCTTCAGCCCGCTCGAGGGGGTGCCGATGGCGACGCGCTCGGGCTCGGTCGACCCCGGCGCGCTGACCTACCTGATGCGCGAGAAAGGGCTCGACGCGGCACAGCTCGAGCGCGCGCTCGAGCGCGAATCCGGACTGCGCGGCCTCGCCGGCGGCAGCGGCGACATGCTCGCGGTCGAGCGCGCCGCCGGGGCGGGCGACCGCGACGCCGCCCTGGCGCTCGACGTCTTCGCACATCGCGTCGCCGGCGCGGCGGCGGCGATGGCCGCCTCCGCCGGCGGCCTCGACGCGCTCGTCTTCACCGCCGGCGTCGGCGAGAACTCGCCCCCCACCCGCGCCCGCGTCTGCGAGCGCCTCGGCTTCCTCGGCGTCGAGCTCGACCCCGACCGCAATGCCGCCGCCGAGCCCGACGGCGACGTCGCCGCCCCGGGCTCCCCCGTCCGCGTGCTCGTCATCCGCGCTCGCGAGGAGCTGATCGCCGCCCGCGCCGCGCGAGCGCTGCTCGCCTCGCCCTGACAGGCGGCTACGGAATCGAGGCGCGGTGCTCGCAGCCGCGTGCGCGATCGTGCCCGCCGCCGCCGACGCAGATGTCGCTGCCACCGCGGCCGTAGAGCCGATCGTTGCCGCCGCGACCGAGCAGCACGTTGTGGGCGCCGTCGCCGCTGAGCACGTCGGGCCCGGTGGAGCCCTCGATCTTCTCGACCCCGGCGGCGATGTGGCCGGCGTTGCAGCCGGCGACGTCGGGGTCGAGCACCGCGCCGCCGATCGTCGCGCTGACGAAGACGCCGCCGTTGCGCACGCGGGCGAAGGAGGCGCTGTCGTTCGGCCCCGGGCCGCCGTCGAACACGTCGCCGTCGCAGGGCTGGCCGCCGATCAGCAGATCGCTACCCGGGCCGCCGATCATCGTCGCGGCGCCGCTGTCCTTGCGCGGATGGGAGATGTTGACGCCGTAGATCACGTCGTCGCCGCCGCCGCCTTCCAGCCTGTCGGGGGCGTGGTCTTCGCCCGCGTAGAGGACGTCTGCCGCTCTGCCGCCACGCAGCGTGTCCGAGCCTCCGCCGCCGTCGATCGTCGAGGAGACGCGGGCGGGCACGCTGCCGCCGACGATCAGCGTGTCGTCTGCGCCGCCGAGCGCGGCGAGGATCGAGTCGACCCGGCCCCGGCAGGAGACGGCGTCGCCCGCGGGCGACCCGCCGCACTGCGTCGAGCCGGGATCGCCCGAGACGACGGGTGCGCCGCCCGGCGCGCGGCTGACGGTGTAGGCGCCGTTCCCAAATCCGATCGCGGCGGCGTCGGCGCCCCCGCCTCCGGTGACGATCAGGCTGCTCCGCCCGTCGATGCTCTCGTAGAGCTCCACCGCGGTGCCGCCCGCGCCGGCGCCCGATCCACAGGAGTTCTCCGCGGCGAAGCCCCCCGCGCACTGGTCCGAGCCCGGCCCGCCGAAGGCCTCGTCGCCGGACCCGGCCGCGACCAGGCGGTCCTCGCCTGGACCGCCGTCGAGCCGATTGGCGGTCGCCGCGTCGCCGATCAGCGTATCGGCGCCCGAGCCGCCCACCGCGTCCTCGATCCCGTGCAGGCGCTCGGACTCGGCCCCGGCGACCCTTTGCGCGCCGAGCTCGACCGTGACCGCGCCGCCGGTGCCGGCATAGGAGGCGATGTCGTGCGCGCCGGCGCTGCCGTCGATCCGGTCCCGGCCGGGTCCGCCGCTGAGGACGTCGAAGTCGCCCGGGCCACCGAGGAGCGCATCGTCGCCGGGGCCGCCGTCGACCCTGTCGCGATCCCCGGAGCCGCCGTCGAGGCTGTCGTTGCCGGTTTCGCCGAAAAGGCCGTCGCCGCCCGCGCCGCCGTCGAGACGGTCGGAACCGCGTTCCCCGTAGAGAACGTCGTCGTCGCCGTCGCCGAACAGCGAGTCCTTGCCCCGCCCGCCGTGGATCGCGTCCTCGCCCGGGCCGCCACAGACGACGTCGTTGCCGCCTTCTCCATAGATCGTGTTGTCGCCGCCGCCGGCGACGATCACGTCGGGGGCCTTGGTGCCGACGATCCGGCGCGCGTTGGAGACGATCGTCGCCCGCTTGCCGTGGCAGCGCGGCGCGGCCGCCGCCGGCTCCGGCGACGGCAGGCCGGCGACCGCCAGGAGGGCGGTCGCGATGAGGGCGGCGCGGAACGCCGCGCGGCGGGGTCGTGGGCTGTTGTCGGCTTGCAAGGTTTGTCGAAGCGGCTGGGCGGATTGCGTTTCAGGGCGCCGGTGGAACCCCGCGCGCCCTCGAGACGAAGATCGGCGACATCCACCAACTGCTTGAGCCGGGCGCCGAAACGCCGACGAAAGGCTCCGATCGTCTTGCCCGGCTTTAGCGTTCGGCCGCCTGCTGGACGAATCTCGTAGAAGGTTTCTCGAACAAATGTGCTGTCATGAAGTCATGACGACGGAAGCGCGAAACAGGCGAGCTCGACTCTGGGCCCCGTCGCTTTGCGTCGCGGCCCTCCTGGCCACGGCAGTTCCGGCCGGCTCAGCCACCGCATCCAGCCCGATCGAGGGCGGCTCGCAGGTGAGCCTCGTCTTCGTCCGTCCGACGGCGCGCGTCGTCGGCTCGCAGGCGTTAATCTCGGTCAGGTGCGTCGGCTCGCGGAATGCTGTCTGCAGCGGCACGGTGAGCATCTCGGTCGCGCATCGCCGGCACCGGGCCCCGTTCTCGGTCGGCGGCGGCAGCCGTCAAAGCCTCGCCGTGCCCGTCGGTCCCCGCAGGGCCGTCGACGGCGCGCTCGGCAGGGCAGTGGCGAACACTGCTCAGCCCAGCGGCGGCTATGTGCGCATCCGGGAAGCGCTGCGCTTTCGGTAGAGAACCGCGAGCAGCTGGAAGAGCGGCGTGGCTGAGCCGCTGGTCAGCATCGACGGCGTCGGCAAGTCCTATGGCAGCGGCGCCGCCGCGCAGAAGGTCCTCGACGATCTCTCGCTGGAGATCGCCGCCGGCGAGATGGTCGTCGTGCACGGCCCGTCGGGTTGCGGCAAGACCACCCTGCTCAACCTGGTCGGCGGCCTCGACCGGCCCGACAGCGGCCGCGTCCTCTCCTGCGGGACCGAGCTGACGCACGCCTCGCGTCCCGAGCTGACCGCCTACCGCGCCCGCTCGGTCGGCTTCATCTTCCAGTTCTACAACCTCCTCCCGACCCTCACCGCGCTGGAGAACGTCGAGGCCGGCGTGCGGGTGGCGGGAGTCGGGCGCGAGGAGGCGCGCGAGCGCGGCGAGGCGCTGCTGGGGCGGGTCGGGCTCGGCGGCCTCGCGGGCCGCTTCCCGGCGCAGCTCTCCGGCGGCCAGCAGCAGCGCGTGGCGATCGCCCGCGCCCTCGCCAAGCGACCGCGCCTGCTGCTCGCCGACGAGCCGACCGGCAACCTCGACGAGGAGACCTCGGCCGGAGTGCTGGAGCTGATCCGCGAGCTGAACCGCGAGACCGCCGTCACCTTCGTGATCGTCAGCCACAACCCGGCGATCGCCCAGGCGGGAGACCGCGTCGTCGGGCTCTCGCACGGGCGCCTGGCCGAGGCGCCGGTCGCGGCGCCCTGATGCTCTGGCGCAAGGCATACCGCGACCTGCGCGCGATGGGCCTGCGCGCCGTCCTGATCGTGATCGTGATCGGCGCCGGCCCGGGGACCGCCGCCGGCATCGCGCTGGCGATGCACGACGTCGAAGCGACCCGCGACACCTTCTACTCCCGCTACGCGCTGGCCGACCTGGACCTGCGCCTGCGCGCTCCGCTGCCCAGCGAGCGGCTGCGCCGGCGGGCCGCGGAGGCCAGGGCGCAGCGGGCAGAGACCCGGCTGATCCTCGACGGCGCGGCGCTGCACGGCGGCTCGCGCACCGCGGCGGAAGTCGTCGGCATGCCGGTGGACGCGTCGCTCAACCGGCTCGCGGTCACCGCCGGGCGCGGACTCGACGGAGGCGACCCTCGCGGCGCCGCGCTCGACGCCGAATACGCCGATCGGGTCGGCATCGGCCCCGGGGACCGCTTGCGCCTTCAGCTCGCCGGCCGCGCCTTCTCGCTGCGGGTGCGGGGGCTGGTGCGCAGCCCCGAGTACCTGCTCGCGACCGCCAACCCCGACTACCTGGTTCCACAGCGCGGCTCGCTCGCGGCCGTCTTCCTGCCGCGCGCCTCGCTGCAACGCCTCACCGGCCTGGAAGGACGCGCCAACGACCTCGCGGTCGACCTGCCGGGCGGCGGCGACGGCGCGCTCGCGAAACGGCTCGCCGCCGGGCTGCCGACGGCTCGCGTGACGCCGCGCTCGCGCCAGTACGGGCGCCGGCTGACCGAGGCCGACATCCACAGCTTCTCGATCTTCGCCCCGGTGATGGGCGTCGTCTTCGGGATCGTCGGCCTGCTGCTGATCGCGCTGAGCCTGCGCCGTCTGGTCAGCTCGCAGCGGCGCGAGCTCGGCGCCCTGCTGGCGATCGGCTATCCGCCGCGGGCGGTGGTCGGCTCGGTCATGCTGCTGGCCACGGCGCTCGCCGTGCTCGGAGCGGCGCTGGCGATCGGGGCGACGCTCGGGGTCGGGCGGCTGGTCGCCGACCAGTACTCGAGCGCCGTCGGCTTCCCCGAGACGCGCTACCCGCTTGCCTTTGGGCCGCTGGCGCTGGCGGTCGGCCTTGCGCTCGCCGCCACGCTGCTCGCCGCCCTGCTTCCCGCCTACCGGCTCGCCCGCCTGGACCCGATCGAGGCGTTGCGCGGGGAGGGCGTCGGCGCCTTCGAGCTGCCGGATTGGCTGCAGCGGCTGACGGCGCTCGGCCCGCCCGCGCTCACCTACGGGCTGCGCGGACTGCTGCGCCGGCCGCTGCTCAGCGCCGCCACGGTGATCAGCATCGCCGGCGCGGTCGGGCTAGGCGCCGCGCTCAACATCCTCGTCTCGTCGACCAACAGCTCGGTCGACGCGGCGTTCGCGGGCCAGGGATGGACCCACTCGGCCGACCTCGCCCGGCCGCTGCCGAACGGTCGCGCGGCGGCGCTCGCCAGACAGGCGGGAGCGGCCAGGGCCGAGGCGACTGTGAAGGGCCCGGCGGAACTGCGGGCCGGCGGCCGCGCGGTCGGGGCGCAGCTCACCGGGCTGCCGCGGCGGCCGGCGCTGCTGCGCCTCGACGTCACTTCCGGCGAGGGCCCCGGGCCCGGCCGGATCGTGCTGAGCGAGCAGACCGCGGACAAGCTCGGGGTCGGCCCCGCCGACACGGTCGCGCTGCGCACCCCCGAACGGGTGGCGACCGTGCGCGTCGCCGGCATCGCCCGCACCCTGGCAACCGAGCAGGCCTACCTGCCTCGAGCCGAGGCGGCGCGCCTGCTCGGGCTCGGCGGACGGGCGACGAGCGTCCTCATCGCCGGCGCCGCGGCGGACGCCCGCCGCCTGCGCGACAACCCGGCCGTGGCGCGGGTCACCTCGAAAGCCTCGGCGCTCGCGGCCGAGCGCGAACTGCTGGATGAGCTGACCGGGCTGATCTCCGTCCTGCAGGCGATCAGCCTCGGCGTCGGCGCGCTCTTCCTCGTCTCCACCCTGGCGCTCTCCTACCTCGATCGCCGCGGCGAGTTCGCGACGCTGGCCGCGCTCGGCTATGGACGGCGCCAGATCGGGGCCGCCGTCGCCGGAGAGGCGCTCACGCAGACGCTGCTGGCGGCCGCGCTCTCGATCCCGCTCGGCATCCTGATCGCCTCCCCGCTCTCGCAGCGGATCGCCGAAGCCTGGTTCGAGATCGGCCTGCACCCGGAAGCGCCCAGCTTCCTGCTGGTGATCGTCCCGGCGCTGGCCCTCGCCCTGCTCGCCGCCGCGCACGCGACCAGGCGGGCGCTGCGGCTGAACATCGCGGCGACCGTCAGAGGTCGGCTGATCGGCTGAGGTCAGCCCCTCGACGTCAGACCGGTGCGGCAAAGGCGCGGTCGCCGACGTGGACGACGATCGACGTCGTGCGTGAGAGGTCGAGGGCCGAGCTGAGCACCGCCTCGTCCTCGCCATAGCGGTAGCGGAAGGTGCCGGCGGGCAGGCGGGCGCCGTGCGGCCCGCGCAGGACGACCCGGCAGAGCGTGCCCGAGCGCACCCCCTCGACGTACATGTGGACCTCCGTGCCGTAGGCGCGCGGCTCCAGCGTGGCGGCGATCTTGATGCCCGGCGGCAGCGATGAGAAGGCCACCCGCTGCTCGGGGCTCGCGGAGGAGCCGCCGCCGAGGACGAAGGCCGCCAGCACAGCGGCGGCAGCGGCCGCCGCGGTGGCGCCGCCGAGGACCAGGCCGAAGCGCCGCCTGCGGCGGCGCCCGGCCGCGCGCCGCTCGGCGGCGATCGTCGCCTCGATGCGCTTGCCGAGACCGGCGGGCGGCCGCGGCGGCTCGGCGAAGCGCTCTGGCTCGGCCAGCGGCATGACGCGTGCCACCGGTTCGAGCTCGGCCAGCTCCGCCCGGCACTCGGCGCAGCCCTCCAGGTGGGCTTCCAGGCCCGCGCGCTCCCCCTCGGGCAGCTGCCCGAGGACGTAGGCGCCCAGCGACTCGCGCCATTCCCGGCAGCCCTCAGTCCTCATAGCCGATCTCCTCCAGCGCCATCTTGAGCGCCCGCAGGCCATAGTAGACGCGGCTCTTCACGGTGCCCTCCGGCACCCCCAGCTCGGCGGCGACCTCGCCGTAGGGACGGCCGCGGTAGTAGGTCTCGACGAGGACCTGGCGGTGCTGCTCGCCGATCCTCCGCAGCGCCTCCTCCAGCTGCCAGGCGAGCAGCGCCTCCTCCAGCGGCTCCACGGACGGCTCCACCCCACCCTCGGCGACCCCGGGACGCACCGCCCGCGCGCGGCTCAGGTCGATCACCACGTTGCGCAGGATCGCGAACAGCCAGGTGCGCAGCGACCCGAGCTCGGGATCGAAGCGCTCGCCCGCCCGCCAGGCGCGCAGAAAGGTCTCCTGCACCGCCTCCTCGGCCAGGCCGACGTCCCCGAGCGAGCGCCGGGCGAACCCGTACAGCTCGCCCGCGTGGGCGGAATAGGCCTCGCGCACGTCGCGATCGCGGGTAAGGGCGCCCGTCGACATCGACTCAGCGTACGACGAGAAGGGGAATCGATCGCATCGTCCCGGTCTACGCGCGAGGCGCGCCGGAGGTTCAGGCGACCCCGAACCGCGGCTTCGGCCGCCGACCGCGACACAGCGTTCAGCCCAAAGCCCAGAGCAGCATCGGGGCGGGAACGAGGGCGTAGCCGGTGCGGCGTTCGAAGCTGCTCTTGGTCGCAACCGCCACGGGACGTCCCGGGAAGGCACGGGGGATCGCCGCCACACGGCGCAGGTCCGGGGTTGCCTGATACTTCACCTCGACCAACTCGGGACCCGAGCGCGATCCGCAGACGAAGTCGATCTCGCCGGCCCGGCGCGTCTGCCAGACGTGCAGCGACGACGGGGCATCGAAGCCTTCGAGGCGCGAGGAGGGCGCCTCGTAGCGGTGATAGAGCGCCAGCCCGACCACGTTCTCGACCAGCGCGGGCACGTCCGCCGCCAAGCCGGGGGCCAGATCGCGGGCGACGGAGTGCAGCAATGGATCCCCGAAGTAGAGCTTCTTGTCCTTCGACAGCGCCTCGGAGTCCGAGTCGCTGCGCCAGAAGTAGGCGATGAGGAGGAAATAGGCGGAGGCGAGGAGCTCGACGTAGTCGTGCACGGCCGACCGCCCAGGGGAAGGATGCAGGTCGACGGACATCTCCTTCGACATCCGTGCCCAGCTCGTCTTCGACCCAAGCGAGCGCAGCACGCGCTCCAGCAGCGCGTGCGCGGCCGGGCGGCTCGCGCGGGTGCGCTGAATCTCGCGCAGCATCGAGTCGTAGGCGATCTTCTTCATATCCTCGGAGGGCTCACGCGCGCCCCCGATCGCCTCTGCGACAGCGGCCGGCAGACCGCCGAAGCGCATGTACAGCTCAAGCGCCTCGCTCAGCTGCGGCAGGTGGATTCGCATGTCCTCCATCGCCTCCCACCCCGGCTTCGAGACAATCCACTCGACCGTCTGACCGGGCGACCCGGGGAGATCGGCATAGACCGCCCGCGCAAACGCCGCGAAGCCCTGGGGAAAGATGCTGTGGTCCCGCCCCGCCCCACGCCGTCCCGGCAGTCGTTCGGCGACGCCCTCGCGAAGGTCTGTCGC
>DASSBJ010000156.1:0-28254 GCA_035698885.1 Solirubrobacterales bacterium
GGCGCCCATGTCTTGGTCATTGTGGGACACGCTGCGATAGAGGTTCTCTATCGCATGGCGGACTCCCGCTAGGGGCGGCGGATCTCGGCCGGGCCGTCGCTTGCGGCCCCGATCCGCCTGGCGGCAGGGTGGTGGCGCCGCAGCAGCTCCAGCGCGGCGTCCTCGTCGCCGGCCGCGACGACGCAGCAGAAGCCGCAGCCCATGTTGAAGACGTCGTGCATCTCGGCGTCCCCGACGCCGCCGCGCTCCTGCACCAGGCCGAAGATCGGCGGCGCCGGCAGCGGGTCCTCGATCTCGAAGCCGACCTCGGCGGCCAGCCGCAGCAGGTTGCCGAGCCCGCCCGAGGTGATGTGGGCGAGACCACGCACGTCCAGCTCGGACCCCAGCAGCTCGAGCACGGGCTTGACATAGATCTCGGTCGGCTCCAGGAGCTCCTCTCCCAGGGACCGGCCGAGGCGCCCGTCGGGGTCCTCGTCCAGCGGCAGGCCCTCCAGCGCCGAGCGCACCAGCGTGTAGCCGTTGGAATGGAGGCCCGAGGAGGGAAGCCCGATCACCGGGTCGCCCGGGCGGACCGCCGACCCATCGACGATCGCCCCCAGGTCGACCGTCCCGAAGCAGGCGCCGGAGAGGTCGACCCCCCGCACCAGGCCGCCCAGCTGCGCCAGCTCACCGCCGGGGATCTCGATCCCGGCCAGCTCGGCGCCGCGGGCGAGGCCCGTGCCCAGCTGCTCGCAGACCTCGGGCTCGGCGCGCTCGATCGCGATGTAGTCGAGCATCGCCAGCGGCTCGGCGCCGACGCAGATCACGTCGTTGACGTTCATCGCCACGCAGTCGATGCCGACCGTGTCGAAGCGGCCGAGCTGCTCGGCGACCAGCAGCTTGGTGCCGACCCCGTCGGTCGAGAGCGCGATCCCCAGCCGCTCGTCGATCCGGATCACGCTGGCGTAGTGCCCCGGCAGCGGCACCTGCCGCGACGGCCGCCCCAGCTCGATCGCCCCCAGCGCCCGCACCAGCCCGGCGACGGCCGAGTCCGCCGCCCCCTGGTCGACCCCGGCCTGCGCGTAGGCGTCCTTGCTCATATTTGGACTCGTTTCTCCACGGTTTGCAGGGAACTCCAAGTCAACTCCAAATTCATCCGAAATTTGGAGTTAGCAGCGTCGCAGTTTGAAGACGACTGCGGCGGCGAGCCCAGCCCGGTACGCCGCGTACGGCCAGAGCGCCCGGTCGCGCTCGACCAGGCCGATCAGGCGCTGCGAAGCGAGGGTGGAGGCGAAGGAGGCGGCGACGCCGATCGCCAGCGAGCGGCGCAGCCCCGGCGGGGCGCCGCGGCGGCGCAGGCGCTCGCCCTTGAGGATCGCCGCGCCGACGATGATCGGCAGGGCGATCGTGCGCGAGAGCACGTTGGACTGGTCGCGCGAGAAGCGGCGCCAGCGGGCGGCCGCCAGGGTGACGCCGTTGCGGGAGACGCCGGGCGCCAGCGCCGCCGCCTGGGCGACGCCGAGCGCCAGTCCGTCGGCCGGGGTGGCGTCGCCGCGCCCGCGCTGCTGCGGCCGCGTGTCGGCGACCAGCATCGCCGCCGCCCCGGCGAGCAGCCCGATCGCGGTCGTCTTCGGGCCGCCGAGCCGCTGCTCGATCGGCCGCTCCAGCGTGTAGCCGACCAGCGCCGCCGGCAGGAAGGAGAGGCCGAGCGTCAGCGCCCGCCGGCCGTCGAAGGAGCGCAGCTCCTCGAGGATCATCCGCCGTTGGCCGATCAGCAGCGCCGCCGCCGCGCCGCCGTGCACCGCGACCTCGAAGCTCTTGCGCACCTCCGGGTCCAGCCGCTCCCAGTCCCAGCCCGCGAGCCAGGGGATGAGGACGATGTGGGCCGAGGAGGAGACGGGCAGCAGCTCGGCCGGGCCCTGGACGATCCCGAGCGCCAGCGCCCGTGCCGCCGGGATCGCGCCGTCCGCGCCCTGGCTCAAGCCCCGCCGCCGGAGCGGGCCGGCTCGGCCGGCGCCTCGGCCTCCGCGTCCGCCGCGCCGCCGCGCCGCCGGCGGATCAGCAGGTAGGCGACGCCGGCGACGATCGCCGCCAGCACGACGTAGTCGAGGTAGCCGAGGTTGTGGCGCCACTGTTCCCAGTTGTCGCCGACGCTGCGGCCGACGAGCGCCAGCATCAGCACCCAGGGGATCGACCCCGCCAGGGTGAAGGCGCTGAAGCGCCAGAAGGGCATCCTCGCCACGCCCGCCGGCAGCGAGATGAAGGTGCGGATGATCGGCAGCATGCGGGTGAAGAAGACGGTCACGTCGCCGTAGCGCTGGAACCAGTCGTCTGCCCATTTGAGGTGCTTCGGGCTGATGTGGATCAGCCGGTTGCGCTCGAGCAGGTCGAGGCGGGCGAAGTAGCCGACCGCGTAGGCGATCCAGGAGCCGACCAGGTTGCCGAGCACGCCGGCGGCGACGATCCCGAACAGGGTCATTTCGCCTTCCGAGACGCTGAAGCCGGCGAACAGCATGATCGCCTCGCTGGGCACCGGGATGCAGGCCGACTCGAGCAGCATCAGCAGGAAGACCCCGACGACGCCCGCCGAGCCGATGAAGTCGGTGGCGACGTTGACGATCGGATCGACGATCTTGTCGGAGATGCTGGCGAGAAGGAGAATCGGCATGCGCGAAGCGGGGATTGTAGGGAGAGCGGCCAACAGCAACTAAACTCGCTCGTTCCGATGGGTCGCTTGAACCACCCGGTCTACCGCAACAGGGTCCTGCAGGCGGCGGCCGACGCGCTGCTGGTCGCGCTCGCCTTCTACTGCGCCTTCCGCCTGCGCTTTCTCGACGAAGGCGTGCCGCACCGCTACACGGTGCTGTTCTTCCAGTCGGTCGCGTTCGTCGTCGCGATCAAGGTCGCGGTCTTTGCCGCCTTCGGCCTCTACCAGAAGTGGTGGCGCTACGTCAGCGGCCGCGACTTCCTGACGATCGTCCGCGCGGTCGCCGTCGCCAGCGCCCTCCTGATCGTCGTCTTCACCGTACTCAAGCCGTTCCACCACGCGGTGCCGCGCTCGGTCGCGGTGATGGACTTCATGCTGACCCTCTTCTTCGTCGCCGGCGCCCGCCTCGCCGTGCGGCTGATCGTCGAGCGGCCCAGCCACGGCCACCGCCTGCCCCGCCACGAGGTGCTGGTGATCGGCGCCGGCTCGGGCGGCCAGATGGTCGTCCGCGAGATGCACCTCAACCCCAACCTCGGCGCGACCGCGATCGGCTTCGTCGACGACGACGCGCGCAAGCAGGGGATGCGGATGCTCGGCCTCAAGGTGCTGGGGACGACGTCCGAGATCGAGACGATCCTCGACGAGACCGAGCCCGACGAGGTGGTGATCGCGATTCCCTCGGCGCCGGGAACGCTGCGGGGCAAGGTCGTCGCCGCCTGCCGCGAGCGGGAGATCCGCGTGCGCACGCTGCCGACCGTGTTCGAGCTGCTGCGCGGCGGCGTGCAGCTCAACAAGCAGCTGCGCGACGTCCAGGTCGAGGACGTGCTCGGCCGCGATCCGATCGTCGTCGAGCTCGACCGCGTCGGCGCCTACCTGCGCGACCGCATCGTCCTCGTCACCGGCGCTGGCGGCTCGATCGGCTCCGAGCTGTGCCGTCAGATCGCCCGTGTCGGCCCGCGCCTGCTGGTGATGCTCGACCACGCCGAGGACAACCTGTTCGAGATCGAGCGCGAGATGGTCGACGAGCGCCACTTCTCCAGCGTCGAGGCGGTGCTCGCCGACTGCAAGGAGCCTCACCGGATGCTGGAGACGATGCAGCGCTTCAAGCCCGACGTCGTCTTCCACGCCGCCGCCTACAAGCACGTGCCGCTGATGGAGGCCAACCCGCTGGAGGCCGTGCGCAACAACGCGATCGCCACGCGGATCACCGCCGAGACCGCCGCCGCCTCCGACGTAGAGCGCTTCGTCCTGATCTCGACCGACAAGGCGGTCAACCCGAAGACGGTGATGGGCGCCTCCAAGGCGATGGCCGAGTGGATCGTCGAGGCGGCGGGGCACAAGCACCCCGGGACCCGCTTCGCCAGCGTCCGCTTCGGCAACGTCCTGGCCTCCTCGGGCAGCGTCGTGCCGATCTTCCGCGGCCAGATCGAGCGCGGCGGCCCGGTCACCGTCACCCACCCGGAGATGACCCGCTACTTCATGACGATCCCCGAGGCGGTGCAGCTGGTGATCCGCGCCGGCGACATCGGCGCCGGCCGCGGCGAGGTCTTCGTCCTCGACATGGGCGAGCCGGTGAAGATCGTCGACCTGGCGACCAACATGATCCGCCTCGCGGGCTACGAGCCCGGGGCGGAGATCGCGATCGAGTTCACCCAGCCGCGGGCGGGGGAGAAGCTGCACGAGGAGCTCTACGGCCGCGGCGAGGACCTGCGCCCGACGGCGGCCAAGCGAATCCATCGCGCGGTGCGCGAGACGGAGCTCGACACCGAGTGGGTGGAGGCGACGCTGAACTCGCTCGAGCATCTGGTGATGGCCGGGGACGAGGCTAACCTGGCCGGACGGGTCGTAACGTTGATCACCAGCCCCGGCGGGGACGCGGCGGCGGTCGGCTACGACGGATAGCCTCTCGCAGCCAACTTGGAGCTGATCAAAGAAATCGGTGCCTACGCGGGCCTGGTCGCCTTCATCGGGTTGGCCGTGCTGGCCCTTTTGTCGTTCGCGCAGGGGCGCGACATCCGCCGGCTGCGCGAGTGGGCGGGCTCGGCGCCGGAGCGCGACAGCGAGCGCAAGGAGTCGACGTCGGCCGCCGCCGCGCAGCGGGCGGAGGAGATGCGCCGGTTGGAGGAGGCTCGCGAAAGCGAGCGCCAGGCCGCCGACCTGCGGGAGACGCGGCGCGAACGGCGCGAGGCGGGCCTGCCCGAACTGACCCGCGGCGAGCGGCTGCGCGAGCGCTTCGGCGGCGGCGAGGCGCGGGGCGGCGGACTGGGGGCGCGCCTGGGCGACCCGCGCTATCTCGTCGGCGTCTTCGTCGTCCTGATCCTGATCGGCGGCGGAATCGCCTACGCGGTGACGCAGAGCGGCGGCGAAGGCAGCGGCAACGGCGGTGGCAAGTCGGGCAAGCGCGCATCGAGCGCCGCGCTCAACCCGGGCGAAATCGAGGTCACCGTGCTCAACGGCACGGCGGTCGACGGGCTGGCCGGCACCTACGGCAACAAAGTCGAGCAGCACGGCTTCCAGCTCGGCGCCGTCGGCAACAGCAAGGCGAGCTACTCCGAAAGCGTCGTCATGTTCGAACGGGGCGAAGGACGCGCCGCCCACCGGGTCGCCGACACGCTGGAAATCTCCCGCGTGCGGCCGATCAGCTCGGAAATCGCCTCGCTCGCCGCCGGGGCCTCCGTCGCGGTAGTGGTCGGCGAGGACAATGCCTCGGCCTCGGGCTAGCCTGGCCGCGGTCGTCTTCGCCCTCCTCGTCCTCGCCACGGTCGCCGCCTTCGCCTGGTCGCAACGACTCAAGCGCGACCCCCTGGTGCTCGACCGGGTCAGCTTCCGCGCGGTCCCCTACCCGAAGCGGAGCGAGCCGGCGCGAGCGTTCACCCCGAACGGAGACTGCCGCTTCGACCGCATGCGGATCCGCTTTCGCACGACCGTCTCCGACCGCGGCGACGTGCAGGTGGTCAGGCCGGGGGGCAGGCTGATCGTCACCCTCGCCCGCGACGCCTACCTCAAGCGCTACACCTTCCACACCTACTACTGGGACGGTCGCAGCCGCAACGACGGCGTCGCCGCACCCGGCCGCTACAAGCTGCGGGTCAAACTGCTCGGCCAGGACCGCACGCTCGTGCCCGGCGGCGCGATGAGGCTGCACCGGCCGACCGGCGGGCCGGTGCGGAGGTGCAAGAGCGAGGGCGGGCGTTGATTCTGGCGGCGACAGGCGTTCTCGTCGCTGCCGCAGCGGCCGCGGCGTCGATCCTCTTGCCCACCGGCCGTCTTCGCGCCGCGGCGATGCTGCTCGCCCTCGTCCTCCTTCCAGTCCTGATCCTCGGCGACCAGTGGCACTCGACCCAGGTCGTCGATCTCCGCGACCACATCTCCCGCATGGTTGCCCTGGGGGTCGCCGGCCTGGTTGCCGCCGCCGCGCTCGCCGTCGTCTTCAGGCGCTGGGCGCTCTTGCTGCCGTTAGCGATTGTCGCTGTGCTCCCGTTCCGCGTTCCCCTCCACGCCGGCGGCGACACCGCAAACTTGTTGGTCCCGCTGTATCTGGTGATTGCGGGTGGGGTGCTGGCGTCCGTCTCTCGCATGTGGGTGACAAACGCCCCTCGCGCGGGTGGCGCCGTAGGGGGGACCGCCCCTGAGGACGCTTTAGCGACCGGAGGGGGCGGTGGGTCCCCTGCGGCGACAGAACCCGCGCGCCTGTTGCCATGGGCACTCGCCGGAGTCGTCGTGCTCTATGCGGTGCAGACGCTGTACTCGCCGGACTTCTCGAAGAGCCTTCAAAACGTCTGCTTTTTCTTTGTGCCTTTTTCGCTGGTCTATGCCCTACTGCGCGAGGTGAGTTGGGATCGGAAGCTCCTGACACTCGTGCTCTGGGTCATCGCAGTTGAGGCCATCGCATTCGTCTGTGTGGGCACCATCGAGTACGTCATCCGGGAGCTGTTTTGGAACGACCAGGTGATCCGCTCGAACGAATTCCACACCTATTTCCGCGTCAACTCGATCTTCTGGGACCCCAACATCTACGGGCGCTATCTGGCCCTGGCGATCGTGGTGGCGATGTCAGCTCTGCTCTGGGCAAAGGAACGCAAGACGCTCGCATTGCTCACGGCGTTGGTCGCGGTGCTTTGGTTCGGGTTGGCGTTGACGTTCTCCCAGTCGAGCTTCGCCGCCCTGCTCGCCGGGCTGGCGGTCCTGGCAGCAATCCGTTGGAGCTTGAGCTGGACGCTCGGGGCTGTGGGGGCGGGAGCCATCCTGGCCATCGTCATCGTCCTATTCGCGGGAGGCGTCTCGAAGCTCAGCCCCGACAGGCTGAACGTGGATACGGGCGGTCGCACGAACCTCGCCTCCGGCGGCGTCACCCTCTTCGGCCAGCGTCCCATATGGGGCTACGGAGCCGGCAGCTTCCCCAAGGCCTACCGCGAACACATTGCGACGAAGAAGGCGCCAGTCTCTGTTTCGCATACGGAGCCGATAACCGTGGCAGCAGAGCAAGGGATCATCGGATTGGCCGCGTATTCAGCTCTACTCATCGTGTCCTTGTGGACCATGGGGTCGGGTTTGCTGGCCTCTCGGGCGGGTGGCGTCGTAGGGGGGACCGGCCCTGAGGACGCTTTAGCGACCGCAGGGGCCGGTGGGTCCCCTGCGGCGACAGGACCCGCCCGCCACGAGCCATCGGCAATTGCGTCCCGCCTCCACCTGACGGCCCGCGCAGCCATCCTTGCGACCTTCGTAGCCCTGCTCGTCCACACGATCGCCTACGCCTCCTTCTACGAGGACCCGATCGTTTGGGTGCTGATGGCCGCCGCAGCGTCCCTCGCCGCCGTCCCAGTCCGCGACCCCGCTTAGGCTCAACCCGTGTCGGGCTACCTCCGCCGCCTAGCGACGACCGGCGCCGCCTACACCGCGGCGAGCATCCTGTCGAAGCTGATCGCGGTCGGCCTGCTGCCGCTCTACACGCGCTACCTGACCAGGGCCGACTACGGCGCCGCCGAGGTGATGTTCGCCGCCGTCGTCTCGGCCAGCATCGTCGTCCGCTTCGGCCTGATCGAGGCGGTGCTGCGCTTCTACTACAAGGAGGACGAGGACCCGGCTCGGGTCGTCGCCACCTCGTTCGCCGCGCTCTTCTGGGTCTCGACCGCCGCGGCGCTGGTCGCGCTGCCCTTCGCCGCGCCGATCTCCGAAGCGCTGCTCGGCGAGAAGGGCGCCAGGCTCGCCTCGGGGCCCGAGCTGGCGCGGATCGCGATCGGCGGCCTCTGGGTGCTGACGATGGTCGAGTACCTGCTGACGCTGTTCCGGCTCGAGGAGCGCGCCCGCGCCTACTTCGTCACGACGATCGTCAACGTGCTGGCGGCGATCGGCCTGACCGTCGTCCTCGTCGTCGGCCGCGACGAGGGCGCCCGCGGCCTGCTGCTCGGCAGCTACCTCAGCGGCGCCGCGGTCGTCCTGGCGCTGATCGCGATTCACCGGCGGCGCCTCTCCCTGCGGATCGAGCGGCCGCTGCTGCGGCGGATGACCCGCTTCGGCCTGCCGACGATGCCGGCCGAGCTCTCGCTCTACGGGCTCAACTTCGTCGACCGGATCGTGATCGCGCGCTCGCTCGGGCTGGCGGAGGCCGGCCTCTACTCGCTCGCGGTCAAGTTCGCGCAGGCGGTCAACGTGCTCGTCCGCGGCTTCCAGCTCGCCTGGCCGCCGCTCGCATACTCGATCCGCGACGACGGCGAGGCGCGCCGCGCCTACGCGGCGATCGTCACCTGGTTCGTCGCCGGCTGCGCCTTCGTCGTCACTGGCATGTGGCTGTTCTCGCGCTGGATCGTCCGCATCCTCGCCGCGCCGCGGTTCTTCGACTCCTACGAAGCGATCGGCCTGATCGCCACCGGCGTCACGCTCTACGCCCTCTACATGGTGCTGGTCGTGATCCTCGGGCGCACCGGGCGCACGGAGTTCAACTTCCCGGCGACGATCGCCGCCCTCGTCGCCAACGTCGTCCTCAACGTCATCCTCGTGCCGCCGCTGGGCATCGTCGGCGCCGGCCTCGCCCTGGTCGCCTCCTACCTCGTCGTCGTCGGCCTGATGTACGCCTTTACGCAGCGCCTCTTCCCGGTCCCCTACGAATGGGCCCGCCTGGCCCGCATCGTGCTCACCTCCGCCGCCCTCGTCCTGCTCGGCGAACTCCTGCTGCCGACCAGCGGCGCCGCCGGCCTCCTGCTCCGCATCGCGCTCTGGCTGCTGTACCCAGCTCTACTCCTCCTCAGCGGCTTCTTCACCACGGAGGAGCGCGGCTGGCTCCCGCGTCTGCTTCATCCCGGTGAGCTCGTGGCAGAACTTCGCTCTACCGCGGCCCGTCCCGCAGCGGTGGACGGCGCCATCCCCGAGTCATACGAGGCCGAGATCGCAGATGAGGACTCCCGCCTATGACCCTCCCCGCGCCGCCCGATCCCTCAGGCTTTCGCCCCTCTGAGGGAATAGAGCCTGTCGCGCATGCGCCCACATCACTCGGGCCGAACGACCCGGCATGACAATGGCCGCAACGGCCCGCACGGCGTAGGACCAGGCGGTCAACACGCGCACCGCAAGAGCCGCTGCCCTCCCACCATGCTTGCGCATGTAGAGGTCGCGATTGCGGTGGAACTCGACTATGCGGGGGAGACCGGCGGCCAGGTCGGTTGAGAGCTGGTCGTGGTGGATCGCGCGGGCGGCGGGGACGAAGAGGGCGCGCCAGCCGGCCTCGGCGAGGCGCTTGCAGAAGTCGCACTCGTCGTAGTAGACGAAGAACTCAGGGTCGAGGTAGCCGACCTGCTGCGCCGCGCCGCGCCGCACGATCAGCGCGCTCGACTGCGCCCAGTCGACCGGTCGCGTCTCCTCGCCCTTGCTCTGCACCGTGAGCAGGCGGTGCAGGAACACCGCGCCGGCCAGGGCCGTGCCGACGCCGGGAAAGCGCCAGGCGCAGGGGACGGGCTCGCCGCCCGAGTCGAGCAGCCGCGCGCCCGCGGCGCCGGCGCGCGGGTCGGCGTCGAGCGCCGCGATCAGCGCCTCGGTCGCGCCGGGCTGCAGCTCGGAGTCCTCGTTCAGCAGCAGGCAGTAGCGGCCCCTGGCCTCGCGCATCAGCCGCGAGTCGTTCGCGGCCTTGCCCTCGCGGCGCTCCAGCGCGATCAGCCGCTCGCCGCCGCCGCGCTCCCGCAGCGCCTCGGCCGAGCCGTCGCTGGAAGCGTTGTCGAGCACGAGCACCTCGCGCTCGACCGACGCCGGGTGGGTGCGCTCGATCGCCTCGAGGCAGGCGAGCAGGTCCTCGCGGCCGTTCGTGTTCACGACGCAGTAGGAGAGCGCGGGCGGCACGCAGCCCACGATAATCGCCCGCTATGCGTGTGCAGCTGGTCGACCCCTCGGCCTTCACGCCGCCCTACGACCGCGCCCTCGCCGCGGCGCTCGCCCGTGCCGGCGCCGAGGTCGAGCTGCTGACCAGCCACTTCCTCTACGGACCGGTGCCCGAGGCCGAGGGCTACCGGGTGCGCGAGTGCTTCTACCGCCGCAGCGCCGCCCGCGGCCTCGACGCCCCCGCACGCCGCGCCTTCAAGCTCGCCGAGCACGTCCCGGACATGCTGCGCCTGCGCCGCCGGCTCGACGCCGACGTCGTCCACTATCAGTGGCTGACCGTGCCGGCGCTCGACGCGAGCCTGCTGCCGCCGCTGCGGCCGCGCCTGATGACCGCGCACTACGTGCTGCCGCCCCGCCCGAGCCGTCGCCGCCTCGTCGCCGCCCGCCGCGCGTTCGGCGCGATGGACGCCGTCGTCGCCCACTCCGAGCACGGTGCGCGGCGGCTGCGCGAGGTCGTCGGCCTGCCCGCAGAGCGGGTCCGCGTGATCCACCACGGCGCCTTCGACTACCTCACCCGTCTCCCGGAGGAGAAGCCGCTGCCGCCCGAGCTGGCGGGCGCCGAGGGCCCGGTGATCCTCTTCTTCGGCCTGCTCCGCCCGTACAAGGGAGTCGACACGCTGCTCGAGGCCTTCCGCTGGGTCAAGGGAGCAGAGCTCTGGATCGTCGGCAACCCGCGCATGGACGTGACCCCGCTGCGCCGGCTCGCCGCCGAGGCGCCCGGCCGCGTCCGCTTCCTCACCCGCTTCGTCGAGGACGACGAGATCCCGGCGATCGTGCGCCGCGCGGACATCGTGGCGCTTCCCTACCGGGACGTGGAGCACAGCGGCGTCCTGTACGCGGCGCTGGCCTTCGGCAAGCCGATCGTGCTCAGCGCGGTCGGCGGCTTCCCCGAGGTCGCCGAGCAGGGCGCCGCCCGGCTCGTCCCGCCCGCGGACCCCGCCGCTTTGGCGGCGGCGCTCGGCGAGCTGGTCGGCGACGAGGCCGTCCGTGCCGAGCTTGCCGCGGCGGCCTCTCGCGCGGCCACCGGCGCCTATTCCTGGGACGAGGCGGCGCGTCAGACCCTCGCCCTCTACCGTGAACTCCTCTAGCCGTTCCGGTGCGACTTTTGTACCCGTGAGGTACGAAACTCGCACCGGAAGCCGATAATCGCATGGTGTTCGCCGTCGTCTTCTGGCTCTGCGCAGCCGCGATCGTCTACACGCACCTCGGCTACCCGCTGGTCCTGCGCATTCTCGTCGCCACGCGCCGCCGTCCGACCCTCAGCCCCGGTACCTGGGACGAGCCGCCGCGGGTCTCGCTGATCGTCGCCGCCTTCGACGAGCAGGAGGTGATCGAGGCCAAGGTCGCCAACGCGCTGGCGCTCGACTACCCGCGCGAGCGGCTCGAGCTGATCGTCGCCTCCGACGGCTCGGCCGACGCCACGGTCGAGCGGGCGCGCGCCGCCGGCGCCGACCTCGTCCTCGACCTGCCGCGCGGCGGCAAGGTCGCCGCGCAGAACGCCGCCGCCGAGCGCGCCTCGGGCGAGATCCTCGCCTTCTCCGACGCCAACAGCGTCTGGGCGGGGGACGCGCTGCGCCACCTGGTCGAGCCCTTCGCCGACCCCGGCGTCGGCTACGCCTGCGGCCAGGTCTCCTTCCTCGACCCCGGCGGCGGCAACGTCGAGGGCTCCTACTGGCGCTACGAGATGGCGCTGCGCGAGATGGAGTCCGGCCTCGCCGGGGTGACCGCCGGCAACGGCGCGATCTACGCCGTGCGCCGCGCCGACTACATCGCCCTGCCGCCGGCCGGCAGCCACGACCTCTCGCTGCCCTTCCGTCTCGCCAAGCGCCGCAGGCGCTCGCTCTACGTCCCCTGGGCCCGCGCCGAGGAGAAGATGGTGCCGACACTGGAGGGCGAGCTGGCGCGCAAGCGGCGGATGATGGTCGGCCTCTGGGACATCGTCGTCGGCGAAGGCATGCTGCGCCCCGGCGGCTACCCGCCGCTGTACGCGTTCGAGCTCGCCTCGCACCGGCTGCTGCGCTACGCGAGCCCGTTCCTGCATCTGGCCGCCCTCGGCGCGAACGTCGCCCTGCTCGGCCAGGGGTGGGTCTACGTCGTCACGCTGGCCGCCCAGGTCGCGCTGCTCGTCGCCGCGCTGCTGAGCCGCGCGCTGCCGCTGGCGCCGCTGCGCTTCGCCCGCTACTACGTCTCGACCACCGCCTCGATCGCGCTCGGGCTGTGGGATCGGGCCCGTCACGGCGCGCCAGGCGCCTGGGACAAGCCCGAGGGCACGCGCTGATGCCGCGCCTCCTCGACATCCTGATCGCGGCGCTGGCGCTCGTCGTCCTCTCGCCCGTCCTGCTGATCGCCGCGATCGCGATCCGCCTCGGCAGCCGCGGGGCGGTGATCTACCGGCAGACGCGCGTCGGCCTCGGCGGCCGCGAGTTCGAGCTGCTGAAGCTGCGGACGATGGAGCTCGGCTCGGACCCGGTCGGCGTCGGCAGGGTCGTCGCCCGCGACGACCCGCGCGTCACCGCCGCCGGCCGCTTCCTGCGCCGCACCTCGCTCGACGAGATCCCCAACCTGGTCAACGTGCTGCGCGGCGAGATGGCGATCGTCGGCCCGCGCCCGACGATCCCGGCCCAGGTCGAGGACTACACCCCCTTCCAGCACCGCCGCCACGAGGTGCGCCCGGGTCTCACCGGCTGGGCCCAGGTGCGGGGCCGCGCCGGCATCCCCTGGGAGGAGCGGATCGAGCTCGACGTCGAGTACGTCGAACGGCGCGGCTTCGGTCTCGACCTGCGCATCCTCGCCAAGACCGCCTGGCTGCTCGTCACCGGCCACGGCCTCGCGCCGGATTAGGCTTCGACCGATGAATGACCGACCCGAAGTCAGCCTGCGCGCCTTCGAGCCCGGCGATGCCGCGGCGGTGCATCGCTGGTTCAACAACCCGCAGGCGACGAGGACGCTGATGGAGCAGCGCGACGGTTTCTCGCTCGAGCAGGCCGAAGCCTGGGTCGGGCGGGCGATGGACGACTCGGGCGAGGACCGCAAGTACGCGATCGTCGTC
Source organism: Solirubrobacterales bacterium (assembly GCA_035698885.1). Classification (GTDB taxonomy): domain Bacteria; phylum Actinomycetota; class Thermoleophilia; order Solirubrobacterales; family 70-9; genus VRUE01. The sequence goes on from DASSBJ010000156.1 coordinate 13,101, forward strand.
GAGGGCCACGACGAGCCCGTCGGCTTCACGGCGCTCTACGGCCTCTTCCGCCAGACCGCGCCGGAGCTCGGCGCGCTGATCGGCGACGACGTGCGCGGCAAGGGAGTCGGCCGCCGCGCCGAGGCGCTGACGATCGCCAGGGCCTTCGACGAGTTCGGCGCCCACCGCGTCTACGGCCGCATCCCGGCCCGCAACGAGATCGCCAAGAAGACCGTGACGGGGCTCGGCTGGAAGCACGAGGGGACGATGCGCGGCCACCTGAAGCGGCCCGACGGCACCGACGACTGCGAGGTCTGGGGAGTTCTACCCGACGAGTTCCGCGCCGCCGCCGCGGACCTCCTTCCGTGACGGCAACCGCCGAGCTGCTCGCCGACCGCGGCGCGGCGGCCGAGAGCGAGGAGCTCTTCCGCTCGCGCCCCTTCCTCGACGCCGAGGGGGTCACGCATACGCTGCGGATCGACGCCGGCGACTTCCATCTCCTCGCCCCCCTGATCGTCCGCGAGATTCCAGGAACGCAGGAGCGCGATGCAATCTCCCCCTACGGATATCCGGGACTGGTCGAAGGGAGTCGGGGGGGTGTCCGCCGGAGCCTCCCCGCTGTTGCTCCGTCGGGCACCCCCCCGACTCCCCTCCTTGACTCGGCTGAGGTGGACTGGTCGCCGACCGGCCTCGTCTCGATCTTCATCCGCCACACGCTCGGCGCTCCGCCGCTGGCCGGGGCGGCGGAGCGCAACGTCGTCCAGATCGCCGACCCGGCGCTGCCGGCGAAGACTCGCGGCAGCGACCGCAACCGGATCAACAAGAACCGCCGCGCCGGCTACGAGGTCGAGGTGGTGCCCGGCCCGGCGACGACGCCGCAGCAGCGCGCCGGCTTCCTCGCCGCGTACCGCCAGACGATGCATCGCACGGGGGCCGCCGAGCGCTACTTCTTCCCCGCTCCCTACTTCGATCGCATCCTCGAATCGGAGCGCGCCTGGCTGGCGCTCGCCCACGCCCCCGGCGGCGCGGTCGCCGCCGCCTCGCTGAGCGTGCGCAGCGACGGCTTCCTCCACTATTACCTGAGCGGCAGCGCCGACGCGCAGCTGCGCGACTCGCCGATGAAGAACGTCGTCGCGGCGCTGGTCGAGCTCTCCGCCGAGCAGGGACTGCCGCTGAACCTCGGGGGAGGCCTCGCGCGCGGCGACGCCCTGGAGGAGTTCAAGCGCGGCTTCGCCAATCGCGAGCAGGCCTGGCACGTCTCCGAGATCGTCTGCGACCGCCCCGCCTACGACCGCCTCACCGCCGGTCGCGAACCGTCCGCCTTCTTCCCCGCCTACCGGGCGCCGCGCTAGCTCGCCGGCGCAGGTTCTACGGGCGTCGGGCCTTTCAAACCGAACGCGTTGACCGGCTCGCCGCCGTATTTGCCCCAGGTGGCCTTGCCGAAGTCGCGAATCGCGTCGAGCGTGACGTCGCCCTTGTACTCGGGGCAGCCGAGCAGGTTGGTCCAGGTCGTCGCCGCGACCTCGTAGGTCATCTTGTCGTTGGGGAACAGCAGCGTCCCGCCGTACATCGTTTCGTAGACGCCCTTCAGCGCCAGCTGGTCCTCTTCGGGCAGGTCGGGGCTGTACTGGATCTCCATCCGGCCGTGCTCGAGCGCGTGGACGATGAAGATTTCGCCCGGCATTTCGCTGTAGGCGCCGTCGGCCTGCTGGTAGGGCGATTCGACGTGGTTGCCGGAGGTCGGCGGGTCGGTCCCGTATTCGGGGGTCGGCGCGGTCGGCGCGATGTGTTCGTGCCCCTCGTCCTTGAGGTGCAGGCGCAGCACGCAGCCGGCCTTCTTCGCCGCCTGCTCGAGGTTGGTCTGCTTGACCGCCGCGACCGTCGTCCCGCCGCGGGTGTCGGGCTCGACTCCGTTGGTCGAGCCGCTCGCCTGGTTGATGTGCGACGCCCCGCCGCCGCCGTCGCCGCCCGAGGAGGCGACCGCCGCGACGATCCCGACCACGACCAGCAGGCCGATCAGCGCCGCGCCGCCGTAGACGGCGTACAGGCGGCGCCTGTCCGACTTGGCCTGGCTGGACTCGCTTTCCTGCCTGGCCTGGCGGAGCCGCTCTCTCTCTTCCTCCCGGCGGTTGGCCATGATTCCCCGCCTATCCTGCCACAGCGGCCGCGCCGCGGCCCTTGCCGTCGCTCCCCGCGTCCGCCCCGGCCCAGACGTCGTCGAGGAACTTCGCCAGCTCTTCGTTCAACCGCTTCGGCCTGGTCCGCCACTCGAGGATCGAGCTGGCCTCGACCAGCCGCGCCCGCGGCAGCTCCTCGACCAGCATCCCGGAGTCGCTGAACGGGTGCAGGGGGTCGCCCGGGTGGCCGACGACGAAGCTGGGCCGGTCGATCAGCTGCCGCTGCTCGCGTCCCGGCGCGGTCTCGCCCAGCAGCAGCCCCTCGAGCACGGCGATCGACGGCCGCGGCCGTCGCCGCGCCCAGTCGAGCCCGATGTCGAGCAGCCAGTTGCTGCGGGGAACGAGCGAGGCGAGGCGCGAGCTGAGCTCGATCGCCGGGCGGCCGACCCGCAGCCCGAGCAGCACCGGCGCGAAGATCGCGGCGACGGCGGCGAGCGCGTTGTCGAGCACCGGCATCTCGACGAACAGGCCCTCGACCCGCTCGGGATGGCGGACCGCCAGCTCGAGCCCGACGTTGGCGCCGAGCGAGGTGCCGCCGACCACGGCCGTCTCGAGGCCGAGGTGGTCGAGCAGCGCCAGCACCTGCTCGGCGAACAGCGGCATCGAGTAGAGCCGCAGGTCGTCGGGCTGGTCGGAGCCGCCGTGGCCGAGCAGGTCGACGCAGATCACGCGGTTGCCGCGCCGCGCCAGCATCGGGCCGAGCCGCTCGAACATGTGGCGGTTCATCAGCAGGCCGTGCACCAGGACGATCGGCCGCTCGCCCTCGCCGTACTCGTCGAAGTCGATCCGGTACCCCTGATAGCTCAGCGTTCCCATGGCCTACCGGTTTTTAGCGCACTGAGCACGGCGCGGGTCGCCGGCGCCCGGTTGAGCGCGTAGAAGTGGATCCCGGGCGCCCCGCCGGCCAGCAGCTCGGCGCTCTGTTGGGCCGCGTAGGCGACGCCGAGCGCGAACTCCGCGTCCGCGTCGCCGTCGACCGCCGCGAAGGCCGCTTCCAGCCGCGGCGGGATCGTCGCGTCGCAGAGCTCGCAGATCCGCTTCGTCTGGGCGAAGCTCGCGACCGGGATCACGCCGGCGATGATCGGCACCTCGATCCCCTTCGCCCGCGCCGCGTCGACGAAGTCGAAGTAGACCTGGTTGTCGAAGAAGAGCTGCGTGATCAGGAACGAGGCGCCGGACTCGACCTTGCTCCTCAGGTAGTCGAGGTCGGTGTCGAGGTCGGGCGCCTCCGGGTGCACCTCCGGGAAGCTGGCGCCACCGACGGTGAAGTCCCAGCGGTCGGCGTCGCGGATGAAGGCGGCCAGCTCGGCGGCGCTGCCGAGGCCGCCCTCGGGCTGGACGAAGTCCGGTTCGCCGCGCGGCGGATCCCCGCGCAGGGCGAAGATGTTGTCGATCCCGGCCGCCGCGATCCGGTCGAGCGTCGCGGTCAGCCCCTCGGTGGTCTCGCCGACGCAGCTCAGGTGGGCCATCGTCTCCAGCCCGAGGTCGTCCTTCAGCGCCCGCGTGATCTCGACCGTCCCGTCGCGGGTCGAGCCGCCGGCGCCGTAGGTGACCGAGACGAAGTCGGGCTCGAGCTCGCGCAGCGAGCGCGCCGTGGCGTACAGCTGCTCGGTCGCCTCCTCGGTCTTGGGTGGGAAGAGCTCGACCGAGAAGACCGGCCGCTTGGCGTTGAGGATCTCGTCTATGTGCATCGGCGCAGCGTATTAAGCCGTCCGCCCCATACCCTTTGCGGCGATGAGCGACGAGCTGCGCTACGAGCGCGTCGGGGCGGCGGCGCTGCTGACGATCGACCGGCCGGCGCGCCGCAACGCGATCGACGCCGCCGCCGCGGAGGCGTTCCGCCAGGGGTTGGCCGAGTTCGAGGCCGACGAGGGGGCGCGGGTGCTCGTCCTCAATGGCGCCGGCGGCGAGGCCTTCTGCGCCGGCGCCGACCTGAAGGCGATGGACCTCGAAGTCGACCACCCCGACGGGCCGATGGGCCCGACCCGGCTGACGCCGGCCAAGCCGGCGATCGCGGCGGTCGACGGCTGGTGCCTCGCCGGCGGGGTCGAGCTGGCGCTCTGGTGCGACCTGCGGATCGCCACGCCGCGGTCGACCTTCGGCCTCTTCGAGCGCCGCTGGGGCGTGCCCCTGGTCGACGGCGGCACGCAGCGCCTGCCGCGCACGATCGGCATGGGCCGCGCGCTCGAGCTGATTCTCACCGGCCGCCCGGTCGAGGTCGACGAGGCCCACCGCATCGGCCTGGTCAACGAGGTCGTCGCCGAGGGCAAGCACCTGGACCGAGCCCTGGAGCTGGCGGAGAAAATCGCAAGCTTCCCTCAAGAGACGCTGCTGGCCGACCGCCAGGCGGCAATACAAGGCTTTGGCATGCCGCTCGAGGACGGCATGGCCCTGGAGCACAAACTCGGACGAGAGACCCTCCACGTAGCTGTCAAAGGTGCAGCCCGCTTCTCTTCCGGGGAGGGGAGACACGGAAGAGGTGTGTAGTCAACCCTCTCGGGTCACTCGCCGCATCTCGTCTTCCGCCGCCTCCGGCCCCAGGTAGGGCATCAGCACGGCGAAGACGAGGTCGGGCAGGATCCGCTTCAGCTCCGGCCCGCGTCCCGCCCGCACCTCGTCGAAGATCATCGAGGTGGCGCCGCCGATCGCGAAGCGGGCGGTGTCGGCGGGCAGTTCCTCGCCCTGGCCGGAGTAGCGCCGGCCCTCGTCGAGGAAGGGCGTGAAGCGGGTCAGCATCGTGCGGTAGCGCTCGCGCGCGTCGTCGCCGGCGGCGGTCACCTCGACCATCGCCAGCCGGGCGATGTCGGCCTCGGTCGAGAGCAGATCGACCATCGCCCCCAGCCCGGCGGCGATCTGCTCCGGCCAGGGCTCGTCGGACGCCGCTTCGAAGGCCGCGGTCACGTGGGCGACGAGCACGTCGAAGACCGCCTCGTAGGCCTCGAGGAAGCAGGCCTGCTTGCCCTCGAACATCTCGTCGAAGCCGGCCCGGTCGACGCCGGCGAACTCGATCACGTCGGCGACGGTGGTCGCCTCGTAGCCCTTCGCCGCGGCCAGCCTCACCATCGCCTCCAGCACCCGCTCGCGCTCTGAGCGCACCGCATAGGCACGAGGCAGCTGAGGCGAATCCATCGACATTCAATGTAGGGAAGCGCGGCCTCCCTGTCCAACCCTGCGCCGCAGACAGAAGCGCTAGAGGCGCGCCGCGCGCATCTCCTCGCCCGCCGCCTCGGCGCCGAAGTAGGGCAGCACGGCGAAGTACATGAACTCCGGCAGCAGCTCGCGAAAGCCCTCGGACGCCCCGGTGGAGAGCCGCGAATGGACGATCGCGTGGATCCCGGCGACGATCCCCTCCGGGGCGATCTGCGGCGGCTCCTCCGGCTCCTTCGTTTCGTCCCTGGCCAGATCGATGAATTCGGCTGCCCTTTTCATCGCTTTGGCGCGTATCGCCAGCGCCTCCGGACCGGCCGAGTGGACCCCGACGATCACCCCGCGGCCGAAGTCGGGCTCGGCGTCGAGCGCGTCGAGCAGCGCCGCGAGGCCGGCGCGCAGCCTCTCCCTCCATGTCTCCTGACTGGCCGCGGCGCGGATGACGGTCGCTTCCAGCCGCGCGATCCCGATCTCCAGCGCCGCCAGGTAGCAGGCGTCCTTGTCGGCGAACTCGTCGTAGAAGGCCTGCCTGTAGAGGCCGGTGCGATCGAGAACCGTGCGTACGGAGGTCGCGTCGTAGCCTTCGGCGCCGACCGCCTCGAGCATCCCCTCGAGAATTCTTTCGCGCTTGGGAGAATCCACGAGCTCGAGCATGGGAGAGCCGGGGAGCGAGTCCACTGCCCTTATCGCGCCGGTCCCCGCTGCCCCTGCTCGGACGTTGGTTGCGGCCTGCCTTCCCATCGTTTCCCCTCCTCCGTGATCCAGGGAACAGCGTGTCTAGACCCGGTACTGTAGCGGTATGCCGCCGATCCGTCCAGCTTGAATCTTTCGACGCGGCGAGTAACTTGGATCTCGTGGCTGATCGGGTTACCCAGGCAACGAGAATGCCCCCGGGGCGGCATCCGCTGCCACGCGACTTCATCACCCGGCACCAGCGGGCCAGGATCATCGCGGCGCTCGCCGAGGAGACGGTCGAGAAGGGCTACCGGGCGGTCACAGTCGCCGACATCGTCAGCCGCGCCGGGATCGCCCGCAACACCTTCTACGAGAACTTCTCCTCCAAGGAAGACTGCTTTCTCGCCGCCTCGGAGTTCGCGGTCAAAGAGGCGCTGCGGCGCGTCGTCGACGCCGCCAGCAGGGTCGACGCCTGGCCCGCGCGGGTCAACGCCGGCCTCTCCGCCTTCCTCCACTACGTGGCGAGCGAGCCGGCGCTGGCGCGGACCTGCATCGTCGAGGCGCTCTCCGCCGGCCCGGCGGCCGTCGAGCGCTACGAACGCTCGATCCAGGCCTTCGTGCCGCTCTTTCGCATGGGCCGCAAGGTCGCGCCGAAGGGCCAGAGCCTGCCGGGGACACTCGAGGAGACGATCGTCGGCGGGGTCTTCTGGATCATCTACCAGCGGATCGTGATGGGGCAGGTGGAGGAGATCGAGCAGCTGCTCCCCGAGCTGGTCGAGTTCTCGCTGACGCCGTACGTCGGCGCCGAGGTCGCCAAGCGCACGGCGGCCGAAGCGCCGGTGAAGCCTTCCAACGGCAAAGACTGAGCCAGGGCGGGGATTGGCGGTCCCATGCGCTAGTGCTCGAGACGCAAGTCCCAACGCGCACCGGCGGCGGCGAGCGCGACGCGATCCTCGGCGCGCTGATCGAGATCGCCGCCGAGCGCGGCTACGGGGAAACGACGATCGAGCTGGTGCTGGAGAGGGCCGGGCTCGACCGGCCCGCCTTCGACCGCCACTTCCGCGGCAAGTACGACTGCTTCCTCTCCGCCTGGCAGGAGCTCAACGAGGAGTGCCTGAGGACGATGGTGCGCGCCTACGAGAGCCGCGAAGAGTGGCCCGACCGGCTGCGCGCCGTCGCCTACGAGGTGATCGCGGGCCTCAGCCGCGACCCGAGCCGCGCCCACTTCGGGGTCGAGGTGCTGGCCGCCGGCGACGCGGCGCGAGCGCGGCGCGACATGACGATGCGGGTGATCGCCTCGCTGATCGACGCCGGACGGCAGGAGATGGAGGACCCCGAAGCGGTGCCGCACACGACCGCCGAGGCGCTGGCGGGGTCCGCCTACGGCCAGATCTACTCGCGCGTCGTGCGCGGCGCGGTCGACGAGCTGCCGGACCTGGTGCCGCAGCTGATGTCCGCCGCGGTCATGCCCTACCTCGGTATCGAGGCGGCTATGTCGGAGCTGCGGCGGGAATCCGCCGCGCCGGACGGATATGCTCGCGATGTGGCAAGGAAGAAATCCGCCAAATCGGAGAAGCCGCCGTCCGACGCCGAGGGCTATCCCCCGGAGCTGGCGCGCCTGCCACCGGGGCGGCACGGCCTGCCGCGCGAGTTCGTCACCCATAACCAGCGAGAGCGGCTGATCGCCGGCCTCGCCGAGGCGATCGCCGAGAACGGCTACTCGGGCACGACGATCGCTCACATCACGCGCGCCGCCGCGGTCTCGCGGCGCACCTTCTACGAGCACTTCGAAAGCAAGGACCAGTGCTTCGTCGCCGCCTACGACACGGTGATGAAGGAACTGCAGGAGCGGGTCACCGCCGCCTTCGAGGAGACCGACGACTGGGCGCGGGCGATCAAGGCGGGGATCGACGCGATGCTCGAGTTCCTCGCCTCCGAGCCCAACCTGGCGCGCCTCTGCATGGTCGAGGCGCTGGTCGCCGGGCCGGCCGTGGTCGAGCGCTACGACGCCGCGATCCAGAGCTTCGTCCCCTACTTCCGCGAGGGCCGCGAGGGCCGCCCGAAGGAGGTCCTCGACCGGCTCTCGGCGACGACCGAGGAAGCGCTGGTCGGCGGCATGGTCTCGCTGATCTCCCGTCGCATCATCGCCGGCAAGGCCGAGCAGCTCGAGGACCTGCTCCCCGACCTGGTCGAGTTCACGCTGACGCCCTACCTCGGCAGCGCCGAGGCGGCGAAGATCGCCAAAGCTAGGTAGCCGCGGCGCGGATCTCGGCGTCGAGGGCCGCGGCCGCAGCGTGGGCGGCTTCGGCGAAGTCCTCGCCCGCCGACGCGTAGAGGATCGAGCGCGAGGCGGCGATCAGGTAGGCGTCGCTGCCGGCCGCGCGGTTGGCGGCGACGACCGCGGCGACGTCGCCTCCCTGGGCGCCGGCGCCGGGGATCAGGATCGGCGTCGCGGCCGGCACGTCCTCGCGCACGGCGCGCAGCTCCTCGGGGTAGGTGGCGCCGACGACGAGGCCGCAGTTGCCGGCCCCGTTCCAGTCGCGGGCGACGGCGCGGGCGACGTGGCGGTAGAGCGGCAGGCCGTCGGCGAGCAGGTCCTGGAACTCGCCGGCGCCGGGGTTCGAGGTGCGGGCGAGGACGAAGACGAGCTTCTCGGCGCGCTCGAGGAACGGCGCCAGCGCCTCGCCGCCGAGGTAGGGGTGGACCGTGACCGCGTCGGCTCCGAGCCGCTCGAAGGCCGCGGCGACGTAGCCGGCATTGGTCGAGCCGATGTCGGCCCGCTTGGCGTCGAGGATCACCGCCGCGTCCGGCGCCGCGGCGCGGATCGTCGCGACCGTCTCCTCCAGCGCCCGCCAGCCGTCTGCCCCGAGCGCCTCGTAGAAGGCGGAGTTGGGCTTGTAGGCGGCGGCGAGGCCGGCGGTCGCGGCGACGATCGCCCGGTTGAACTCGACCACCCGCTCGGCGGCCGACGTGCCCGGCGCCACCGCCGCCGGGATCCGCGCCGGATCGGTGTCCAGCCCGACGACCAGATGCCGCCCTTCCGCCAAATGCCCCGCCAGCAGCTCGGCGCAGGAGTCGGGGCGGCTCATGGCCGCAAGCCTATATATGGAGTACCGCTACTCCTCGCCGAACAGCTGCAGGAAGGCGAGGTGGGTGAGGTCGTCGACCAGGTACGAGGCCTCCTCGGCCCGCCCGGCGGCGAGCTCGATCGCGACCGATTCCTCGATCGCGCCGGCGATGAAGCCGGCGGTCATCGGGCTGGCGTCGGCGCGCGCGCCCGGCTCGTCGTGCGCGGTGGCCAGCGCGGCGATCGTGCGGTCGACCATCTCCTGGTGTGTGACCCAGGCCCGGCCGCGCGCGGCGCGCACCTCGAGCAGCAGCGCACGTGCCTTCAGCGGCTGCTCGGCGACGAAGCGCAGCAGCTCGGCCAGGCCGGCGCGAAAGGCGCCGCGCCAGGAATCGGCGGTGAGCGCCGCCTCCCGTATGTCCGCGGCGAGCCCCTGCGCCGCCTCCGCGTAGGCCCGCGCGAAGCACTCCTCCTTGGTCCCCAGCCGGCGGTGGAAGCGGTCCTCGGTGATCCGTGCCCGCGCCGCGACCTCGCGCACGGTCGTGTTCGCGTAGCCCTTTTCACCGGCCGTCAGCAGCATCGCCTCGAGCGCGTCAGCGTCGCCGGCGCGGTCGGGAGCGACCTCCTCCCAGGAGCGGACTGCGCGCAGCGGACCCGGTTCTTCCATTCGGGACACCATAGCTTATGTTTGGGAACTTTCTCTAACCCAAGTACCAGTTTCGTACCAATGGGAACTAGCGCTATCCTGAGCCTGTGCGTGCCCTGCCAGGAAAGGAGAACCGGCAGCCGCCCGGCGCCGAGCCGGTCAGCCGCGACGCGGCCGCGGTCGACCAGCGCCGCCGCATCCTCGAGGCGACCGCGGCGCTGATCGCCTCCCAGGGCTACCCGGAGACGACGATGGAGGAGATCGTCCGCCGCGCCAAGGTCGGCTACGCGACCTTCTACAAGCACTACCCCGACAAGGAGGCGGCCTTCCTGGCGTTGATCGACGCCGCGACCGCGCACGCCGTCGAGCGAGCCGAGGCCGCCTACAAGCGCGAAGAAGGGCCCTGGCAGGACCGGGTGGGCGCGGCGCTGGGGGCGCTGTTCGAGGACGTCGCCGCGCACCCCGAGGCCGCCCGCTGCGTGCTGGTCGAGGCGACCGCCGCCGGCAACGAGGCGGCCGCCAAGCACGAGGCGGCGCTGAAACGGCTGGCGAAGCTGCTGCGCCCCGGCCGCGAGCTCAACCCGCGCCAGGCGCAGCTGCCCGAAAGCCTCGAGGAGACGCTCTGCGGCGGCGTCGTCTGGGTGCTGGGCCAGCGGCTGATGGCGGGCGAAGCCGGCAAGCTGCGCGGCCTGCTGCCCGAGACCCTCGAGTTCCTCCTCCGCCCCTACGTCGGCGAGCAAGAGGCCGCGCGGGAGGCCGGCGAGGTCGCCGACGCGATCTCGGCCTAGCCCCCCGGCCCGAATCCTCCGATGCCCGCCGAAGAGCTAGGGCCTCTGCCCGCCGGCCGGCACGGCTACAGCCGCGAGCAGGTCGCCCACCACCAGCGCGAGCGGCTGATCGCCGGCCTCGCCGAAGCGGTCGCCGAGAAGGGGTACGCGGCGGTGACGCTGAGCGACATCGTCCGCCACGCCAAGGTCAGCCGCCGCGTCTTCTACGCCAACTTCGAGAGCAAGGAGCAGTGCTTCCTCGCCGCCTTCGAGGTCGTGGTCGACCACCTGCGAGAGCTGATCGCCGCGGCGGCCGCGGGCGAGGACGAGTGGCCCCGGCAGGCGATCGCCGCCCTGCGCGCCGCCCTGCGCTTCCTCGCCGAAGAGCCCGACCTCGCCCGCCTCTGCCTGCTGGAATCGCGCAGCGCCGGACCGGCCGCTCTCGCCCGCTTCAACCAGGCCGTGGCGCAATTGGCGCCCGCCCTCGCCCGGGGCCGCGCCGAGCGCCCGGAGGGCGAGCGCCTCCCCGCCTCGACCGAGGACTCCACCCTCGGCTCGCTCGTCTCGCTCGCCCAGCGCAGGGTCGCCGCCGGCGAAGCCGAACGGCTGGAGGCGCTGCTGCCCGAATTCGCCGAGCTGCTCCTCTTGCCCTACCTGGGCCCCTCCGAGGCCGCCCGGCTCGCCCGCGCAGTCGCGTAGCGGCGCTCCCGCAATGCGGCGCGTAACCGGGAACGCGGTCCTTCTATTGGGAACGTGCGCTTGACAAACCCGTGTGTGTTCGCTTACTCTCCCGGCAGCGGGTACAGCGAGCACCTTCTAGGAACTCGTCGCCCTCGCTGAGACACAACAGGGAAATCCGAGCCCGAGGGGCCGCAAAGGGAAGCGGCCGGCAGAGGGGCTCGCGGGACAAGGAGAGAGCTACGTGAGAAGCGACGCGAAGGCATCGTCCGCGGGATCGACTCAGCGCCGGATGGGCCGAAAGCCCAGCTTCATGCTGCTCTGCCTGGCGGCCTGCGTGGCCGCCCTCCTCGTCGTGGTCGGCTCCGCCTCCGCGAGCAAGTTCCACGGCTTCAAGGAACTGTTCGGCTCGGCCGCCCAGCCGACCTTCACCACCCCGCGGGCGATCGCCGTCGACCAGTCGACCGGCGACGTTCTCGTGATGGACGCCGGCTCCCCGCCGTCGATCAAGCGCTACAACCCCGACGGCACGGCGGCCGACTTCTCCGCGCTGTCCTCCAACGCGATCGACGGCCAGGGGGGCGCGGACGAAACCCCCCAGGCCGGCCTCTCCTTCGCCTCGGCCTCCGAATCCCAGATCGCGGTCGACAACTCGGGCACCGCCACCGACGGCGACATCTACGTCACCCAGGGCTTCCCCAACCTGATCAACGTCTTCGCCTCCACCGGCGCCTACCTCGGCCAGCTGACCGCCTCCAGCGAAGGCAGCTTCTCCGAAGCCTGCGGCGTCGCCGTCGACCCCTCGGGCGCCGTCTACGTCGGCGACTACTCGGGTGGCATCCACAAGTTTGTGCCCGCGGCCAACCCGCCGGTGAACGCCGACAACAGCGCCAACTTCAGCACGGTCAGCCAGCCCTGCACCCTGGCCGCCGGGGCGGGGGCCACCGCCGGCTTCCTCTTCCCCGCCACCTACTTCGGCGCGATCTCCAAGATCGACTCCTCGACCGGGGAACTCAAGTACACCGTCTCCTCGGACTTCAACACGACCGTCTCGGTCGATCCGGAAAGCGGCCACGTCTACGGCGCCACGGAATCCCGCGTCAAGGAGTTCGACGCTTCCGGCGCGGGCAGCGCCACCGCGGTCTCCAGCACCGCGCTCTCCAGCCAGGTCCAGGGGATCGCCGTCCGCGGCTCCAGCGGCGACATCTACGTCAGCCGCGAAGGCCAGTCCAAGGTCGAAGTCTTCGGCTCGACCCTGCTCACCTCGCCCGACGTGACGACCACCGCGGCGAGCGCGGTCACCGCCACCGAAGCAACGCTGAACGGCACCGTCAACCCCGACGGGGTCGGACTCACCCAGTGCAAGTTCGAATACGGCAAGACGACGGCCTACGGCGAAACCGTCCCCTGTGCGGAGAGCACCGGCTCGATCGGCTCGGGCACCAGCCCCGTGCCGGTGCACGCGGACATCGGCGGCCTCGACCTGGGCGGCGCTGTCTACCACTTCCGCCTGGTCGCGGTCAACCCCGAAGCCTCGACCAACGGCAACGACCAGAGCTTCGCCACCAAAGGGCCCGAAATCACCGATACCTGGGCGGAGGGCGTGACTGTGACCGAAGGGCTGCTGAAGGCGGAAATCAACCCGAAAGGCCTCGCCACCACCTACCGCTTCGAGTACGGCACGAGTACCGCCTATGGCTCTGAATCCGGAGAGCTGAACGTCGGCTCCGACAGCTCCCCCCACAAAGTGACGTTCGCGCTCGAAGGGCTTCAACCCGGCACCGAATACCACTACCGCGTCGTCGCCACCAACGCCGACGCGGTCAACGAAGGCCCCGACCGCCAGATCAGGACCTTCCGGCCCTTCTCCCCGGACACCGGCTGCCCCAACCAGGCGAACCGCTACGGTGCCGGCGCCAACCTGCCCGACTGCCGCGCCTACGAGATGGTCAGCCCGCTCGACAAGGGGAGCGGCGACCTCAAGGCGCCGTTTTCCGCCGAAGTCGGCTGGTCGACACGCCGCACGCACGCGACGCCTGGCGGAGGGAAGCTCACCTACACCGCCTACACCGCCTTCGCCGATGCCCTCTCGGCCCCCTGGGCCTCCCAGTACATTGCCCAGCGCACGCCCACCGAAGGCTGGCAGACGCACGCGATCAATCTCCCCTCGACCAGGCCGCTCACCTTTGCAAGCGGAGCCGTATTCGCCCAGTACCAAACCTTCAGCGACGATCTTTGCCACGGCTGGGTGCGGAACTACAGCGAACCACCGCTCTCGCCCGCCGGTCTCCCCGAAACCCTGAACATCTACCGCCGCAACGACCGCCTCTGCGGGTCCGAGGGCTTCGAAGCGGTGGCGCCGATCACGGAAGGACCGGTGGCGAAAAACAGCGCGGGCGTTTACTCCTACGTCGTCCTGGAGGGGGTCTCCGACGATGGCTCGCACGCGGTCTTCGTCTCCCGGGAACGGAAGCTCGCCCCGGAGGGAACCGAAGGGAGGACCCAGCTCTATGAGTCGACCGCACCCGAAGCGGCGCCTCGGTTCGTCTGCATCCTGCCCAATGGAGAACCGTACACCGGCAATTGCGTAGCGGGCACGGGGGACAGCGTTCCTTCCGCCGGCAGCCCGGCGCCCAACCGGATCTCCGCCGACGGCTCGCGGATCTTCTGGGCGGCCGCCTTCCCCGGCACCGGTATCGACGGCCCGCTCTACGTCCGCATCGACGGCAGCGAAACCGTCGCCGTCTCCGCGGCGGGTGAAGCGGAAGCGGGGACGACGAAGTCCTGGTTCGAGGGCGCCGCCGCCGACGGCTCGCGCGCTCTCTACACGACCCGCATCAGTGGCGATGAAGGCGACAAGGTCCTCTTCGCCTTCGACGTCGACACGGAAGAAACCGAAAGGATCGCCGCCGGCGTCTACGGCGTCGCCGCGGTCAGCGACGACGCCCGCCGCGTCTACTTCGTCTCGCGCGAAGTCCTGCCGGGGAGCGGCCGGAACAGCGAGGGCGACGAAGCGATCGAAGACCGGCCCAACCTCTACCTCTACGACGCCGACGAAGGTGGAAGCTTCGCCTTCGTCGGTACGCTCCGAAGCGCCGACACCGGTTTGACCGGCGCATCCCCGCTCGGGCTCGAGGTGAGGCAGCACAGCGCCATCGCCACCGCCGACGGCCGCTACCTCGCCTTCGCCGCCACCGCCTCGCTGACCGGCTATGACAACGAAGGCGGCACGAGCGGCATCCTCAACGACCTCGCCTATGTCTATGACGCGCAGAGCGATCAACTGGCCTGCGCCAGCTGCATCCCCAGCGGCGCTCGCGGCGGGCGCGACGAAATCCCGGAGTCTTTTGCCAAAGGCGGCCTGTTCCACACCTATTCAGACTTCATGCTCCCGGTGCGCTCTCTGGTCGCGGGCCGGCTCTTCTTCAACACCACCCTGGCGCTCACCCCGCGCGACTCCAACGGGAAGCTGGACGTCTACGAGTGGGAGCAGGCGGGCGTCGGCGGCTGCAACGCGGGCGACTCCACCTACGCACCCAGCGCCAGAGGCTGCATCTCGCTGATCAGCTCGGGGACGAGCGAAGTCGACTCCGAATTCGGCGAAGCGAGCGCCACGGGCGATGACGCCTTCTTCTACACCACCTCTAGCCTCGTCCCGCAGGACTCCGGTCTCAGGGACATCTACGACGCCCGCGTTGGCGGCGGTTTCCCTTTGCCCCCCGAAGCTCCCGAATGCGTCGGCGACGCCTGCCAGAGCATCCCCGCCGCCCCCAATGACCCAACCCCGGCCAGCGCCTCCTTCCGCGGAGCGGGCGACCCGGCCCCGCGGCGCAACTGCCGCGCCTCCGCAAGGCGTGCGGCAAGGCTCAGCAGGCGGGCAAAGCACCTGCGCAGGGTGGCCCGGAGAAGCTCGTTGGCCACGCGCAAGAAGGCGCTGCGGCGCCGCTCTGGGCGCTCTGCCAAGGCGGCCAGGCGCCTGAGCAAGAACGCGAAGCGCTGTAGGCGCGCCAACCGGAGG
>DASSBJ010000157.1:0-19864 GCA_035698885.1 Solirubrobacterales bacterium
CTTCGGCTCGTGGCGCTCGCCGACCAGCTTCGGCCGCCCGCTGCGCAGGTAGACGTTGATTGCCGCGATTGCCTTACGGCCCAGCGGCACCAGCCGCTCCTTGGAGCCCTTGCCGCGCGCGCGCAGGAAGCCCTCGCGCAGGTCGATGTCGCCGAGCTCGAGGCCGATCGTCTCCGAGGCCCGCAGCCCGCAGGCGTACATCACCTCCAGCAGCGCCCGGTCGCGCAGCGCCGTCGGCTCGCTCCCACGCGGCGACGCCAGCAGCTTCTGCACCTCGGCGTAGTTGAGCACCTGCGGCAGCTTCTTCGTCCGCCGCGGGGCGCTGAGGGCGGCGGTCGGGTCGTCGCCGATCAGCTCGTCGCGGCGCAGGTGCTTGTAGAAGGAGCGCAGGCAGGCGGCCTTGCGGTGGATCGTCGAGGCCGAGCAGGGCGGCCGCCCCTCCCCGGTCGCCAAGTCGGCGAGGAAGTCGGCGACCTCGGCCGGGCGCGCGGTCAGCGCATCGAGCTGGTGGGCGGAGAGGTATTCGCCGTACTGGAGCAGGTCGGTGCGGTAGGCGTTGAGGGTGTTGCGGGAGAGGCCCCGCTCCAGCTCGAGGTAGGAGAGGAAGTCGAGGACCAGGCTCTCGAAGCGGGCATCGGCGCCGGCCGCCGCAGGGGCGGCGGGGCTGGCGGGCTTGATCGCGACGGCCATGAGGGGCCTATTCCCGCTGGTCTTCCACACCCCTTTGGACGCAAGCGCTCCTGCGCTAGGCGGCGAGCAAGACGCCGGCCGCCAGGGGAGCGGCGAAGAAGAGCGGGTCCTCCTCGAGAGCTCGGCCCATGGTGGTGGTCGGGAGGCCGGAGGCGGCGTAGCCGTCGAGGTCCGGGCGGGCGCGGCGGATTTCGTGGCGGAGGGCGGTGGCTTCCTGTAACTCCGCCAGCGCTTCCTCGGCCCCGGCGACCTCGTCCGGCTCGGGGACGGCCACGTCGACCGGCGCCAGGACCAGGTCGAGGACGGTGCGGGTGTGGTGGCTGAGGCCGCGGTGGCGGTCGCGGGGGTCCGCGGAGGAGAGGCGCGGGGAGATCAGGGTCGGGAGGCGCAGCGAGAGCGCGGCGTGGGCGCTGTCGAGGGCGGCCATGCCGCCGTGGCCGAAGGCGGTGTCGGAGCCGATGATCCCGGGCCCCGGCCCGACCAGGACCGCGTCCCAGCCGAGCCGGCCGGCGGCCGCGTCGAGGGCGCCGACGGTGCTGAGTGCCTCGTGCTCGCCGCCGTAGGCCGGGCCGGCGGTGATGTGGCCGGCGAGCAGGCCGCGCTCGCGCAGCTCGGCGACGTCGCGCGAGAGCGAGCCCGGCAGCGCCCCGCCGCTCGTCTGCACGTAGCCGACCCGAAATGCCGCCGACTCTCCGCCCGCCGCGGCGCCCGCGGCCTGCGACACCGCCCAGGCGGCGGGCGCCAGGTGCCCGTGCAGCGGCAGGACCAAGACGGGCACGCCTTCCCCCGAAATCGGTGCGCCTTTTCCGCGCCTACCGCGGATTTCGCGCACCGATTCCGCCGAAGCAGCCGCCGGCCCCTCGATCTCGGCTCCCTCCACCGGCTCGACCGCGTGTTGGAGCGAGGTGTAGTTGAGCTTGATCACGTGCTGGTCGCCCTCGCGGGTCGCCTCCAGGCCGCGGGTCAGGTTGACGTGGACGACGTCGAAGCCGCCGGAGCCGAGCCCGAGGTCGAGCGCGGCGACGTTGACGACGACCTCGTCGCCCTCGCGCATCTCCCCCAGCAGCACCCGGTCGGCCCAGGCGGGCCGGCGTTCGCTGCCGACCTCGACGACGAGCGGGTCCGCGGAGATGACGACGCCGCGGCGCAGCTCCAGTCGGCCGCTCACGCCTTGGCCGCCGCCGTGACGATCCCCTCGCAGACCTCGAGCATCTTGTCGAGGCTGCGGGCCGGGACCATCTCGTCGGAGGTATGGACGGCGTCGGTCCCGTTGGAGAGGAGGACGCAGTCGAAGCCCTCGCGGCGGAAGACGTTGGCGTCGCTGCCACCGCCGATCGCCACCCGCGCCGGCTCCAGCCCGGCGCCGCGCATGCCCGCCTCGGCGAGCCCGAGCGCGACCGAGTCCTTCGGCACCTCGTAGCCGCGGAACAGCTCTTCGATTCGCACGGCGACGTCGCAGCCGTGCTCGCTGGCGCCCCAGGCGCAGGCGTCGGCGATCTTCCCGGCGACCTCGGCCGCCCGCTCCGCGTCGAGGCTGCGCGCCTCGGCGTGGATGCCGCAGTGGCCGGGGACGACGTTGCCCGAGGTGCCGCCGGAGATCAGGCCGACGTTGGCGGTCGTGCCCTCGTCGAGCCGGCCCAGCTCCATGCGGTGGATCGCCGCCGCGGCGGCGGCGATCGCGCTGCTGCCGTCCTCGGGCCGGATCCCCGCGTGCGCCTCGACCCCGACGAAGTCGGCGAGGATCTTCTGCTGGGTCGGGGTGCTGACGATCACCTCGCCGACCGGCCCGGCGTGGTCGAGCACGAAGCCCCGGTGCGAGCGCAGCGAGGCCGTGTCGAAGGCTTTCGCCCCCCGTAGCCCCTGCTCCTCGGCAACCGTCAGCACCAGCTCGATCCCGATCGGCGGCGGCGCTTCCGCCGCCCGCGCCACCAGCTCCATGAAGACCGCCACCGCCGCCTTGTTGTCGGCGCCGAGGATGGTGTCGCCGCGGCTGCGGAAGACGCCTTCGTCGTCGACCACCTCGATCTGGCCGCGGTGCGGCACCGTGTCGAGGTGGGCGCAAAACATCACCCACTCCTCGCTTCGCCCGGGCAGCCGCGCCAGCAGGTTGCCGGCGCCCGCTTCCGCCGGGCCCGCCGCCTCGTCCTCGCTCACCTCCAGCCCGAGCGCGCGCAGCTCCGCCGCGCAGGTGTCGGCAACCTCCCGCTCCTCCCCGGTCGGGCTGCGGATCTCGCAGAGCCGGACGAAGGTGTCATACAGGCGTGCGTTCCCCTCCACGCCCGCAAGGCTAGCCGCAGCGGCCTTCGGGAGCGCCGCGCCGCTCAGGCCGAGCGCTGGACGCCGACGTCGCTCTCGGCGGCCTGCTCGGCCTCCTCGAGCTCGCCCCCGTCCGCCGGCCGCGCACCGGCGTGGCTGGCCGCCGCGCCGACGAACTCGCGGAAGAGCGGCTCGGGCCGGTTGGGCCGGGAGTTGAACTCCGGGTGGTACTGGGAAGCGACGAAGAAGGGGTGGTCGGGCAGCTCGATCATCTCGACCAGGCGCTCGTCCGGCGAGGTGCCGCCGCAGACCAGGCCCTCGTCTTCGAGCCGGCGCCGCAGCTGGTTGTTGACCTCGTAGCGGTGGCGGTGGCGCTTGTAGATGACCGCCTCGCCGAAGATCTCGCGGGCTTTGGTGCCCTCGTGCAGCTTCACCGGGTCGGCGCCGAGCCGCATCGTCCCGCCCATGTCGGAGACCTCCTTCTGCTCCGGCAGCAGGTCGACCACCGGGAACGGCGTCTCCGGGTCGAACTCGGCCGAGTTGGCGCCCTCCATGCCGCAGACCGAGCGGGCGAACTCGACCACGGCGATCTGCATCCCCAGGCAGATCCCCAGATACGGGATCGAGCGTTCGCGGGCGATCTTGGCCGCCTGGATCTTGCCCTCGATGCCGCGCTCGCCGAAGCCGCCGGGGATCAGGATCCCGTCCATGCCCTCGAGCTGCTCGGGGTCGAGGTTCTCGGAGTCGACCAGCTCGACCTTGACGCCGACCCCGTGGTGGAAGCCGCCGTGCTCGAGCGCCTCGATCACCGACTTGTAGGCGTCGGCCAGCTGCACGTACTTGCCGACGATCGCGATCCGCACCTCGCCGGTGGCGGAATCGGCGCGGCGCACCATCGCCTCCCAGTCGGCGAGGTCTGGCGAGGGCGCCTCCATCCCGAAGTGGTCGAGGACGATGTCGTCGACGCCTTCGGCGCGGAAGGCGAGCGGCACCTTGTAGATGTTGTCGACGTCGTGGGCGGAGATGACGCTGTCGACGGGAAGGCTGGCGAAGAGGGCGATCTTGCTGCGGATCTCGCGGTCGAGGCGCCCCTCGGAGCGGCAGACCAGCGCGTGCGGCTGGATCCCGATCCGGCGCAGCTCGTTGACCGAGTGCTGAGTCGGCTTCGTCTTCAGCTCCCCCGCGTGCCCGACGTACGGGACCAGGGTCAGGTGGATGAACATGCTCCGTTTCGGCCCGAGGTCCGTGTAGAGCTGGCGGATCGACTCGAGGAAGGGCAGCGACTCGATGTCGCCGACGGTGCCGCCGATCTCGGTGATCACGAAGTCGACCGACTGTGACTCGGCGACGATGAGGATTTTCTGCTTGATCTCGTTGGTGATGTGCGGGATCACCTGCACGGTGGCGCCGAGGTAGTCGCCGCGGCGCTCGCGCCGGATCACCGAGTTGTAGACGGCGCCGGCGGTGACGTTGGAGGCGCGCGAGGTGTTGGAGTCCGTGAAGCGCTCGTAGTGGCCGAGGTCGAGGTCGGTCTCGGCCCCGTCCTCGGTGACGAACACCTCGCCGTGCTGGAACGGGCTCATCGTCCCCGGGTCGACGTTGATGTACGGATCGAACTTCTGCAGCTGGACCCGGAAGCCGCGGGAAACGAGGAGGCGGCCGATCGAGGCCGAGGTGATTCCCTTCCCGAGAGCCGAGACCACCCCGCCGGTGACGAAGATGAACCGCGTGTCGCCTTTGTTGGATGGACTCATGCTCTGCCGAGCGAGTCTAGCCAGCGCAGTGGCGGAACCGAATCGATGGTCGCCGAAATAGACCGCAACTCCCCGTAAACGGTGAGCGCCGCGACCACCGCGAGGGCGGCCAGCCGCCCGTCCCCGCCCAGGATCGTCAGCAGCCAGACGCCGGCGATCGCCCCGATCAGGTTGGAGCCGGTGTCCCCCAGCATCGCCCGCTCCCCCAGGGTCAGCCAGGCGCCGACCAGGACCGGGCCGACGAAGATCCCCAGCAGTTCGATCGGCGCCAGCGTCCACGCCCCCAGGCAGAGCCCGGCGCCGAGCAGCGCCAGCGCCTTCTCCGCCCGCCCCGGCCGCAGGTCGAGCAGGTTGCCGAGGTTGGTGGCGAGGACCAGCAGCGCCACGTCGGCGACGTAGCGCCAGTCCTCGAGGCCGCGCCCGGAAACCACGTACGCGGCCAGCGCCAACGCCCCGATCGCCTTGATCGCCCCGGTCGAGAGCCGCCCCTCGCGCAGCGCCCGCCAGTGCCCGCGCCAGCCGCGCGGCGTCGCCGCCGCCTCGCCCTGGCCGAGGGCATCGTCGAGGAAGCCGAGGAAGGCGATCCCCAGCAGGTAGGGCAGCCAGCGCCGCAGCTCCGGGTCGAGCAGGTCGAGGTCGGCGCGGTCGTTGAGGAAGGCGAGCGGCGCCAGCGCCACCAGCGCCGCCGTCGCCAGCACCGCCCCCAGCGGGAAGGCGAGCTCGCGGCCGCGGTAGTTCTCCCGCACCAGGCCGGCGTCGCGCAGGCCGCGCGCCCCGGCCGGGACCATCAGCGCCGCCACCGCGATCGCCAGCGGGAAGCCGACCCAGTAGACGGCTCAGCCCCCCGGCGTCAGCAGGTCGGGCAGCAGGCGGTCGGCGCTGCCCTTGACGCCGAAGCTGCCCTCGGTGCCGAGCATCGCGAAGACCATCGCCAGCTTGCCGGCCGGGTCCTCGACGTCGTCGACGCTGGAGAGGTCGTTGCCCTGGAAGAAGGTGATCGAGGACGGTTCGGTGCTCGTCGTCTCGATCCCGACCGCCGGCGTCCGCGTCGCCGTGATCCCGCTCAGCAACGCCGATTCGAGCTGCCCCGCCTTCGTCTTCTGCACCGGCCCCATGTCCTGCGGCTGGTTGCGGACGACGATGACGCCGTCGAGGGCGCCGAAGCTGCCGCTGGCGCGCGAGAAAAGGTGGCCGCGGACGACCTCGGGCAGGGTGCCGCCGACCACCAGCTGGCGGCCGAGCCCGGTGCCGAGCGCGGTCAGCGCGTCGGGGTTGGTGCGCAGGTCGGAGAAGCGGGTCTTGGCGAGGTCGTCGGCGAGGCCGTTGACGTCGACCGGCTCGCGCAGGACGCCGACCCCCACCAGCCTCCCCCCGGTCGGCGCCAGCGCCTCCTCCACCGCCTGCGTCAGCTCACCCGGCAGCCCGCCGAGGGCGACGATCGCGATCCGTTTGCCGTCCAGCCGGTCGCGGGTCAAGACCGGGTAGACGCGTTCGGCGAATTCGTTGGAGCGACCGAGTTCGCCGTTCAGCTCGTCCGCCCGCGAGCGCGCGTCCTGGAGGTTGCCGACGAGGCTGTTCTCGAGGTTCTTGCGGGTGTTCGTCAGCGCGTCGCCGCCGAACTCGGCGCCGATCAGGATGCCGATCGCGAGGGCCAGGAAGACCGCGATCAGCGAGGTGGCGTGGTAGCGGGCGCTGTACCCCATCAGCGACCGAAGGCTAGATCACCGGCGGCGGGGCCGGTCGGACTTCCTAGATCCCGAGCCAGATCCGGATCTTCAGCCAGAACAGCTCGAAGACGTCGTTCAGGGCCGGCGAGGTGATGATCAGGATCGTCAGCAGGACCAGGAAGGCGACCCCGAAGAAGGCGATCGGGGCCAGCGTCGAGCTCGGGTTGTAGAGCCGGCTGACGCCCTTGGCGTCGACCAGCCGCTCGCCGATCCGCAGCCGCGTGAGGAAGGTCGAGGACATGCCTCCGCGCTTGCGGTCGAGGAACTCGATCAGGTTGAAGTGGGCGCCGACGGTGACGATCAGGTCCGCCCCCTTCTCGTAGGCCATCAGCATCGCCACGTCCTCGCTGGTGCCGGCGGCGGGGACGAGGGTGTGCGTCAGGCCCAGCGAGAGCAGCCGCTCGCGGCCCGGCGCACGGCCGTCGGGATAGGCGTGGACGATCAGCTCGGCGCCGCAGCGCAGCGCCGCGTCGCCGGCGGAGTCCATGTCGCCCAGGATCAGATCGGGCTTCAGGCCGGCTTCGAGGCAGCCGTCGGCGCCGCCGTCCACCGCGACGACGAGCGGGCGCACGTCGCGGATGTAGGCGTTGAGCGCTCTCAGGTCGCGGCGGTGGCGGTCGCCGCGGACGACGATCAAGACCTGGCGGTCGCGGAAGGACGTCTTGGTCGCCGGAAACTCGATCGCGCCGGTCAGCAGATCGGTCTCCTGGCGCACGTGGGCGACCGTGTTCTCGGCGAACTCGGCCAGCGCCTCGTCGACCCGCGCCCGCTGCTCGGCCAGCCGGTCCTCCAGCTCGGCGACGCCGAGCACGTGCCCGCGCAGGATCTCACCGCCCTCGCCGTCGCTGACGACGCCGCCCTCGATCGTCAGCTCGGCGCCCTCCTCGAGCAGCTCGAACGGATCGCCGCCGGCGACGGTGGCGTCGATCAGCGCGACGCCGGAGTGCGCGAGCAGCAGCGGGCCGGCGTTGGGGTAGCGGCCGTCGCTGGAAGGCGACGCGTTGACGACGGCCCGCACCCCGGTCGCGAGCAGCTCCTCGGCGGCGATGCGGTCGACGTTGACGTGGTCGATGACGGCGACGTCGCCGGGCCGCAGGCGCTTGACCAGGTCCTTCGTGCGGCGGCCGAGCCGCGCCGTGCCGCGAATCGGCTCGGCGGCGCTCGGCGCGCTGCGCCGCGCCAGCAGGGCGGGAAGGCGGCGACGACTGGGGGTGGCCATCCCTTGAGCCTAAAACCTCAAGGTCGCATGACCAAGCAGATCAAGGACGCAGGGAGCGTGGCGTGCTCTGCACGCGAGCGACCGAGGACGCCGATATGCGCCGGTCATGCGACCTTGAGCAGCTCGCGGGCGTGGCGATCGGCCGCTTGATCTGCGCTCTCGCCGCCGAGCATGCGGCGGATCTCGGCGACGAGGCCCTCGCCGTCGAGCCGCTCGACGGTGGCGAGCGCGCGCCCGCCGTCGGCGTCCTTCTCGAGCCGGAAGTGCGCCGCCGCCAGCGAGGCGACCTGGGGCAGGTGGGTGATGCAGAGCACCTGGCGGGCCTCGCCGATCGCTCGCAGGCGCTCGCCGACGACGCGCGCCGTCTTGCCGCCGACGCCGGCGTCGATCTCGTCGAAGACCAGCGTGCCGGCGCCAGCCGCCTCGCCGAGCCCGCTGAGCGCGAGCATCACGCGGGAGAGCTCGCCGCCCGAGGCGGCGTCGCGCAGCGGCGCCGGCGCCATCCCCGGGTTGGGGGCGATGCGCAGCTCGACCGTCTCGCACCCGTTCGCGCCGAAGCCGTCGGGGTGGGGCTCGAGCTCCACCTCGAGCGTCGCGCCGGGCATCGCCAGGCCGTCGAGCTCGCTCGCGACGCGCTTCTCCAGTGGGCCGGCAGCGGCGATCCGTCCCCTGCTCAGGCGCTTGCCCAGCTTCTCGCGCCGCGCTTCGGCGTCCGCCAGCGCCGCCTCGGCCTCGGCGCTGCGCGTCTCCGCCCCTTCGAGGCGCTCGATCTCGGTTCGGCAGCGCTCCGCGTGGGCGAGCACCGACTCGACGCTGCCGCCGTGCTTGCGGCAGAGGCGGTCGAGCGCGTCGAGCCGCTCCTCGACCTCGGCGAGCCGCTCCGGGTCGGCCTCGACCCGGTCGAGGTAGGCGCGCAGGCCGCCCGCCGCGTCGCCCAGCTCGACCGCGAGGGCGGCGAGGCGCTCGCCGAGGCCGTCGAGCTCGGCGTCCACCCCAGCGACTCCCCGCAGCTGCGATTCGGCTGCCGCAAGGGCGCTCGCCGCGCCGCCGCCGTCCTCGTCGGCGCCGGCGGCCGCGGCAAGGGCGCCGAGCGCCGCCTCGCGCAACGCCTCGGCGTGCCGCAGGCGCTCGCGCTGCGAGGAGAGCTCCGCCTCCTCGGCCGGGTCGGGCGCCACCTGCTCGATCTCGGAGAGCTCGAAGCGATGCAGGTCGAGGTCACGCTCGCGGGAGCCGTCGCGCTCGCGCAGCTCGCTCAGCTCGGCGGCCAGCCGCGCGCACTCGCGGTGGGCGGCCCGGTAGCGCTCGCGCAGGGCGAGGTGGTCGGCGCCGGCGAAGCCGTCGAGCACGTCGAGCTGCGCCGCCGAGATCGTCAGCTTGCGGTGCTCGTGCTGGCCGTAGAAGGCGAGCAGGCGGCCGCCGAGCAGCCTCAGGTCGGCGGCCGAGGCGGCGCGGCCGGCGAGGAAGGCGGCGGTGCGCCCGGCCGCGGAGACCCGCCGTCCCAGCACGACCTCCTCCGTCCCGCCCGGCAGGCGCTCGGCGAGCTCCGCCATCTCCGGCTCCGCCAGAAGCCCGGGCGGCAGGTCGAACACTCCCTCGACCCATGCCTCCTCCGCCCCCGGCCTGACGATCTGCGGACGCGCCTTTCCCCCCATCAGCAGGTCCAGCGAGTGGGCGAGCACGGTCTTGCCGGCGCCGGTCTCGCCGGTGATCGCGTTCAGCCCCTCCCCCAGCCGCAGCTCGGCCCGCTCGATCAGCAGCAGGTTCTCGATCCGGAGCTCGCGCAGCACGTCCTAGATGTAGCAGTCGGCGCGGCGGGTCCTAGGCCGCCGCGGGCTCGGGCACGGCCTCGGTCGGAGCGACGAAATCGCTGGCTCTGACGAGGGCGAAACCCAGAGCGGCGCCGATGAAGGAGACGATCGCGCCGATCGTCAGGATCTCGTTGAAGCCGCTGACGAAGGCGACGTTGGCGGCGTGCACGATCTCGGCCTGCCGCCCCGGCGGCGCGGCGCCCGCGGCGGCGCGGGAGCCACCCGAGGCGACGGCTTCCGCCAGTCCCGCAGGGGCGCCCGGCAGCACGGTGGCGAGCTTGGCGTCGACCTGGGACTGGAAGACGGCGCCGAGCGAGGCGACGCCGGTGGCGATGCCGACCTGGCGGAAGGTGGTGTTGATCCCCGATCCCATGCCCGCCTTGGCCGGTGGCACGACGGCGATCGCCGCCTGGCCGATGCTGGGGTTGGTCAGGCCGATGCCGACGCCGGCGACGAGGAAGCCGGGCAGCAGCGAGGAGATGTCGGAGTCGGCGGAGAGGCCGTGCATCAGCAGCAGCCCGAGGCCGACCAGCGCCAGCCCGATCCCCATCAGCGCCCGGATCGGAACGCGGTGGGAGAGCTTGCCGGCGATCGGCGCGACTACGAAGGAGAGAACGGTCAGCGGCAGGAAGCGCAGGCCGGTTTCCAGCGGCGAGAAGTCGAGCACGCCCTGCATGTAGATGGTCAGGTAGAGGAACATCGCGAACATCCCGGCCGAGAGGCCGAAGGCGACCGCGGAGACGCCGTTGAAGGCGGGTTTGCGGAACAGCGAGAGGTCGAGCATCGGGTGGCTGCTGCGCGCCTCGACCGCGAGGAACGCAAGCATCAGCGCCGCCGCGCCGGCCAGCGAGGCGACGATCGTCGTGCTCCCCCAACCCTCGGGGTTGCCGCGGATCAGACCGAAGATCAGCAGGAAGAGGCCGCCGGAGAAGGTCGCCAGGCCGGGCAGGTCGATGCGCTCCGGATCCTGG
This sequence comes from Solirubrobacterales bacterium, assembly GCA_035698885.1. Lineage (GTDB taxonomy): Bacteria > Actinomycetota > Thermoleophilia > Solirubrobacterales > 70-9 > VRUE01. The sequence continues at coordinate 10,426 of DASSBJ010000157.1, forward strand.
GCGGCGACGTTGGCCAGGCGCAGCTCGGTCAGCGCGACGGCGACGATCCCGATCGGGATGTTGACGAAGAAGATCCACTCCCAGCCGAGGTGCTCGGTGATCAGGCCGCCGACCAGCGGGCCGATCGCGACGGCGCCGCCCACCGTCGCTCCCCAGACGCCGAACGCCGTGGCGCGGTCGCGGCCGTGGAACTCCTGTCCGAGCAGGGCGAGCGAGGTGGCGAACATCGCCGCGCCGCCGACCCCCTGCAGGCCGCGCGAGAGGTTGAGCAGGGTCGGGTCGCCGGAGATGCCGCAGAGGAAGGAGGCGAAGGTGAAGAGGCCGAGGCCGAGCGAGAAGACGCGGCGGCGGCCGAGCCGGTCGCCCAGCGAGCCGGCGGTCAGCAGAAAGGCGGCGAGCATCAGCGAGTAGGCGTCGACGACCCACTGCAGGCTGGAGAGGCTCGCGTCGAGGTCGCGCTGGATGTCGGGCAGAGCGACGTTGACGACCGTGATGTCCAGCAGGAGCATGAACGTCGCCAGCGAGCTGAGGGCGAGAGTCCACCATTTGCGCGCCATCGGCGCTAACCCTAAAGAAGCGCTGAGGTCGGCTCAGACAGCGAGGTGGCCGAACTTGTCGCGTATCCGGCCGTAGAAGCTCGTTCCCGGCAGCTGGGCGAGGCGGCCGACGTTGTCGGCGAAGGCGAGCTCGAGCTCAGCGCCGGACTCGAGCACGCCGACCGGCGCTCCGTCGATCGCCACGTCGACGGCCTCGCGGCCGCTCGCGTTGCCGACGTGGAGCACGTCGCCGGGGGCGACGACGAGGGCGCGCGCGGTCAGCGAGTGGGGGGCGACGTAGGAGACGACGTAGCCCTTCACGCCCCAGGCGAGGATCGGTCCCTGGTTGGCGAGGTTGTAGCCGGTCGAGCCGACCGGAGTCGCGGCGACGAGGCCGTCGCAGCGCACGTGCCCGACCTCTTCGTCGGCGATCCGGTAGCTGAGCTCGGCGACGCGCTCGTGCGGCCGGCGCAGGAAGCTGACGTCGTTGAGGGCGACCCGCGGCTCGCCGTCGATCCGCGCCTCGAGCCCCGGCAGCTCGATCGTCTCGGTCTCGCCCGTGAAGGCGCGGCGCATCCCCTCGGCGGCGTCGTCGCGCTCCACGGCGGCGAGGAATCCGACGGTGCCGAAGTTGACCCCGAAGACCGGCACGCCGCTGCGGGCGAAGTGGCGCAGCGCGTAGAGGATCGAGCCGTCGCCGCCGAGCACCAGGCAGAGGTCGGCCTGGCGCGGCAGGGAGTCGACGACCTCGATCTCCTTCGCCAGCCCGCCGTGCTTCTCCGCCTCGTGGGCAGAGGCGACGAGCCGCCAGTCGGCCTCGCGGGCGGCGGCGATCGCGAGGCCGACCGCGGCGGTGGTCGCCGGCGGGTGCGAGTGGGTGACGAGCGTCGCGAGGCGCCGGCTCACGGCTCGACCTCGAGCAGGGCGGACTCCGGGTCGGCGAGCGGCTCGCCGCCGCCGCACCAGACGAAGGTCTCGCGGTTGCCCTTCGGGCCGGGCAGGCCGGAGGAGGCGAAGCCGCGCAGCGGCAGGTCGAGCCCCGCGGCGACGCGGACGACGGAGAGGACCGCCTCACGGCGGTCGGCGGCGTCGCGGACGACGCCCTTGCGCACGCGCTCGCGACCGAGCTCGAATTGCGGCTTGACCATCGCCAGCACCTCGCCGCCCGGCTCCAGGCAGCGGGCGACCGCGGGCAGCACCTTGGCCAGCGAGATGAAGGAGACGTCGACGGTGGCGAGATCCGGGCGAAAGGGCAGATCCCGCGGCGAGACGGCGCGGGCGTTGAGGCGCTCGATCACGGTCACGCGCGGATCCTCGCGCATGCGCAGGTCGATCTGCCCGTAGGCGACGTCGAGCGCCGCGACACGGGCGGCGCCGCGCTGCAGCAGGCAGTCGGTGAAGCCGCCGGTGGAGGCGCCGACGTCGAGGCAGTCGCGGCCGGCGACGTCGACAGCCAGCGTCGAGAGCGCGTTCTCGAGCTTGATCCCGCCCCGGGAGACGAAGCGCGGCCCCTGCGCGAGGCGCAGGTCGGCCTCGGGGTCGACAAGCTGGCTGGGCCGCAGGGCAACCGGCCCGTCCTCACCCAGCCGCACCTCGCCCGCACGCACGGCGCCGGCAGCCGCCGAGCGCGACGGAAACAGCCCGCGCGCAGCCAAAACCGCGTCTATGCGCGTCTTTTTGCCCGCTGCCGCCACGCAGCAACGGTACAGCCGCTCAAACGGGCGTCCAAGAAAAGACTTGCCATATGTTTACCGAGACCTTAGAATTGGGTAGAACAATCGCTTCGCGAGCCACGGATCCCCAGTCCCCCAAGGCTCTGTGACTCGCCTCACACACAAATCGCACGTATGTTCGTACTCTGAATTCAAGGATTCGCAAGAGAGGATCGATAAGCGCACTGAACTTCTTGGTTGGACCCGGCGTCGCTCATATGGCAGTTGACTCCCATCGACTCGCCCCGCGGCACACATAAGGGCCCACCTACCTCCCACGGATCCACATATATAGAGATACATATCTCTCCTCCCTGTAGTAACCCCAGAAACGCCTCGCCTCCCCGGCGGGGCGTTTTCTGTTGGATTGGCTTGCTAGAGCCGAATGCGGCGCGTCGGCCCTGCCGATCAAGGCGATGTTGCGGCCTCGCGGTCCGGCCAATGCGCCAGTAAATGCGCCAGTCCGAGCCCGATTTCCAAGCTGGCACCCTTTCCCCGATGTCGGAACCCCCCGCAGAGCTGCTGGCGACCGCCCTCCTGAGCCGCGCCATTTTCGAGCCGGTAACGAAGAACGGGAGCGCTTGCATATCCGACGCGAAGCTGGATGCCGTCTGGGAGTTCTTGCAGACCGAGCCGCCTTCGCTTGCGCACCTTGAGCCGGTCGCTGGCAAGCGCGACTGGCTCGGGGAGATGAAGGAGGGAATCTTTGGCGACTTCCGGGAGGGCCTCGCCACGGCCCGCTATCACCTGGACCGAGCGGAGTTGATCGAGAACCGGATCACCGAGATCGCCACGCAGCACGAGGGGGACCTCTTTGGCCAGGGCAATGTTGGGATCGGCCTTCATAGCCGCCCGCTGGTCGCCGAGTATCAGGCTTTTGAAATGGCCCTGCGGCGCAGCTTGGAGTACCTCGCCCACGCCGTCGCCGCGTATTTCAAGACCGACGGAAGCCGCATCCGCAGTCTCGCCGACACGATCTCCGGCCGCCAGCCGGAGAAAGCCTGCCGCGCGGCAACCATGCGCCTCGAAGGTGCCAATATCGAGGAGCTGATCGGTCCGAAGTCGGGACCCAAGTCGGTTCGCGACCGCGTCGCGCACCACGAATCGGTGTCGCCAGGAGTTGTCAACGTCGGTCGCAAACCCGACGGGACGCTCTGGGTTCGGCTCCACGGTGACGCGGAGGATTTGAACGCATCCGATCCTCATGGCGAGACTGAGACGCTGTCCGACGTGCTCACTGAGCGAATTGAACGCGCCGAAGTCCTTGCCCTTGGCCTTTTCGAAGACCTTGGCTTGGTCCGAGTCGGACGAAGCCCCGCGGACTCCAATCCGATCCCGTAGATCAGATCACTAGGTTTCTAGTTTTGGGCATCCAGGAATGCAACGATCTATCAATTCCTGACCTTTAAGGAATACAAGCATGCGACTCGATTCCGACTTCATGCGGGGTGTGCTGGCGCAGGCCATGGGCACGCTTCTTGCAGCCCTGACTCTCTACCTCGGCGGGGTGTTGGTCGGAATCTTCGAAAGCGCCTCGACCGGCAGCTTGCTGTTCGTCGGAATCATTTGGGCCTTGGGGATTTCTTGGTTGTTGCGTGACTGGTTGCGTCTTGAGAGCAGGAAGAAGCAGCAAAAGCAAGACCACTATGAGGCGCTGCGGATTGCAACACCAAAGGATGAATGGTCTGTTCAAGCAATCTTTGGCAGAGGGATGTGGGATGAGATGTCGGAGGACGACAAGGCCGGGAGTCTTTACATGTTTAGCGATGCCGGCATGCGCGTGAGAGCGATGCGCGCTGCAGAAAGCCGCGAATCGAGATCAGGGCGCCGCTCCTGGCGAGGCCATGCGTAGTTCAGCGTCTCCAGCAAGGTGAAGCTAACCCGAGCAAGTTTTCGTAGGGCCTGTGGCTAGGTGACAACCTCCCACAGCTACGCGGCCACATGCTCGCCAGCCGGTACGTAGTGCTCTAGTTCGGCGCTACGGCCCAAGGCGAAAGGCACGCCTTCTTCTGCGAGCTTGACGACCTCGGCGTAGCTCTCACCAGCAGCCGACCAGCCCTCGACATCGGGCGACTCGGCCCACCAGCCATCGGCCTCGTGGTGATAGATGATGCGCACGGTCTCCATTCGATCCTCCACGTCAGAGTAGCTTCCGGGCCTCGTCCTCGGCAAGCCCGATGTCCTTGGTGAGGATCTTGCGGACCAGGCCAGCCGGAATCGTCGCCTTGTCGTGAAAGGCAAACGAGAGCGGCGGTCTATCCGGTGCCTCCATCCGGCGATGCGAGCCGGTCTGACGCACCACGCGGTAGCTGAGCGGCTTGCGTTCCAAGACCGCAAGCAGGCGCTTTGCCTTCATCGAGCGAAATTGCGTCACGAGGCGGGCGACCCTATACCTGCGGCTAGATAGGCATCCATCCGCTCGCGCACCTCGTCATGGCTGCCGGGGAGAAGGTGGCCGTAGATGTCGAAGGTCGTCTGAATCTTTGAATGACCCATGAACGTCTGGACGGCCTCGGGGTTGGCTCCGGCGTCAATCAGCAGCGACGCGAAGGTGTGGCGGCACTCGTGCAGGGTGATCGGTTCAAGCGGCTCCGGTTTGCGGTCGGCCGCTTCGGCACCTTCGTGCCCCCGGTCGTTGAAGGCGCTCCAGACTCGCTTGGCCCGATTGTCGATGGTGGACGAGACGAACGCCGCGTCCGGCGTCCGGCCGAACACGAGGTCCGTCCCGGTCCCCCCGGTGCGCCTCAGGTCCGATTCGAGATAGCGCCGCAGGATCGCCAACATCGGCACCGCACGACGGCCGGATCGGGACTTCGGGTCGATAGCCCCTCCTCCTGGTCCCAGCCGCGCTCGACGCGAATCAGATTCGCCTTGAAGTCCAGATCGCAGCAGCGGAGCGCCTGCAACTCCCCACGCCGCAAGCCCGCGTAGAACGCAGTGGCCCAGACGGGCCGGTCCTCGGGTCGGAGTGCAGCGAGCAGTGCCGTGGCTTCCGCCGCCGACGCGATCCGCGCCGGGCGCTGCGACGTGCTATTCGGGAGATCGATCCCTTCGGCCGGGTTGACGGCGAGTTCTCCACGGTCGACCGCTCGACGGCAAAACGCCTGGATGGGATTGAGGATGTTGCTCACGGTCCCCACTGAAAGGCCCAACGTGAGCAGTTCGTCCGCGAAGTCCTGGAGGTCGCTGCGCTGTATGGCGCTGACCTTGAGGTCGCCGATCTTCGATGGCGCGATATGGACCCGCACCGCCCGGTCGTAAGAGCGGATCGTGTTCGGCTTGTACCGCTTGCGGCCTTCGGGCGAATGCGCCCCGCCTCCATCCCAGCGACGAATTTCCGCAAGCTCTCGGCGAGAGTGACCGAGCCCCGAGCGCCTGACCCCAAACCGACGCCGCCGTTCTCTGCTGCCTTCTTCGCGTCGGCCCGCCAGCTCTTTGCTTCGGCCTCGCGTCGAAACGATCTCGTGACCCGTCTGCCCTCGCGGGCGATGAACACCGAAGCCTCCAACCCCGCCTTGCAGTTGCAGCGCCCGCCCTCGCGGGCGCTGCAACCTTGCGAGCGCCGCTTCCTGATGCCTTCGGCCATCAGGGCCCGCCTCTCGGGTCCTCCTGACCGGGCTCGCCGGGCGAGAACGATCCCGGCCGGAACACGCCCGGCGTCCACTCAAGGCCCGTCAGCAGCGGGCACTCGAACTTGACGCCAAGCGCCGCCCCGAGTTTCAGCATCGTGTCCATGCGCGGCAGCCGTTCGCCGCGCTCCAAGATGCCGATCTCGGTCCGGTGCAGGCTGGAGCGGTAGCCCACGGAAAAAAGGCTCATCCCGCTCTATGAAGCGAAGCGGCGGCGAAGGTTGATTCCGGGGTTTCTGCCGCCCTTTCTGCCGCCGCAATCGCTGGGGTCCAGGCAGAGGGGACCGTCGCCTTCCTCGCCCTGCCGACCTACCAGCAGCACAGCGCCGGATCACCGGCAGTCAAGGGCGCTCCGCGCCCGACCCCGGAGGGGTTGACGGCCGGTGAGGCGGTGCTTCAATCGCCGTAGGTCGGCGGGATCGACCTGACTCCAAGCCTGGCGTAAACAGTCGCCACCATGTCGGACGAGCTAACCCCCCGGTCCCGGCCCAACGGCCTTCCTTCGTCCTCAGACTTACGCGCCCGACTCACAACTATCCTTGAGCTTTATGCGTCAGAAGTCGCAAGGGGAAACCGAGTCCGCGCCGCCCAGTCTGCCGCCGAACCCGAGGACGCTGGCCGGACTGCACAAACGGCTTTGGTCGAGCTTTCAGCGCTGGGCAGCAGAGAATCCAGAGGCAATCGCCCGCCTGTGGGTCTGGATCAACGACGCGCGTACAGAAGACAAAAGCGAGCCAGGTCTCGTCACCCTCGTCCGCTCCTTTGTCCTCAACGTCGCGCCGCCAAACTGGCAGTCCTTGCCACCGAGCGCGCATACCGAAGTTGACCAGTTGATTTGCCGGACCGGAATCTGCCTCGTCTGGGTCCCAGAAGCTGACGTGATCATGCGCTTACTACGAGCACTCAGCAAAGAGGCGCGCGATGACCTTCTCCTCGACAGCGCCCCCCTGATTCTCGACTCGATCACCGCAAGGCTTGACGAAGTTGCGCACGTAGAGCTGACGGGTTTAGGGGAGCTTGCCCGAGAAGCCGTCGAGGCGTATCGCAGCGGCTTCATTGCCCCTTCGCAGACTGCGGCAGCGGCGGTCGTCAGCGGAGTGATCGAAGAGCACTACGGGTTCAAGTTTGGCCCCGCCCGCGAGGCTTTTGAAGCGGAGACACCGGCAACCGCAGGTCTGTGGTCCCATCGCCGAGCACTGGTGCAACGAGCGCTTCAAATCGCAATTGTCAATTCGTGGCGCGCCCCTAAAGATGGGCAGTTCAACCGGCACCTCACCAGCCACGGAAACGACCCCGCCCACTACAGCGAGGTTCACGCAATCGAAGCGCTGATGCTGATGGCCGGTGCGCTGCGCGAGTTGAACGAGACCTATCGAGTCGCAGAAATGGGATTCGGACCCTCGCCGCAACTCACGGCCTATGCAGAGAAACGGGCTGCGGCACAGCGCAGCGCATCGAGAATGTCATCGCGTTCCAGGTACGGATAGCTCGCCAGCAACTCATCAACGCTTGCTCCGGCGGCGAGCTGGCCCAGGATCGCGCTGACGGTGACGCGGGTATCGCGGATGCAGGGCAGCCCTCTCATATGAGTCGGGTTCACGGTGATGCGCCCACAGGTCATATCCGCAGACTACGGCTCTTTGACGGCAGAACGGCAAGTGGCACGGTTACCATTCGCGCGTGACCGGACCGCAGACAAATACAGTCGAATTGGACGCCGAGCTGGCGGAGCGCGCAAGGCGGGAGGCCGAGAGGCGTGGCATCACCCTGAAGGAATTCGTCGACCACGCGCTCAGGCGCTTTCTGGCGAGCGAGGAGCAGCGCGCGACCCGCGAAGCACAGAGGCGTCGCGCCGCTGCCGAGCAAGCACGCGGCATGCTTGCCGACGGGTCGCGCCGCCGTGCGACGGACGAGCTGATCGCGGAACGCCGCGCCGAAGCGCGAGCCGAGAACCGCGAGGACGACGTTCTTTGAGCGCGACGATTGCCGGCATCACGTTCGATCGCGTCGAGTACGACGCCAATGCCGACGTTCTGTACCTCCATGTTGGCGCCCCATCCCGCGCGGTCGACTACGACGAGACGCCGGAGGGACACGCCGCTCGGTTCAACTGCGACGGTGAGCTGGTCGGACTTACGCTGGTGCGCCCGAAGCAGCTGCTTGAACGGGACGGCGCGCTGCACGTCACGATCCCGGTACCTACCGCAGTACCCGCTGCTGAGCTGGCCCCAATCCTGAGCCAGTAGACGCCTCGGTCAGGCCGAAACGACCAGCTCGCGCTTCGGCGTCCGGCGAGACTTCGCGTCGGGGGCCTCGTCCTGAAAGCCGTAGACGAGATGCGTGTCGAGCGCCTTGGCGAGCTTGCGCATGGTCGCGAAGCTGAATCGGTGTTGGCCGCTCTCAAGGCGGGAGACGACAGAATGGCTCGTCCCCATCCTCTCGGCCAGCTCCTGTTGCGTGAGGCCAAGCTGCATGCGCTTTCGGATCACCAAGCGGGCGAACTGCTCGTAGGGCTGCTGCTCTTCGAGCGCAGCCTTGTAAGCCGCGCTCTTGCGAGCCCGCTTCTCCATGCTCTCCGAGTGGGCAGTTCCTATGGGCGAGTCGTTCTTACGAGCCATTTCCGTCCGACCTCATTGACTACCTTCGCTGTCAATGTAGCAAAACTGCTAAAGCCATCGGACGGAATCACGGTGCGTCGCGCCCGGCCGCGCGAGGCGGCTTGCGCGGTCGCGCCTCCATTCGCTCCTTGAAGTCCCGCCACCGCTGTTTGGCGACTTCTATATCGGCTCGCGGAACCGCCCCGCTCGTCTTGCGGATCATGTGCAGCAGCACGAACAGATTCCCCGACCGCCTATAGAAGATTCGGTAGTGCGCCCGCCCGAAGTGACAGCGCAGCTCACGCAACGGCCCGTCGATCTGCGACGTGTGAGGGAACGGCAGCGGCGGGTCGTCGTTGGCCAGGTCGTTCAGGCGGTCGATCTGCAAGTCGATCGTCATCCGCTTGGTCGCCGCCGCCTCGATCTCTCGCGCGCTCGGATTCTTCTTCCGAGGCTCAAGGGGAAACTCGCGATCGAGGAAATCCTCGACGGGCTCAGATCCGTCCGCGGCGCGATAGTAGACAGCCTGGGTTGCCACAGCGCGACACTATCTGGACGACCCGACAGGTTTCGTCCGCATTCCGGTCAGGGGTCGGCCACGAGTGTGGCAAGAGAGCCGATGGAGATTGGGACGGAATCACGGTGCGTCGCGCCCGGCCGCGCGAGGCGGCTTGCGCGGTCGCGCCTCCATTCGGCTAGGGAATCCTTAAGTGGCGACGCTCTCGCCTGCGGGCACGTAGTGCTCCAGTTCGGCGTTGTCGTGGCCGAGGGCGAGGGGCATGCGCTCTCTGTTGGCTCAATCGTCCTCGGGTGGCTCGATCCTCATCTGCCCCTCGCTTGTCGTCGGCAGCTCCCAGACGATGCCCTCGAGCAGGTCGCCCGGCGCGGCCCCGACGGCAGCGGCGAGCTTTACCACTGTGTCGATACGAGGCATGCGCCGACCGCGCTCGAGCAGTCCGATCTCG
>DASSBJ010000158.1:0-21064 GCA_035698885.1 Solirubrobacterales bacterium
CGGCGGGTCTACCCGGCGTCGAAGGGGCCGCGGCCGCGCTGGCGCAGGCGTTGGTCTTCGCGGACGGCGGCGTCGAGGTCGGCCTCGGTCATCTCGGGCGCGCCGCGCCGGCGGCGCATCTCGTTCTGCGCTTCGAGCATCTGCCGCACGTCGTCGACCTCGTTCTGCGCCTCGAGCGCCGGCGAGCGGGTCGGGCGCCAGTCGAGCAGCTCGGTCGCGCTCGCCTTCGAGAAATGGCCGACCAGGAGCAGGGCGCCGACGATCAGCGCCAGCACTCCCAGCGTCCCCAGTACGAACCACACGACCCAAGGATAGGCTGACCGGCGCCGCCGCGGGCGGGCTCGGATAGCCTCGCCGGATGGACCCGGGATTCACCGAGCTGGCCAGCGTCGACGGCGCGATCACCCCGACCGCCGAGGCGACGGTCCCGCTCGAGGACGACGGGCTCTACCGCGGCGACGGCGCCTTCGAGGTGATCCGGCTCTACGCCGGCCGCCCCTTCGCGCTCACCGATCACTACGAGCGGATGCAGCGCTCGGCGGCGGCGATCGAGCTGCCGCTCGACCGGCCGGCGCTCGAAGCCGAGGTCGCGGCGCTGCTGGCCCGGGCCGGCGCGGTGGAGGCGCAGCTGCGGCTGATCGTCACCCGCGGCGGCCGCCGCATCGCCGCGATCGAGCCGCTCCCGGCGCACGCCGAGACGCTTGCGGTCGCCACCGTCACCTACAACCCGACGGTGATCCTCAACGGCGTCAAGTCGCTCTCCTACGCCGCCAACATGCAGTCGACCCGGCTGGCCAGGGCCCGTGGCGCCGACGAGGCGGTGCTCGTGCAGCCCGACGGCACCGTGCTCGAGCCGCCGACCTCCTCGATCTTCTGGGCCTCGGCCGAGGGCGGGCTGCGCACGCCGGCGCTCGAGCTCGGGGTGCTCGAGTCGATCACCCGCGACCGGCTGGTCAGGGCGCTGCACGTCGAGGTCGGCGCCTGGCAAGTCGACGACCTGCGGGGAGCCCATGAGGCCTTCCTCGCCTCGACCACGCGCGAGATCCAAGCCGTCGCCGCGATCGACGGACGCGAGCTCCCCGAAGCCCCGGGCCCGCGCACCCGCGAAGCGCAGCAGGCCTTCGCCGCGACGCTGGAGCGAGAGCTTTGAAGAGACCGCAGGAGAACGACCAGAAAGCGATGGTGAGATGGACTTCCAGTTGACCGACGAGCAGCGGCTGATCTCCGAAGCGGCGCGCGAATTCGCCGACCGCGAGATCCTGCCACGGGTGCGCGACAACGACCGCGCCGGTCGCTTCGACCGCGAGCTGGCGAGCAAGCTGGGCGAGGTCGGCTACCTCGGCGCCCCGGTCGCCGAGCAGTACGGGGGCCGCGGCCTCGACTACATCGGCTACGGCCTGATCGTCGAGCAGGTCGGCCGCGCCGACTCCTCCGCCCGCACCGTCGTCTCCGTGCAGACCTCGCTCGTCGCCGGCTCGATCGAGAAATGGGGAACGGAGGAGCAGAAACAACGGTGGCTGCCGCGGCTCTGCTCGGGCGAGGCGCTCGGCTGCTTCGGCCTGACCGAGCCCGACACCGGCTCCGACGCGGCCAACCTGCGGACCCGCGCGACGAAGACCGACTCCGGTTGGTCGATCAGCGGCCAGAAGATGTGGATCTCGCTCGGCAACTTCTCCGAGGTGGCGCTGATCTTCGCCCAGACCGACCCCGAGAAGAAGCACCGCGGGCTCGCCTGCTTCCTCGTCCCGACCGCGAGCGAGGGCTTCACCACGCAGGAGATCCACGGCAAGCTCGGCCTGCGCTCCTCCGACACGGCCGAGCTCTCGCTCGACGGCGTCGAGGTCGGCGAGGACGCGATGCTGGGCGAGATCGGCGACGGCTTCAAAGTGGCGATGAGCGCCCTCGACAACGGCCGCTACAGCGTCGCCGCCGGCTGCGTCGGCATCTGCGACGGCTGCGTCGACGCGTCGGTCGCCTACGCCACCGAGCGCAAGCAGTTCGGCGTGCCGCTCGCCCGCTTCCAGCTGGTGCAGGAGATGATCGCCGACATGATCGTCAAGCGCGATGCATCGCGGATGCTCGTCTATCGCGCCGGCGTGCTGAAGGACGAAGGCAAGCCGAACACGACCGAGACCTCGGTGGCGAAGCTGCACGCGACCGAGGCGGCGGTCGAATGCGCCAACCTGGCGATCCAGGTGCACGGCGGCGCCGGCTACGTCGACGACTACCCGGTCGAGCGCTACCTGCGAGATGCGCGGGTGACGACCCTCTACGAGGGCACCTCGCAGATCCAGAAGCTGATCATCGGGCGCGCGGCGACCGGGATCAACGCGATGACGCCCCTGGAGGCGGGCAAGGAGTGAGCCCCGAGCTGGTCGAGAGCTCGCGCGAGGGCCACGTCGCGCTGCTGCGGCTGAACCGGCCCGAGGCGCGCAACGCCCTCTCGCCGGAGGTCATGGAGCTGCTCGCCGGCGAGCTCGAGCGGCTCGACCCGGACCCGGAAGTCCGTTGCGCGGTCATCGCCGGCTCGGACAGGGTCTTCGCCGCCGGCGCCGACATCGGGGCGATGGCCGAGCGCAGCTTCGCCGAGGCGCTGCGCCACCCGGCCGCGTCCTTCTGGCGGCGGCTCGCCGCGCTCAGGACGCCGCTGGTCGCGGCGGTCTCCGGCTACGCGCTGGGCGGCGGCTGCGAGCTGGCGCTCGCCTGCGACATGATCGTCGCCTCCGAGACGGCGGTCTTCGGCCAGCCGGAGATCACCCTGGGAATCATCCCGGGGGGCGGCGGCACGCAGCGGCTGGCGCGGACGATCGGCAAGCAGCGGGCGATGGAGCTGGTGCTGACGGGGCGCCGGATAGAGGCGCGCGAGGCGCTCGAGCTCGGCGTCGTCAACAGGGTCGTCGAGGCGGACCGCTGGCTCGAGGAGGCGAAGGAGCTGGCGCGCACGGTCGCCGAGCGGCCGCCGATCGCCGCCCGCCTCGCCAAGCAGGCCGTGCTCGCCGCCGAGGAGACGGCTCTCAGCGCCGGCCTGGAGAACGAGCGCCGCCTCTACGAGCTGGCGATGGCGACCGAGGACCGGGTGGAGGGCATGCGGGCATTCCTCGAAAAGCGCGAGCCGGAGTTCCGGGGACGGTGAGGGTGGAGCGGGTCGGCGTGGTCGGCGCCGGCACGATGGGCGCCGGGATCGCCCAGATCGCGGCCCTGGGCGGCTACGAGACGCTGCTGCACGACCCCGTGCCGGAGGCGCTGGAAACCGGCGTCGAGCGCCTCCGTGCCGCGCTCGGCAAGGGCGCGGAGCGCGGCCGCTGGAGCGAGGAGGAGGCGACCGCGGCGGCGCAGCGCGTCGAGGGCGCCGGCAGCCTCGGCGACCTCGCGGGCTGCGACCTGGTGGTCGAGGCGGCGCCCGAGGACCTGGAGCTGAAGCGCGAGCTGTTCGCCGCGCTGGCCGGCGCCTGCGGGCCGCGGGCGATCCTCGCCAGCAACACCTCCTCGCTGCCGGTCACCGCGATCGCCGCCGGGATCCCTGAGCCCGAGCGGATCGTCGGCATGCACTTCTTCAACCCGCCGGCGCTGATGAAGCTGGTCGAGGTGGTGGCGACCGAGCACTCGGACGAGTCGGCGCTGGAGGCGACGACGGAGGTCGGGCGGCGGATGGGTCGCACGCCGATCCGCGCCAGGGACACCCCCGGCTTCATCGCCAACCGGCTCGCCCGGCCGTTCAGCCTCGAGTCGCTGCGGATGCTCGAGGCGGGCGTCGCCGACGCGCCGACGATCGACCGCGTCGTCCGCCTCGGCGGCGGCTTCCGCATGGGCCCGTTCGAGCTGCTCGACCTGATCGGGCTCGACGTCAACCTCAGCGTCGCCCGCTCCTTCTACGGGCAGGGCGGAGAGCCGGCGCGCTGGCGCCCCAGCCCGATCCAGGAGGCGCTCGTCGCCGACGGGCGCCTCGGCCGCAAGTCCGGCTGCGGCTTCTACAGCTACGACGATGCCCCTCACCCAGGTTCCGGTGCGACTTTCGTACCTCAGCGGTACGAAAGTCGCACCGGAACGGAGACCGCGGAGCCGACGCTCGACCCGGCCGCGCTGGCCGAGATCGACCCGGCGGCCGAGGCGATCCTCCCCCGCCTCTTCGCCCAGATCGCCAACGAGGCCGCCTTCGCGCTCGAAGAGCAGATCGGCTCGCCCGACGACATGGACACCGCGATGCGGCTCGGCTTCAACTGGCCGCGCGGCCCGCTGGAGCTGACCGAGACGATCGGCCGCGAGCGCGCCGCCGAGCTGCTGAGCGCCCTGCAAGCCGAGCGCGGCGACGCATACGCGCCCGCCCCGTCGCTGGCCGCCGCGTCGTAGGCGGCGACGCAGGCCGCTCATCTGCAAAGGTGAACGGCATGAACGGCGCCGATGGAGGCGGGGAGCCGATCACCCCTGAGGGGATCGCGGCCCTGCGCGAGGAGATAGAGCAGCTCGAAGGCCCTGGCCGCACCGAGATGGCGGCGCGGATCAAGGCCGCGCGCGAGCTCGGCGACCTCAAGGAGAACGCCGAGTACCACATCGCGAAGGAGGACCAGGCCCATCTCGAGACCAGGATCAAGCGCCTACGCGAACGCCTGCGCACCGCGGTCGTCGTCGAGACCGACGGCAGCGACGACCGCTTCGCCTTCGGCCGCACGGCCGAGGTCCTGGACGAGGAGAAAGGCGCGGTCAACACCTGGACGCTGGTCGGCTCGACCGAGGCCGACCTCGCCGGCGGCAAGCTCTCGGCCGAGTCCCCGATCGGACAGGCCCTGCTCGACGCCGAGCCCGGCAAGCCGGTCGAGGTCGAGACCCCGCGCGGCAGCCGCACCTTCGTCGTGCAAAGGCTGGTTGCCTAAGCGAGCTTCGGCGCGGTCTCCTGCGGCTCGCCCGCCGGCAGCCAGTGAGCCTCCGGGCTGGGCGGGGTGTCGCGCAGGTACCACTCGGCGTCGAGCGCGCCCATGCAGCCGGTGCCGGCCGCGGTGACCGCCTGGCGGTAGGTGCGGTCGACGACGTCGCCGACGGCGAAGACGCCGGGCAGGTTGGTCTCGGTCGAGGCGGATTTCGTCAGGATGTAGCCGTCCTCGTCGGTGTCGACCTGGTCGACGACGACCTCCGAGCGCGGGATGTGGCCGATCGCGACGAAGGCGCCTTCGGTGGCGAAGTCCTCCGTCTCGCCCGTCTCGGCGTTGCGCAGGCGAACGTGGTCGAGCTTCGGCTCGCCCTCCGCGGCGACGAACTCCTCCGGCACGAACGGGGTCTTGAACTCGATGTTGCCCCGCTCGCGCGCCCGCTCCTGCATGATCTTCGAGGCGCGGAACTCGTCGCGGCGGTTGACGACCGTCAGCTGGCTGGCGTACTTGGAGACGAAGATCGCGTCCTCCATCGCCGAGTCGCCGCCGCCGATCACGATCACCTTCCTGCCTTTGAAGAAGGCGCCGTCGCAGACGCCGCAGGTGGAGACGCCGCTGCCGCTCAGCTCGAGCTCGCCGGGCACGCCGAGCCGGCGCGGCTCCGCCCCCATCGCGAGGATCACCGTCTTCGCCAGGTGCTCCTCATCGCCGAGGAAGACCCTGTGCAGGCCGCCGTCGTCGCTGAGCTCGACCCGGTCGACGTCGTCGGTGACGAAGCGGGTGCCGAAGCGCTCGGCCTGGGCGCGGAACTGGACCATCATCTCCGGCCCCATGATCCCCTCGGGATAACCGGGGTAGTTCTCGACGTCGGTCGTGTTCTGCAGCTGGCCGCCCCACTGGAAGCCCTCGAAGAGGAGCGGCTCCAGGTTCGCCCGCGCCGTGTAGAGGGCGGCGGTGTAGCCGGCCGGGCCACCGCCGACGACGATCGTGTTCTCGACTTTCCTCGCCTCGCTCATCGCTTCCTCGTCAGTGTATTCAGGCAGTGGTCGTATCCATTACTTCACTTTGTATAGTACCGCCCCTGTCCACCGGCAACCCCTCCTCTTCCCAGCGCACGACGCGTTTGCGCAGCTGGAAGAAGGCGACGATCCCCGGCGGGATCGGCAGCCAGAAGGCGACCAGGCGGTAGATCAGGATCGCCGGGAAGACCGTCTCCTCGGGCAGGCCGAAGAGGACGAAAGCGCCGATCATCCCGGCGTCCACCGCCCCCACCCCGGCCGGCGCCAGCGGGAACAGGTTGGCGACCATGCCGAGGAAGAAGCCCTGGACGACGACCGCGATCGGCACTTCGACGCCGAAGGCCTGGAAGGAGGCCCAGAGGATGCCGATGTTCGCGGCCCAGAAGCCGGCGGCGCCGATCACCGCCAGGCCGCCGCGCGACGGGTGGGCGAAGAGGCCGATCGCGAAGCGGAAGCCCTCCGCCGCGATCGCCGGCACTTTGGCGATGTTGTGGGCGATCGCCTGCGCCCGCTCGCCGCGCGCGTGCGCCGCCGCCCGCCGCCCGAGGTCGGAGGGGATCAACGCCAGCAGCAGGCCCAGCATCAGGAGGATGCCGGCGACCGCTGCGGGCACGACGGTCAGCTCGACCGAGTGCTTGCCGGGCAGCACGCCGGTGCGCAGCAGGACGCCGAAGGCGATCAGCGCGAACGGGTAGAAGACGTAGTGCAGGGCGAGGAAGGCGACCATCCGCCGGCCGACGTCACGGCGGCTCATGCCGGCTTTGCGCAGCGCCCAGTAGGTGAGCGCGATGCCACCGGCGCCCGCGGCCGAGAAGAGCAGCGTCGCCGCCACCCCGGCCATGTTGATCTCGTAGGTCTCGCCCCAGGTGAGGCGCAGCACGTCGCCGCCGACGACCGCCTTGAACAGGGCGACGTAGGTGGCGATCGCAACGAGGTTGAAGCCGATCGCGACGGCGATCCAGGCGAGCTCGGCATCGCCGAGCTTGCTCAGCGCGTCGCTCAGGCCGACCAGCTTGGGGAAGAGGAAGTAGACCCCGACCAGGATCGCGATGACGACGAGCAGGGTCTGAACGATGCGCCGCGGGGTGAACAGCGGCAGCTCGTAGCCGCCGTTTCCGTTCGCCGGCTGCGGCTCCTCGTGAGACACAGTGAGAAGCTACCCGTTCGCCAGGCGCTCCAGGCTCTGCAGGCGTCGGTTCACGGCGAGGACGGCCGGCTCGGCCAGCTCCTCGCCGCGCAGCACGGCGGCGACCAGGCCGCTGCCGGCGATCAGGTCGGTGACGTAGTGCTCGCCCAGGTAGACGAGCGCGAAGCCGAGGCTCAGCGCGTAGCTCCAGCCGGCGAGGGCGGGCCCGCGGCCCGTCTCGGCGAGCGAGATCGCCGCCGTGACCGAGGTCGCGAAGTGCAGCGAAGGCATCGCCGCCCAGGGGTTGCCGCCGAGCGCCCCGTACATCGCCGGCCAGGCCGACTTCCAGGTCTCCTCGCCGACCTCGACCATGATCCGCCGCACCTCCTCCCCCGTGTCGCCGTTCTCCGACGCCCACCAGGGCGGCGCGGTCGGCGCCAGGAAGTAGACCCCGCAGCCGATGTCGAAGACCGCGGCGAGGCGGCGCGCGGCGCGCGGGAAGCGCTCCGGATGGCGCAGCAGGATGAAGGCGAGCGCGACGTAGGGCTCGAGGAACCAGAGCCAGTGAACCCAGGTGAGGAAGCGGTTGAGCGTCTCGACCCGGCGCAGCCCGGCGAGGCCGCGCTGCAGGCGCACGTTGGGCAGGCGGCCGAGGCCCAGCGCCCGGTCGGCGACGATCGGGTAGCGGATCTTCAGCCTGGCGCGCAGCCGCTCCGGATCGTCGTAGGGCAGCTCGTGCGCCATCGTGAAGGCCCACATCTGGAGCGCGTACATCGCCACGTCGCGCTTGCGCGAGCGCGGGCGCAGCACGGCCAGGCCGAGCGGCCCGCCGGCGCAGGCGGCGATCGTCGCGGCGGCCGGAATGCGCGCCCGCTTGCGCAGCAGGGGCGCCGCCACCGCGGCGCCGATCGCCGCCGCCGCCCCGGCGCGCACGGCATTTCGCAGCACCGGAGATGGGCGGGTCTTCTTCATGGCGGCGGCGAGTATAGGATGGCCGCGCTTTGACGCCTCACAGTCCCGCCATCGACCAGATCGACACGCTGCTCTGGATCGGCTTCGTCGCCGCCGCGATCCTCGGGGTCGCCGCGATCGGCGGGCTGCTCTACGTCCTGGCCCGCAACCGCGCCGAGCGCGGCGCCGAGCCGCGCCAGCTGACCGGCGGCGCGGGCATCCAGGTTCGCGTCGGCGGCGCTCTCGGCGTCTTCGCCGTCGCCCTGCTGGTGCTGAGCATCGTCTTCACCGACAGAGCCCGCGAGGCGCCCGCGACCGGGCCCACCGGTCTACAGGCGGCTGACAGCGAACCGCTGACGATCGAGACCACCGGCCAGCAGTGGCTCTGGCGCTACCAGTACCCGAACGAAGCCTTCACCTACTACCGGCTCGTCGTCCCCGTCGACACCGAGGTCAGGCTGAACCTCGTCTCGACCGACGTCGTCCACACCTGGGACGTGCCGGACCTGGCGGCGAAGGCCGACGCCGTGCCGGGCAAGACCCATGAGGTCGTCTTCCGGGCCGACGAAGAAGGCACCTACTTCGGCCAGGCCGCGACCCTTTCGGGCCAGGCCTACGCGGCGATGCGGACGGCGGTCGAAGTCGTCTCCCCCGCCCAATACGAAGCCTTCGTCGAAGCCCAGAAAGAAGACATCCAAGCGGCGCAGGACCGTGTCGTGAAACTGATCGAAAACGGAGAGGTGCCGTGAGCCCGCCCGCCAAGAACCCCGAGCTGGTGATCGACGGCTTTCCGCCGCGCCGCGCGCGCTGGGTGCAGCTCGCGACCAGCGCCGACCACAAGGACGTCGGCCGCATCCTGATCGCCGGGTCGCTCGGCTTCCTCTTCATGGCCGTCGTCGAGCTGCTGCTGATGCGGCTGCAGCTGGCGGTTCCCGAGAACACCTTCATGCCGCCGGTCACCTTCAACCGGATGCTCTCGCTCTACGGCGCGACCGCGATCTTCCTCTTCGCCCTGCCGCTGGCGCTCGGCTTCTTCTACTACGTCGCGCCGCTGCAGATCGGCGCCCGCGGCACCGCCCTGCCGCGCCTCGGCCAGCTCGGCGCCTGGTTGTTCGTCGGCGGCGCCACCGTCCTCTACGCGACCTTCCTCTTCACCCCGCCCGAGGCCGGCGTCAACCCGCTGCCGCCGCTCTCCGGCATCGCCTTCATCGAGAACAACGGCGTCGACGCCTGGCTCGCCGCCTGCGGCCTGGCGACGCTCGGCTTCGTCCTGATCGCGGTCGACCTGGTGGCGACGCTGCGCCGCCTGCGCGCCCCCGGCATGGCCTGGCGGCGGCTGCCGATCTTCTCCTGGGCGGCGGCGATCTCGAGCTGGCTGACGATCGCGATCGGCGCAGTGATGCTTGCCGCGATCGCGATGCTGACGATCGACCGCAACTTCGATGGGATCTTCTTCGCCGGCGACGCCGGCGGCTCGCCGCTGCTCTGGCAGCACCTCAGCTGGATCTTCTACACCGGCGCCTACATGCTGATCCTGGTCTTCGCGCTCGGCGCGATCGCCGAGATCGTGCCGGCGCTGGCGCGCAAACCGCTGTTCAACCGCAACGCCGTGATCGGCTCGCTGGTTGCGATCGCCGTGCTCGGCACCCTGGCCTGGATGCAGAACATGTACACCGCGCCGATCGGGCTCGGCTGGATGTACTTCGCGATGATCGTGTCGCTGGCGCTGATCGTGCCCTTCGGCCTCGTCCTCTTCAACCTGATCGCGACCCTCAGCGGCGGCGCGATCCAGATGCGCGCGCCGCTGCTCTTCGCCGCCGGGGCGATCGTCGCGATCGTCATCGGCCTCGTCTCGGAGATGAACCACGCGATGGTCGCCGCCGGCTGGCGCCTCCAGCACACGACCGACAGCACCGCCGCGACCCACTTCGCGCTCGTCGGCGGCGCCGTCTTCGGCGGCTTCGCGGCGCTGCACTGGTGGTTCCCGAAGATGACCGGCCGCAGGATGGGCGAGACGCTCGCCCGCTTCTCCTTCTGGACGATGGCGATCGGCGTCCTCGTCGCCTTCGTGCCGCTGTTCGTCGCGGGCGGGGCGAAGGACCAGGTCGTCGACGCATACGAGTTCTTCGGCGGCAACGGCCTGGACGCCTACAACCTGATCGCCACGATCGGCGCCTTCGTGCTCGCCGCGGGGATCTTCATGACGCTCGCCAACGCGATCCTCAGCCGCGAGGGCGGCCGCTCGGCGGGGCACGACGCCTGGGGCGCCGACTCGCTCGAGTGGTTCGCGCTCTCGCCGCCGGATCCGCACAACTTCGACCTGCCGCCCGACGTGCGGAGCGCCCGGCCGATGCGCGACATCCGCGCCGCGATCGCCCATCGCAGCGCCCGTGAAGAGCAGCCGGCCCGCGGGCGCCAGCCGGTAGCCTGACCCAGGTGATTTCTCGATGAGCGGCGCCCAGACGGCTGCGATCGCGCAGCGCCCGGTCGCGCCTTCGCTGCCGCGCGACCTCGTCACGCTGACCAAGCCGAAGGTGCAGTCGCTGCTGCTCTTCACCACCGTGACGACGATGTACGTGGCCGGCGACCCCTCGCTCGGCCTGGTGCTGCTGACCTGCCTCGGCGGCGCCCTCTCGGCCGGCGGCGCCGGCGCCGTCAACCACGCCGTCGACCGCGACATCGACCGCACGATGGCCCGCACCGCCGACCGGCCCGTGGCCGCCGGCCGGATCTCGGCGCGGGCGGCGATCGGCTTCGGCGCGCTGCTCGAGCTCTGCTCCTTCGTCCTGCTGGCGAGCGCGGTCAACCCGCTCGCCGCGACCCTCGCCTTCGCCGGCTTCGCCGGCTACGTCTTCGTCTACACCCTGTGGCTGAAGCGCACGACGCCGCAGAACATCGTGATCGGCGGCGCCGCCGGCGCGATGCCGCCGCTGGTCGCCTGGGCGGCGGTCACCGGCGGGCTCAGCGGCACCGCGCTCTTCCTCTTCGCGATCGTCTTCTTCTGGACCCCGCCGCACTTCTGGGCGCTCTCGCTGCTGATGAAGGACGAGTACGCCAAGGCGGGCGTGCCGATGCTTCCCGTGGTCCGCGGCGAGGAGGAGACGCGTCGCCAGATCCTCCTCTACGCGGTGCTGCTCTACGCGGTGACGCAGCTGCCCTTCTGCGCCGGCGGCTTCGGCCTCGCCTATCTGTTCGCCTCGATGACCCTCGGCGCCGCCTTCATCTACTGCGCCGTGCGGCTGCTGCGCAGCGCCGAGCGCCGCTGGGCCCTGCGCACCTACCTCTTCTCGCTCGCCTACCTGGCGCTGCTCTTCGGCTCGATGGCGATCGACGCGCGGCTCGGCTAGGCCCCGCCCGGCCGCCGCGGCTGATAGAAATCCGGCCGTGGATCGCGAGACCTCGAGACGAGACATGGCCGCGGGCCTGCTGGCCGGCGGGATCGCCGCGGCGATCTTCGCCCTCTGCTTCGTCGCCGCCACCCTCTACATCGCTTCCTGATGAGCGAGGGTCGCGAGATTCGCGAGCCGGGTGAGCTCGTCTACCCGTCCCGCCCCTCCTGGGCGCCGGCCTTCTTCGCCCTCGGCGCCGTCGCCGCGGTCTGCGGGATCTTCGCCGAGGGTTTCATGGTGCGCGGCTGGATCTACTCGATCGTCGGCCTCGTCATCCTGCTCTTCGCCCTGCGGACGATGGTCCGCGGCGCCGTCGGCGACTACTTCCGCCTGCCGCGCCGCCAGCACGCCCGCAGTGCGGTTCTCCCGGTGGAGACGATCTCACCACCTCGGTCCTAGCGTCCTGACGCATTCAGCGCACGGTCGATCAGCTCAACGGTGCTGTGATGCTGAGCGTCAGGTACTCGGCGACCTCGCCGATCGTCAGCCCGGCCGGGTCCGCGTGCCCCTTTACGGCCAGCGGGAGCTGGTGCTGGGCGGGGGTGACGTTCAGAGCTGAGCGACGGGAAAGCAAGGACTTGCTCAGTAGCGCGGCAAGAGCAGAAGGCTGTCCGTCCAGACGCCGGCCTCGTGCGTGCGGATGTAGGGACGCTCGCCGTTGACGATACCGACCTGGATGTCGTTTCCGGCACCGTCGCGCACGCGCAGGTCGCCGCCGCCATGAATCCAGGCGACAATCTCCTCGCGCGTGGACTGCCCGCTTTGGTGCGTGCCGGGGTTCTGCCACTGCACGAGCTCGATCTGCTCGTGACTCAGACCACTCGGCATGTGGATCGCGGTGACGTAGGTCGGCGAGACGGCCGCGGATACCGGCCCCGGACGGCCCCGTCGGCGCAGGATCGCCCAGGCCAGAAGGAAGCCGAGCAGCAGGATCGCCAGCGCCCCCAGTAAGAGCAACAGCAGGTTCGACGATCCGTCCGATCCCGGGCCACGGGAACTCGAGCCGAAGACCTGTTCGACCTGCTTGTCTGAGATCGTGAACCACCTCGTCAGGCGGGCGACGTGCCCATGTCCGTATCTCACCGTTACCTCGGCGCGGTAGCGACCGGCGGGTAGGGCCTGGCCGGGAACCGCGAACGGGTAAGCGATCGCCGTCTGCGGCACGAAGGTGTCGAGGTTGAACTTGGCGCGCTTGAGCTGTTCGTCGTTCTCGCCGCTCACCACCATCGTTCCGGTGCCCTTGACCAGCTGGTTGCCGCCGTTTCGCATCCCGATCAGAAGCGTCTGGAAGCCTTCGGCCGCCCCCGGCTTGACGCTCGTCAGCCGCAGCTTCTCGACCTGCTTGCCCGGCAGGTTCACCTGCACCGCGATGATCGAGAGGTTGCGGATGTTGATTTGGAACGATCCCCGGCCGGCCTTGCGGCGATCGGTCTTCTTCAGGGTCGCTTTCTCGGCGACGATCCCGCCGAGGTGCTGTCCGGGCCGAACCGGGGTCGGGACTCGCACCCGGAAGCTGACCACCCGGCTCTGGCCCGGGGCGAGGCTGAGCTGGTGGACCGGCATCGAGATCCAGGCCCCGACGTCGTGACGGGGCTCCTGGCGCGAGCGGTAGACGGCGCCGGTCGTCTGCCCGGTCACCGCGTCGACGCCGTAGAGCCGCACGGTGCCGGGACGGTCCCCTTCGTTCGTCACCCGGACGGCGGCGCCGACGGTGGCGCCCGGCCGGGAGTCGAAGACGAAGTACGGGGCCCCGGGCGACACCCCGAGCGCCTTCAGCGTGAAGCTCGGGCCGCGCCCGGCGGCCGCCGCGACCGGCCCGAGCGTCGCCAGAGCCAGAACGGAAAAGAAGAGGAGCGCCCGACACCTGTCGCGCGCTCCTCCCGATGACTCGATCCAACCCACCTCAGCAGGCTAATCGGTCTTGCTACGGCCCGCTGACGCTGGCGAGCGTGATCGTGCTGGTGTAGCTCCCGGCATAGGTGTCCGCCGGAATGCTCACCGCCACCGTCGGGGTGTTCGAGAACACGCCCAGCCCGGTTTCTTCCGCGGCGTTGAAGAACTTCACAGCCGCCGCTTCGGCTCCGGCCGGCACGGTCAACGGGTAGCTGATCGCGTTGGTCGGGTCGGTGCAGCTGCCACCTTCCACGCAGGCGTTGCTCACGCCAGTTATCGACGAGGCGCTCGTCGATAGCGTGTGCGGCGTTTCGCCGCCGGTAGTGAACTGGGTCGAGGTGACCGTCGCGTTCCAGCCTGCGCCGGTTCCCCTCATATCTTCGATCGTCAGCGGCAGCGTGTAGGTCGGCGTCTGATCGGTTCCGTTCAGGGTGGCCGAGAACGTTGGAGCGGCGGACGTCGTCAGCGCCAGTTCGCCCCCCGTTACGGTTCCGGTGGTCGTTGCGGTTGCCGCAAATGACGACGCTGGGAATGCAAGCGCCGCAGCGGCAACCAGGATTGCGCCGAGGCGCAATGAGGTTCGATGCATGAACTGCTCCTTTCGCAGCCGGGATGCCGCAGCGAAACTGAAGCCCCGCCTCAACGAGCCCGTCCCGGCTGACGTAGCTCAGATGGACGCGCATCTGCGCGCCCAGGATTAATGTCGGGCACTCTTCCGCCCAGCTTGAATCGGCGGCTTGTTTGGGCAATTAGACGGACGTTTGACCTAGTTACTCGCTAAGTAGGCCGATCTACCGGTTAATGCGTCAGGACACTAGTCCCCGTCAGTCGGGACTCATCCCTGAAGTCGCTCCGGTGGCGGTCCAGCAGCGGACGATGTCGCGCATCGAGAGCATGCCGATCACGTCGCCGTCCTCGAAGACAACCAGGTGGCGGATGCCGCGGGTCGACATCTCCGCCGCCGCGCGCTCGAGGCTCCACTCCGGCGCGGCGGAGACGACGCCCTCGCTCATGTGCGCGGAGACCAGCTCGGAGTCCGGATCCTCGCCACGGCCGAGCGAGTTGAGGATGTCGCGCTCGGTGACGATGCACGGCACCGGCTGCCCGTCGTCGTTGACCAGCGCGGCGCCGATGCGGCGCTCGCTCATCTTCGCCGCCGCCTCGCGCAGCGTGTGCGACGTCCCAAGCGTCAGCACCACCTCTGACATCCCGTCCCTGACCTGCATGCTCGTCGCCCTCCTTCGCGGTTCGCGGCTGTTGGAGAACCTTCGTGCGATTCGCCTCAAGCCTACCCGACGGCGCCGCCGCGGCCAGGCACGGTTCAGGCGTCGCCGACATATAGACTCCGGCGCGCTCCGCGCCGTATGACGATGCCCAAGCCAATCACATCGATCCGCGCCCTGCCGGCGCTCGCCGTCCTCGCGGCCCTCGCCGTCGCCTCGTCCGGCTGCGGCACGACGACCGCCGACGTGCAGCGCGGCCGCACCCTGTTCATCCAGAAGTGCGGCGTCTGCCACGAAATGGCCCAGGCCGGAACCACCGCCAAGATCGGCCCGAACCTCGACGACGCCTTCGCCGCCGCCCGCGCCGCGGGACAGACCGACAGCACGATCGAAGGGATCGTCATCCCGCAGGTCGAGAGCCCGCGCCCGAGCACCGACAGCCCGAACAACTCGATGCCCGCCGACATCGTCAGCGGCCAAGACCTCGACGACGTCGCCGCCTACGTCGGCATGTGGGCCGGCGTGCCCGGCGCCGAACCGCCGAAGGTGCCCGGAGGGCCCGGCGCCCAGGTCTTCGCCAACAACGGCTGCGGCGGCTGCCACACGCTCGCCGCGGCGGGCTCGGGCGGCGTCACCGGGCCGAACCTGAACGAATACCTGGCGCCCGACGACAACGCCGCGGGGGTCGAAGAGATGATCGTCGATCCCAACGCCGAGATCGCCGAAGGCTTTCCCGCCAACGTCATGCCGCAGGACTACGGCGAGAGGCTGACCGGTGAGGAACTGAAGGACCTGGTTGAGTTCCTGATCGAAAACACGCCCGCCGGAGGCAACAAGCCGGAGGGCCCCGGCGGCGAGGAAAACGACGTAGGCGGACCGCGCAACTGACGGCGCCGGCAGCGTCGCTTGCGATGATGTCGCAACGGTGCGGACCCGCCTGACAGAGCGCTTCGAGGTCTCCCCCGGCCTCTATGCAAAGGTCGCCCTCGTCGCGCTCGGCGCGCTGGCGCTGATCGTCCTCACCGGCGCCGGCGTGCGGCTCACCGGCTCGGGCCTCGGCTGCCCGGACTGGCCCAAGTGCTACGGCGGCACGGTGCCGCCGCTCGACACCCACGCGGTGATCGAGTACGGCAACCGCGTGCTCACCGGCTTCGTCGGCTTCGCCGTGATCGCAGCCAGCGTGCTCGCCTGGTTCCGCAGGCCCTATCGCGGCCACCTCGCCCTGTTCGGGGCGCTGCTGCCGCTGGGCGTCGTCGGCCAGGCGATCCTCGGAGGGCTCGTCGTCCGCTACCACCTGGCTCCCGGCCTGGTGATGAGCCACTTCATCCTCTCGATGCTGCTGCTCGACGCCTCCTTCGCGCTCGCCTGGTGCGCCCGCTACGAGCCCTGGGAGCGGCGGCGCTCCAGCGACCGGCTCGGCGTCTGGGCCGTGCGGGCGCTGATCCCGCTGGGGCAGCTGACGATCCTCGCTGGCACGATCGCCACCGCCTCCGGCCCCCACGCCGGCGCCCACGCCGGTCAGCTCGTCCACCGCTTCAGCTTCGAGGGCGGCGCGACGCTCGAATGGGTCGTCCAGCGCCACGCGGCGATCGCCGCCGTCTTCGGCGTCGCCGCGATAGCCGTCTGGCTCCTCCTGCGCCGCCCTGGCGGCGACAGACGGGCGATCCGCCCGCTGACCGCGGTGATCGCCCTGCTCGCCCTGCAGGGTGTCGTGGGCGGCCTCCAGTGGTGGCTGAAGCTGCCCAGCGAGCTGGTCTGGGCCCACGTCGCCCTGGCCACCCTCAGCTGGCTGGCGATGCTCTGGACCGTGGCTACCGCGGGTCGCCTGCAGCCGCGTCGCGGCCCCGCCACCAGCGATACGCGTGCCACGCCCCGGCAAGAACCAGAAGCAACGCCCAAAGCGCCCGAACCAGCGGCGTAGTCAACAGAGTCAGCGCGGCGATCGAGGCCGCCGCGACGGCGACGATCACGACCCAGCGGAAGACGGCCTGCTCGGAGATGCGCATCGTCCGGGCGGCGCCTGGACCGCGCTAGAGGATGTAGACGGCGGTATACACAATGAGCCACATGACATCTACGAAGTGCCAGTAGATGCCCGGCACCTCGACGCCGAGGTGGTCCTCCGCCTTGGGGCCGAAGTGGCCGCGGAAGGCGCGGATCGTGGCGAAGCTGAGCAGCATCAGGCCGACGAAGACGTGGGCGCCGTGCAGCCCGGTGAGGCCGTAGAAGATCGAGCCGAAGGCGAGGTCGCGGGCGCTGAAGCCGATGTGCACGTACTCGTTGACCTGGATGAAGAGGAAGGTCGCGCCGAGCAGCCAGGTGAGCACGAGGCCGAGTTTCAGCCCCTTCTTGTTGCCGCGGCGGATCGCCTCGAGCGCGTAGTGGATCGTGAAGCTGGAGGAGACGAGGATCGCCGTGTTGACGCCGGCGACGGCGACCGGCAGCTCGTACGGGTGCGGCGGCCAGGTCGGCGGGTGGACGACCACGCGGAGGAAGAAGTAGGAGGCGAAAAAGGCGCCGAAGAGCATCACCTCGGAGACGATGAAGAGCAGGATGCCGAGCGTCTGGCGGTCGATCCGCGAGCTCTGGTTGGCCTCGGGCGGGCCGTGGTGCTCCTCGTGGGCGTGGCCGAGGGCGACGGTCGCGCTCTCCATCAGGTGGTCTCCCCTCCCTCCGCCACGGCGGCGGCGACCGCCTCGGCGGGGCGGCCGACCTCGAGGTGCTCGACCGGCTTGTCGGTTATCTCACGGGTCCGCCCGACCAGGTCCTCGTCGAGCCAGTGCGACGCCTCGCCGGCGAAGGTGGAGATCAGCACCTCGTCGACCCGGTAGTGCTCGATCGCGTTCTCCACGGCGTGGAAGGGGTCGGGGCTCATCGGCTGGCCGGTCGCGTCGACGTCCGCCCGGTAGAGCTCGGCCAGGGTCGAGGCCAGGTCGCGGACGATTTCCGCCTCCGAGACGTCCTCGGTGCGCGGGCAGACGATCGTGTAGCGGTGCAGGCGCTGGGCGGCGTCGTCCTTGAGCCGCGCGACCAGGTCGGGCGCGGCGACGGTCTGCGTCGCGACGACGAGCTTGTGGCTGACGTCCCAGCGGATCGTGTCGTCTTCGATCCGCACGGGAATGTGGGTCACCGTCACCGCTGGCTCGAAGCGGGCGCGGGCCCACTCGACCAGGTCCTTGCGGGCGATGCCGAAGCGGGTCTCGTACAGGCAGGAGAGAAGCACCTCGCCCGGCTCGTGGGCGCGCACGGCGTCGTCCAGCGCCAACGCCGGGTCGCGGTCCATCACCTCGCCGACCGACTCGATCCCGTACTCGGAGAGCACCGACATCGTCACCTCGACCCGGGCGCGGGCCGCGTCGCGCAGCTCGCCGCTGTCGATCAGCTGACCGACCGCCGGCTGGTTCTGCGGCGCGGCGACGGCGACGAAGGGGACGTCGGCGGCGCGCTGCTGCACGGCCTGCAGCAGCTTGCGGCCGCCCGCCACCTCGTTGAGGAAGACGAGCAGCGGCTTCGCCTCGTCGCGCGCCCCGCTCACGCCTGGCCCACCACTGAGGGCTCGGGTTCGGCCACCTCGGCGGATTCGCCGGGCATGATCGCGTGGCGGGCGCCGGGGACGCCGAACTCGTACGGCCCGCCGACGACGCGGGGGATCTCGTCGAAGTTGAAGATCGGCGGCGGCGAGGAGACCTGCCACTCGATCGAGTTGGCGCGCCACGGGTTGGCCTCGGCGCGCGGCCCGAAGCGCCAGCTGACGATCATGTTGTAGAGGAAGACGAGCTGGCAGGCTCCGAGGAAGAAGGCGCAGACGCTGATCAGCAGGTTCCAGTTGCCGAACTGGGCCGCGTAGTCGGCGACGCGGCGGGGCATGCCGTCCATGCCGACCCAGTGCATCGGGATGAAGGTGCCCCAGGTGCCGATCACGGTGCCCCAGAAGTGGACCCGGCCGAGCTTCTCGTCGTACATCCGCCCGGTCATCTTCGGGAACCAGTGGTAGACGCCGGCGAAGATCGTGAAGACCGAGCCGCCGAAGAGCACGAAGTGGATGTGGGCGACGATGAAGTAGGTGTCGGAGACGTGGATGTCGATCGGCACCATGCCCAGCATGACTCCGCTGATGCCGCCGATCGTGAAGGTGACGATGAAGGCGAGGGCGAACAGCATCGCGGTCGAGTAGGTGTGGATCTTGCCGAAGTAGAGCGTCCCCAGCCAGGAGAAGATCTTGATCCCGGTCGGCACCGCGATCAGCAGCGTCGTGATCATCATCGGCACGCGCAGCCAGCTGAACATGCCGGCGACGAACATGTGGTGCGCCCAGACGGAGTAGCTGAGCACGACGATGCCGATCAACGCCAGCGCCATCAGCCGGTAGCCGAAGATCGGTTTGCGGGCGTGGGTCGAGATGACCTCGGAGATGATCCCGAAGCCCGGCAGCATCATGATGTAGACGGCCGGGTGCGAGTAGAACCAGAAGATGTGCTGGTAGCTGATCACGTCGCCGCCGCCGGCGAACTGGAAGAACTGGGTGCCGAGCACGCGGTCGAGCAGGACCATGAACTGGGCGCCGGCGATGAACGGGGTCGCGGCGACCACAAGCAGCGAGGTCGAGAGGTTCGCCCAGACGAGCAGCGGCATGCGCCAGAAGGTCATCCCCGGCGCGCGCATGGTGATGATCGTGACGAGGAAGTTGAGCGCGGTGGCGATCGAGGAGGCGCCGGCGAACTGCACGCCGAGGTTGAAGAACGACTGGCCCAGCGGCGCCCCGGTGGAGAGCGGCGCGTAGCCGGTCCAGCCGGCGTCGAATGCGCCGCCGGGGGCGAGGAAGCTGCCGACGAACAGCAGCCCGGCCAGCGGCAGCATCCAGAAGCTGAGCGCGTTGAGCCGCGGGAAGGCCATGTCGGGGGCGCCGATCATCAGCGGCAGGACGTAGTTGGCGAGTCCGGCGAAGACCGGGATGACGAAGACGAAGATCATCAGCACGGCGTGGGTCGAGAAGAGGCTGTTGAAGGTCGCCGCGTCGACGATCTGGGTGCCCGGCTGCGCCAGCTCTGCCCGGATCAGCATCGCCATCAGGCCGCCGACGAAGAAGAAGAAGAAGGTGGTGCAGACGTACTGGATGCCGATCACCTTGTGATCGGTGTTGAAGTGGAAGTAGTCCTTCCAGCTCCTGGCGCCGTGCTGCGAGTGGTCATCGGGGATCGTCGGCATGCCGACGGCCCAGCGCAGCCAGTAGTCGAAGCAGCCGAAGCCGAGCAGGAAGCCGAGCGGACCGGTGATCAGCGGCACGACGACGTGCGGGTAGCCGGTCTCCTCGGTCTGCCAGATCTCCAGCCCGGAGATCGCGCGCAGGGAGACGACCAGGCCGACGCCGAAGGCAGCGCCGAGCAGCGCGCCGAGCGCGCCCCGAATCCATCCCGGTTGCCTGATCGCAGCGGTCATCGGCAGCTCGTCTCCATTATGCCCCGCCCGCCCCGACGGGTTCGACCGGGTCGGTTTCGGTGTCCTGGCGGATCGATTCCAGGTAGGCGGGCGGCACCGTTTCCTTCAGGCCGGCCACCCATTTGCGGAACTTGGCCGGCGGCTCGACGACGACCTTCGCCCGCATCGATGCGTGGCCGAAGCCGCAGAGCTCGGTGCAGATCAGCTGGTAGGCGCCGACCCTGTCCGGCGTCACCGTGGCGGTCGTCGTGATCCCGGGCACGTTGTCTTTCTTGATCCGCCACTCGGGCACCCAGAAGGAGTGGATCACGTCCTGGGAGTGCATCTTGAACTTGACCTGGCGGTTGACAGGCACGTGCAGCTCGCCCTCGACGAACTTGTTGCCCTTGCCGGGGTAGCCGAAGCTCCAGGCGTACTGCTGGGAGAACACGTCGACCGTGATCGGCTGGCCTTCGGTCCTTTCGATGTCGTTGAGCACCGACCAGCTGTAGCCGGCGCCGAAGAGCACGATGATCGTCGGGATCACGGTCCAGGCGACCTCGAGCCGCGTGTTGCCGTGGATCGGCTCGCCGTCGGACTCGTCGCCCGGTTTGGCTTTGAATTTCCACAGCGCGTAGAAGAGCATCACGATGACCAGCGAGAAGACGAAGGACGAGAGGACGATCATCACGTTGAGCAGATCGTCGATCTTGGGAGCCGCCGTCGAGGCCTCCTGGCCGTTCCAGTTGATCGACAGCATCACCGCGGACATCGCCGCGGTCAGCGCGACGGTGGCGGCGAGCATCTTGACTATCGGCAGGCGGCCGTACATGAGGCGGCCGGCATTCTATTGAAGCGGCGGCGGGAGGTTTTCCGCCCCTTCGCCGGTCGACGCGGCGAGGACGCCACGGGCGACCCCCTCCCAGCTCCAGAGCCGGCGAGCGGTCGACACGAGCGCCTCCCGGGCCTCGACCCGCCTCGTCTCCGGCAGCTCCAGCCAGGCGTTCAGCCGCGCGGCGATCGCCTCGACCGCCCCCTCCTCGACCGCAAACGAGACCAGCCCGGCGACCTCCTCGGGCAAGGTCTGAGCCAGCTCCCGCGAAACCTCCCGCATCCCGGAATGCCCGGCCGACACGGGCAGCACCCCGCAGGCGGCCGCCTCGGCGGCGACCATCCCAAAAGCCTC